>SVCS01000050.1:1573-11867 GCA_015058205.1 Clostridiales bacterium
TGAATCTTCAGGAAGGTGATTATGGATAACAGACCTAAAGCGAGAAAAACGTTCAAAACAGGCGGAACAAATTCACTGAGCGGGAGCAAACCGCTGGGAGGCCACAGCTCCGGCGGCTCCGGCGGATTCAGCCACAGCAGCGGAGGCCACAGCAGCAGCTTCAGCGGCGGCCACAGCAGCAGTTTCGGCGGCGGTCACTTCAGCAGTGGCGGCACACGAAGCGGAGGCGGAGGACTGATGAAGATCATTATCATTGCGATTGTTTTGATCTTCGGCGGCGGCGGCGCGACTCTGGGCGGACTGGGGAACATCTTCAATGGAAACAGCCAGCCGGCACAGCAGTACTACCAGAACACACCGCAGACATCCAGCGGATGGTATTCAGATTCCAACGTGGGCCAGCTCAACAGAGACGTCGCACCGGAAGCCAGAGATAAGTTCACAAAGATTCTCGGCAACGGCAAAGACACCGCAACCATCATGGTCTACATGTGTGGTACGGACCTGGAGTCCAACGGCGGTATGGGAACTTACGACCTGCAGGAGATGCTGAATGCGAATGTATCGGATAAGGTAAATCTGATTGTATTTACCGGCGGCTGCAAACAGTGGAGAAACAATGTTGTCAGCAGCAGTGTGAATCAGATTTACAAAATCACCAACGGCAAGCTGGCGTGTCTTGAGAGAAACGCCGGTAACGGTGCAATGACGGACCCGGCAACACTCAGAAGCTTTGTTGCGTGGACAGCGAAGAACTTCCCGGCAAATAGAAATATGCTCATCCTGTGGGATCACGGCGGCGGAAGTGCCAGCGGATTCGGATATGACCAGAAGAATTCCTATCCGAAATCCATGTCCCTTGAGAGAATCGACCAGGCACTGAAAAACTCCAAAGTCAAGTTTGACTTCATCGGTTTCGATGCGTGCCTCATGGCGACGACAGAAACAGCACTCATGCTGAGCGACCGTGCAGACTATCTGATCAGCAGCGAAGAAACAGAACCGGGTAAGGGCTGGTACTATACAAACTGGCTGACAGCTCTGTCAAACGACACGTCCATGCCGACACTGGATTTAGGCAAGATGATCGTCGATGATTTTACTTCTGAAAGTGCTAAGATCAGAGGCAATCAGCAGACGACCCTGTCAGTGGTAGACCTGGCGGAACTGAGCCAGACCGTTCCTGAAGACATTAATGCGTTTGGAACAAAGGCGCAGAGCATGATTAAGAATGGCGACTATAAGACCATCGCAACAGCGAGAAGCGGGGCGAAGGAGTTCGCTGCCAGCACAGCCATTGACCAGATCGACCTGGTTCACTTCAGTGAGAGGCTGGGCACACCGGAAGCCAAGGAACTGGCCAATACACTGCTGAGCGCAGTGAAATACAACAGGACGTCACCGAACGTAGCCAATGCATATGGACTTTCCATTTACTTCCCATACAAGAGAGTGGGTGCTGTTGATTCCATGTCAGCGACCTACAATGAAATCGGTATGGATCAGAGCTACACCAGCTGCATCAGAATGTTCGCCCAGATGCAGGTGAGCGGACAGGCGATCGGCGGAGGAACGACCTCACCGTTTGAATCTATATTCGGATACGGCAACTCCGGTTCCGGCAGCAATATGAGCGGAGAGGCGATGAATCAGCTGATTCAGTCACTGTTCTCCGGAAGAGGAATCGACCGGGCCAATATCGAAGGCCTTGATTCCGGTAACAGCAGCTTCCTGGAAGACGGCGGTCTCGAACCATTAGAGGCAGCCGGATATGTTGCCAAGAACTGCCTCGACAAGAGCTATCTGATCTGGCAGGAGAACAGTCAGGGACAGGAGTGTATCTCCATGCCGGAAGGACAGTGGTCACTGGTGCAGACGGCAGACAAGTCCATGCTCTATCAAGTAGGGGAAGGCTATCTTGATCTCGGTCTCGACAACGTCTTTGATTTCGACAGCGAGGGCAATCTGATTCCGGATCAGGACAATTCCTGGCTCGCCCTGAACGGCAAAACCGTCGCCTACTACCACACAGAGACACTGGAGAACGGTGATGACTACTGCATCAAAGGATATGTCCCTTGTCAGATCAACGGCGAGAAAGCGAAGCTGTACCTGGCCTTCGACAACAACAATGAGCAGGGATATGTGATGGGCGTTCAGTACGATTACGATGATGAAGTGACAGAAACAGAGGCGAAGATCGATGCGGATCTGGCAACAGGTGACGAACTCACATTCATCTGCGATTACTATCCGATGAGCGGTGACAAGGAAACCTACGAAATCGGAAGCATGAAGGTGGAGGATCCGGATAATATCGTGATTTCCAATGTCGATCTTGAGAAAACGAAGTCCGTCATCACATACAGATTCACGGATATTTACGGAGAGTATTACTGGACACCGGCACTGTAGACAATTATAATTCACTATAGATATTGAATTTGAAAGGAGCACAATTATGGATAAGTATGAATGCGGACCTTGCGGACATGTTTATGATCCTGAAGTAGGCGATCCGGATAACGGAATCGCTCCTGGAACACCATTTGAAGATCTTCCTGATGACTGGGAATGCCCGGTTTGCGGAGTCAGCAAAGACATGTTCGAAAAAGTTGATTAATCAATAAGGAAAAGAAAACGAAACAGCTCCGGAACAATAGTTCCGGAGCTGTTTTTTTGCATATAAATAGCGCTTTAATACGATAATGTGGTTGAACGTGACGCAAAGTAAGGTTACAATGTACTCATGAAAGCAGAAAAAGTAATACTAAGCAATTTAATTTACAACGGCAAAGGCAGGGAAGTCTTTGACGGAGGCGTTGCAATCAGTGCAGACCGTATCCTGGCAGTAGGAAGCAGGCCGGAAATTGAGGAGTACATCGGTGGGGACACGGTTGTTTTTGCGTTCGAAGACAAACTGGTGCTGCCGGGTATCATCGATTCGCACATCCACATCACGATGGGCGCTATGATGGACGACAACGACATCAATCTGGAGGGAACGAAGTCCGCCGAGGAGTGCGCCGCCATTGTGCGGGATTATCTGGAGCGTAACCCTGATACGGATCTGATTCTGGCCAGCGGGTGGATGCTGTCTTTGTGGGACAGCCGTGAGTTTCCGCGCAAGGAAATACTGGACGACATATCAAAGGATATTCCAATCTGTCTGCCTACGGCGGATGGATGGCTCGTCTGGGTCAACTCCAAGGCGCTGGAAATGTTCGGCTATACGAAGGAGACCGTGTCAGAGGAAGACGCATTCTTCATTAAGAAGGATGAAGCGGGAGAGCTCACCGGCGTTCTCTACAACAAGGGCGCGGATCCGGTTTACTTCATGATGATGGACATCGAACCTGCAAAAGCAGAGCGTCTGCTGCTGAATGCCTTCCGGCGTTTCGCTGAGTTCGGAATCACCTCTGTGGGAGATCTGTCCAATGAACACGTCATCGATAGAGAACCTGCGGGATTCAAGCTGTACAGGAATCTGGAGGCTCAGGACAAACTGACGTGCCGTATTTTCATCTATCCGGCTATCGATAAGGATTTGACCTTTGCAAAGGCAGGACAGCTGCAGAAGGAATACAGCGATGGTTACGTCAGGATGCCGGGACTCAAAGCCTATCAGGATGGTGTCATCGATGCGTGTACAGGCGTTCTGGTGGATCCGTACATCGATGAGCCGGAGAATCCGGAGAAGAACGGAGTTCCGATTCACACACAGGAAGAACTGGACGCCAAGGTTACTGCTGCAAACAAGGCGGGATATCCAGTCAGGATCCACTGCACCGGCGACGGAGCAGTACGCATGGCTTTGAACGCATTTGAAGCTTCGAACAAGGCGAATGGCGACCATGGTATGCGCAACTGCGTGGAGCACATCGAGCTGCTTCATGAGGACGATGTTGAGCGGTTCCGTGAACTGGGTGTCGTTGCATGTAAACAGCCGGCCCACTTGCAGCTTTCTTCCGAGGAATTCATGCTGGATGCGATCGGTGAAGAACGGTGGGGCAGATCCTATCCGATGAAAGGCATTATCGAAGCGGGCGGAGAGGTCAATATGAGTACTGACTATCCGATTGTGGATATCGACCCGTTCAACAACATATATGCTGCCATCACCAGATGCATGGCCGACGGCACGCCGGTCGGTCCGAACAGGGATGATGTGATGGATATCTGGGAGACCCTCTACGGATACACCTATTCCGGAGCTTATGTGCTGGGCGTTGAGGATGAACTGGGATCTCTGGAACCGGGCAAGAAGGCGGACATTGCCGTGCTCGACGGACGCATCATCGACGAGGCGCCGTCCGACCTGTTGGGGAAGAAGGCTCTGCTCACGATCATGGATGGCAAAGTGGTTTATGAAGCATAACGGCATTGGCCGGTTTTGCATAAAGTAATTATCTATTATTCGTTATTTTTTACAGAAAGGAGAACAAAATGGAGTATGGTATTATCTGCGTTCTTCCGGTACTGACCATCCTTGTCATCGCAGTGACAACGAAGAAGACGTTGTTCGCTATGACATGCGGTCTGTCTATGGCAGCGCTCATACTCGGCGGTGGACTCTTTGGCTTTGCGGGTAAGTTCTTCGATTGTCTCTATGCATCGTTCACGAACGACTCACTGCAATGGCTGCTCATTGTAATCGCCTTGTTTGGCATGCTGATTATGATGTACGAGAGGTCCGGCGCTGTCATTGACTTTGGGTTCTGGGCTTCCAAATTCATCAAGAACAAGAAGACCGCTCTGTTCGGAACGTTCATCATCGGAATTATCATCTTCCTGGATGACTATCTGAACAACCTGGCTGTCGGTACGACCATGAAGGGAATTACAGACAAGCTGGGAATCCCGCGTCTGCAGCTGGCTTATGTTGTAAACACAGTGGCAGCACCTGTCTGTCTGCTCATCCCACTGTCATCCTGGGCTGTTTATTTCTCACAGCTCATGGAAGATCAGGGTGTTGAAATCGGCGGTTCATCCATGGCTGCCTATGTACACGGTCTGCCGTTCGCCTTCTATGCATGGTTCGCTGTTATTGTCTGCATCCTGCAGATCCTCGGCGTGCTTCCGAAGATCGGATCCATGAAGAAGGCGTATCAGAGATATGAGACACTGGGTGACGTATTCCCGGAGGGAACAGATCCTGAAATCGTTGAGAACGCGAAGGTGGAAGAACTTCCGGAAGGGACGAAGGCACATCCTTGGAACTTCCTGATTCCACTGATCGTCATGATCATCGTAACACTGCTCACTGATACAGATGTTATGATGGGTTCCGCAGCAGCAGTCGTTGTTGCCTTTGCACTTTATCTGGTGCAGAAGAAGCTTTCATTCTCAGAACTCCTTGCGGCATGCTTCGATGGAATCATGTCCATGGGATTCGTATTTGTTCTGTCAGTACTTGCTTTTGCAGTACAGTCAGCGAACATCGAACTGGGACTGGCTGATTATGTTATTTCCGTAACTGAGCCGATCATGCACGGCGGACTTCTGCCGGCAGCAGTATTCGTTGTCTGCGGTATCTACGCATACGCAACTGGATGCTTCTGGGATCTGGCTGCAATCATCATTCCAATCGTCATTCCACTGGCGAACGCTATGGGCGTAGATCCGATTCTCGCATCTGCGGCAGTCTTCTCCGGTGCTGCATTCGGAAGCAACACCTGTCTCTATGGCGACGGTGTCATCATGTGTGCACAGGGAACACAGGTCAAGCCGCTGAATCTGATGCTGACGACTCTGCCGTACGCTTGCATTGCAGGAGGAGCGTCAATCATCGCATATCTGATCGTTGGATTCATGATGTAAGTACATGATGTTAGATGGCTGACTCAGTTTAGTGAATCACAAAAGCCCCTCTTAAGTGAGGGGCTTTGTTGTTATCTTATTGTATTCGGAAGATCCAACGATTCCGGCGGCTGCCTTATATGAGTGAGGCCACTTTATCGCCGGTTTCAGAAGTGGTCAGAGGGACGGTATCTCTTGTGGCGATATCGAAGGTCCGGCATCCTTCCTTGAGGAAAGCGCGGACGGCGTTGTCGATGGCGTTGGCTTCTTCCATGAGACCGAAGGTGTACCGCAGCATCATGCCGGCGGAGAGAATTGTCGCCAGCGGATTGGCTTTGCCGGTGCCTGCGATGTCCGGTGCAGAACCGTGAACAGGTTCATACATACCGAAGTTTCCGTTCGCCAGGCTGGCGGAAGGGAGCATGCCGATGGAACCGGTGATTTGGCTGGCTTCATCGGATAGAATGTCACCGAAGATGTTGCTCGTCACAATGACGTCGAAGTGTTTCGGGTTTCTGACCAGCTGCATAGCCCCATTGTCAACGTACATGTTGTCAAGGGCAACTTCCGGATATTCCTCGGCGACTTCAGCAACGATGCGCCTCCACAGCCGTGAGCTCTCCAGAACGTTGGCTTTATCAATGCTGGTTACGCGCTTATTACGCTTCATGGCCATATCAAAGGCAACGCGGGCGATGCGGCGGACTTCTTCTTCAGAATACTGTTCCACATCGTAAGCGGCCGGTCCCATGTCTGTATCCTTTAATCCTTTTTCACCGAAGTAAATGCCGCCGGTCAGCTCGCGGACTACGACAATGTCCAGACCGCCTGCGATGATTTCCGGCTTCAGCGGAGATGCGTCCGCCAACTCATCGAAGACCATAGCAGGGCGCAGGTTGGCAAACAGACCGAGTTCCTTGCGGAGTCCCAGAAGGGCACGCTCAGGTCGTTCGTCTCCCGGCAGTGTGTCCCACTTCGGACCGCCGACGGCGCCCAGGAGCACTGCATCGGATGCCTTTGCAATGGATACTGTTTCATCAGGCAGGCATCTGCCGGTTTCATCGATGGCTTCACCGCCGGCAAGTACATAATTGTAATGGAATGTGTGTCCGTATTTCCCGCCGACTGCGTTGAGCACTTTGACTGCTTCTCTGATTACTTCAGGGCCGATTCCATCGCCCCTTACTACTGCAATGTTGTATTCCAATTTCGTATCTCCTTACTTGTCGTTCTGTTTTTCTTTGATTGAGCTCATGAGCCCGCCGCTGCGGATGATGTTCTGAATGAATTCCGGGAATGGCTGGGCCTGGTAAGTTTCTCCTTTGGTCACGTTTGTGATTACGCCGGAGTCAAAATCCACAGAGACCTCATCACCGGCTTCGATACCTTTGCTCGCCTCAGGGCACTCCAAAATCGGGAGCCCGATGTTGATGGCGTTGCGGTAAAAGATGCGCGCGAAGGTAGAAGCGATGACGCAGCTGACGCCGGATGCTTTGATGGCGATGGGAGCATGCTCCCTGGAGGAGCCGCAGCCGAAGTTTTCGCCGCCAACCATGATGTCTCCTTCATGGACTTTATGCACGAATTCTTTATCGATGTCCTCCATACAGTGGCTGGCAAGTTCTTTGTGGTCCTGCGTGTTCAGATAACGTGCCGGTATGATGACATCAGTATCGATGTTGTTTCCGTATTTATGTACTGTTCCTTTTGCGTTCATGTATCTGCTCCTTTCCTACTTTGTCACAGAACCTGCGACGTCCGGACCTGCAATGCGGCCGGCAATTGCCGATGCTGCAGCAACCTGTGGACTTGCCAGATAGATTTCTGAATCTACCGCGCCCATACGTCCGACGAAGTTCCTGTTTGTTGTTGCGACACAGCGTTCACCGCTGGCGAGGATGCCCATGTGGCCGCCGAGACACGGTCCGCATGTCGGTGTGGATACGACGCAGCCTGCATCGATGAAGATATCGATGTAACCGGCTTTGATGCAGTCCTTGTAGACCTTCTGCGTCGCCGGGATGATGATACCGCGTACGCCGGGAGCGATGTGTTTTCCCTCGAGGATTTCGGCAGCTGCTTTCATGTCCGACAGTCTGCCGTTCGTGCAGGATCCGATGACTACCTGGTCGATTGGAATATCACCGATTTCATCGATGGTCTTCGTGTTTTCCGGCAGATGAGGGAAGGCCACGGTCGGCCGGATTGATGACAAATTGATATCATAGGTTGCCGCATACTCCGCATCTTCATCAGCTGCAAAAGCAACATACTCTCGATCTGTTCTTTCGCGCATGAATGCATCTGTGATTTCATCAACCGGGAAGATACCGTTCTTGCCGCCGGCTTCGATGGCCATGTTGCAGATGCAGAGTCTGTCTTCCATGGAGAGGCTGCTGACGCCCGGACCGGCAAACTCCATAGAACGGTAGAGCGCGCCGTCAACGCCGATCATGCCGATGATGTGCAGGATGACATCTTTGCCGCTGACACCTTCCTGCAGAGATCCGGTCAGATTGAACCGAAGCGCTTCCGGAACCTTGAACCAGGCTTCCCCGGTTGCCATACCGGCAGCCAAGTCCGTGGAACCGACGCCTGTTGAGAATGCGCCAAGGGCTCCGTAGGTGCAAGTGTGAGAGTCTGCACCGATGATGACATCGCCGGGAGCGACGAGACCTTTTTCCGGCAGAAGGGCGTGTTCGATGCCCATATCCCCTACATCGTAGAAATTGTCGATATCGAATCTCTTTGCAAAAGCACGGCATTTTTTGCACTGTTCAGCGCTTTTGATGTCTTTGTTCGGTGTGAAGTGATCCATGACGAGGGAGATGCGGCTTTTGTCGAAGACACTGCTGAAGCCTGCCCCGTCAAATTCATTGATGGATACCGGACCGGTAATATCGTTGGCCAGAGTCATGTCCAGGCGGGCGTTGATCAGCTGACCCGCTGTGACGGATTCCAGACCTGCATGTGCGGCCAGTATCTTCTGTGTCATTGTCATTCCCATATTGGTAACAGTCCTTTCTTATTCACTGAGGAAGTGGGTGTGTTTATTCATTCTGTTCAAAGCGCTGACCAGAGCGTTGACAGAGGCCAGGATGATGTCGGCCTGCGTTCCTACGCCCCAGTACTCATTGCCTTTCCTGTCTGCAATGCAGATATAGGCGGCGGCCATGGAATTGGAATCGGCGCTGATGGCGTGCTCCGAGTAGGTGATGAACTCGTAGTTGCTGAAGTTGTAGTTCGTCTTCCGAAGAGCGTTGCTCACTGCGTCCAGACGGCCGTTTCCTTCCGCTTTGAGGAAGTAGATTTCTTCATTGATGACAACACGCATTTCCACGCCGTAGGCGTTAGCATCCTCTGACTTCGTTGTCGAAAGATGCGTGAAGGTAGCGTGCGTGATGTCCAGAGGATCGAAGTAGTTGATGTACTCGTCCTTGAATATCTGGAAAATCTCATCCGCTGATAGTTCTTCGGCCCGCTTGTCGGAGATGCCTTTCATCAGGTAGCCGACTTCCGGACGCATGGCCTGCGGAATGTCAAATCCGTGGTCACGCTTGATAAGGTATGCTACGCCGCCTTTGCCGGACTGGCTGTTGATTCTGATGACGTTACCGTCGTATTTACGGCCGACGTCATGGGGGTCGATCGGCAGGTAAGGCACTGTCCATCTGGATGGGTCGGTTTCCTCACGCCAGTTCATGCCTTTGGCGATGGCGTCCTGATGAGATCCGGAGAACGCTGCGAAAACCAGAGAACCGCTGTACGGATGGCGCGGACTGACCTGCAGCCCGGTAAAGTGCTCGTAAGCGCCTACGATGTCCGGCATGTGTGAGAAATCCAGTTCAGGATCCACGCCGTGACTGTACATATTCATTGCCAGTGTGACAATGTCGACGTTGCCGGTGCGTTCGCCGTTTCCGAAGAGCGTTCCTTCAATTCTGTCTCCGCCGGCGAGCAATCCCAGTTCAGCAGCCGCCACGGCCGTACCTCTGTCGTTGTGAGGGTGGAGGGAGATGCAGACACTTTCTCTGTTGTGGAGATTCCGGCTCATGTATTCCACCTGGTTGGCGAACATGTGCGGCATGGACATTTCCACAGTCGCCGGAAGGTTGATGATGACTTTGTTGTCCGGCGTCGGTTCCCAGATATCGATGACCGCATTACATACGTCAAGAGCGTAGTCCATTTCGGCTCCGGTAAAACTCTCCGGTGAGTATTCGTACTGGTAATGGGTGTTCGGGAAGCGATCTGCGATTTCTTTGATCAGCTCGGCGCCGTCAGTTGCAATCTTCATGACTTCTTCCTTCGTGGCTCGAAATACCTGCTGGCGCTGGGCGAAGGATACAGAATTATACAGATGTACAACAGCATGCTTTACGCCTTCCAGCGCTTCGAAGGTTTTCTCGATGATGTGTCTTCTGGATTGGGTCAGCACCTGGATCACCACGTCATCAGGAATCAGGTCATCTTTTACCAGTCTGCGGATAAATTC
>SVCS01000051.1 GCA_015058205.1 Clostridiales bacterium
ATCAGCTCAGGATGTGAGTATCCGATGTTCAGTACGCCTACGCCTGCGATCCAGTCCAGGAAGATGTTGCCGTCAACATCTTCGAACATTGCTCCTTCGCCTCTTTCGATGACTGCTTTGTATGCAGTACCGATGGCCTTAGGGGTAGCCTTTGCTCTTCTCTCGATCAGAGCCTGTGCCTTAGGACCCGGCAGTGGAGTTGAGATCTTAGGTAATGCTGTTCTTAATTCTGACATGTTTTTTCCTCCTTGAAATACGATTGATAATTTCGTGCCTGAATTGAATGCTAAAGATATAACTTGTTAAATTAATGACAAAATAATTAGCCAGGGACATATTATCATAATAATATGTCCCTGTGTCAAAAAATATGCAATTAAATCAACAAATCAGAACAAAATAGTATGTATAAATGCATATTTATACAAATTCAGCCATCACTTTGTTGGACACGTCGATGCCTTTATTTGTTAATTTCATAACGAACCCATCCATTTCAATCAATCCCCTGAGTTTGGTGATGATCATTGGATCGTAGACATCGAAGAACTCTCTGTTGAAGGTTGCCTCAAAATCTCTGATATCAAATCCGTCTGTCTTGCGCAGCCCGGTGAACACGAAGATGCCCATTTCATCACGCTGTGTATACTGTTCTACATCCTCAGGTTTTACTGGCGGAAGACCAGCCTTGATGAATTTCAGATACTCCAGAACGGAGGACGTGTTCTTGAATCTGTGACCGCCGATAAAAGAGCTGGCTCCAGGGCCCAGACCCAGATACTCCTTGTATGACCAGTATTTGAGATTGTGTCTGCTCTCAGATCCTGGAAGCGCACCGTTGGATATTTCGTAGTGATGGTATCCTGCATTTTCGATCATATCGATCGCGTCATGATACATGATCCTGTCGACTCTCTCAGTTGTCGGCTCCATGGTTCCGTTCTCCACCAGGCGATGAAACTGTGTCCCCTCCTCGATTTGCAGACTGTAGAGAGAGATGTGTTCCGGTCTTAAGAATACACACTGGCGCAGTGAATCACGCCACATCTTCAGCGTCTGTCCAGGAATGCCGAACATCATATCCACATTCACATTCCTGAAGCCGGCTTTCTTCGCCATTCTGATGGCGCTCAGCGCATCATTCTTATCATGAACTCTTCCCAGGAGGTTAAGTATGGAATTGTCGAAGGACTGTGTGCCGATGCTGATTCTATTGATACCGGACTCCAGATAGGTTTCCAGCTTTCTGTCATCCAAAGTCGCAGGATTCGCTTCAATGGTGATTTCACTGTCCTCGGCCACGGTGAAGTTCGACATGATACCCTTCATGATGCGCCTCATGTCTTCAGCATGCAGGATGGATGGCGTTCCGCCTCCAATATAAATCGTGTCCACGACTCTATACGGCCATTCCTCATATCTCGTATCGATTTCACGGAGCAGTGCATCTGTGTACTGGTGCAGCGCCGTTTCGTCGTGACATTCAAAGGACAGGAAGTCGCAGTATCTGCACTTCTTCAGGCAAAATGGGATGTGAATATATAATCCGATATTGTTATCACTACTTGTTATCGTCATATTTCAACACCGCAGTGAATGCCTCCTGTGGAACTTCTACTGTTCCGAACTGGCGCATCCGCTTCTTTCCTTCCTTCTGTTTCTCAAGAAGTTTTTTCTTTCTGGAAATGTCACCACCATAACATTTGGCAATAACATCTTTTCGGTATGCTCTGACCGTCTCTCTGGCAATAATCTTCTGTCCGACACTTGCCTGGATTGGCACTTCGAACTGGTGCTTCGGAATGATTTCTTTCAGTTTTTCACAGACAAAGCGGCCTCTCGCGTATGCCTTGGACTCGTGTACGATCATACTGAACGCATCGACCATATCCTTATTCAGCAGGATATCCAATTTGACCACCTTGCTCGGTTCATACCTGCTGAATTCATAATCCAGAGAGCCGTATCCTCTTGTCTTTGACTTCAGTGCGTCGAAGAAATCGTAGATAACCTCATTCAAAGGCATATCATAGTGCAGATTGACTCTGTTCTCCGTAATATATTCCATGTGGATCATACGTCCCCTGCGTTCCTGACAGATTTCCATGATGCTTCCAACATATTCTTTCGGTACCATGATATCCGCCTTGACCATTGGTTCTTCAATATGATCGATTTCCATTGGATCCGGCAGATTTGATGGATTCTGCACCATTTCCACCGTTCCATCATTTTTCACGACTTTATAGATAACGCTCGGCGACGTTGTGATGACGCTGAGGTCAAATTCCCGTTCCAGACGCTCAACGATGATTTCCATATGCAAAAGCCCCAAAAACCCGCATCGGAAGCCATATCCTAACGCCGTGGACGTCTCAGGTTCGAAGTGGAACGCTGCGTCATTGACCTGCAGTTTCTCAAGAGCATCCTTGACATTCTCGTATTTTTCACCTTCAGCCGGATAAATACCGCAGTAGACCATAGACTGGACTTTTTTGTATCCCGGAAGAGGTTCTTCTGCAGGGTTTTCATCCAAAGTGATGGTATCACCGACCCGCGCGTCAGCAACGCGCTTGATGCTGGCGCAGATATATCCTACTTCACCAGCCTTCAGGCATTTGCTTTCCACAGGACCCGGAGCATAAACACCGACCTCGGTAACCTCGTATTTCTTATCTGTGTTCATCAGGCGTATCATATCACCCTCTTTGACTGTTCCATCAAAGATTCTCGTGTAAATGACGACGCCTTTGTAGTTATCGTAATAGGAATCGAAAATCAGAGCCTTCAGCGGACTGTTCTCATCACCGGAAGGCGCCGGAATCTTCTTTACGATCATTTCAAGAAGATCGTCTACACCTGTGCCTTCCTTCGCTGACACGAGAGGTGCGTCGGACGCTTCCACTCCGATGACTTCTTCTATTTCCTCCCGCACTTCATCAGGCCGGGCGCTCGGAAGATCTATCTTATTGAGAACAGGCATGATTTCCAGGTCCTCATCCATTGCCAGATAAACATTGGCGAGGGTCTGCGCCTCTACTCCCTGTGTCGCGTCTACAACAAGAACCGCCCCTTCACATGCCGCCAGGGATCTTGATACTTCATATGTAAAGTCAACATGGCCCGGTGTGTCGATGAGATTGAAGATGTATTCGTTCCCGTCTTTGCTCTTGAAGACCATCCTCGTTGTCTGCAGTTTGATCGTAATGCCGCGTTCGCGTTCCAGTTCCATGTTGTCCAGATACTGTTCACGCATATCACGATGACTGACCAGACCGGTCATCTCAATCATCCTGTCTGCAAGTGTCGACTTACCGTGGTCAATGTGTGCTATGATACTGAAATTTCTGATGTACTGTTTATAGTCGCTCATATATATTTGTCTTTGTGTGCTGTATATGCTCTCTTGATGTGTTCAAATGTCTCTTCGCTCAGGTCATGCTCGATTTTACAGGCATCTTCCCTCGCTGTTTCAGGGTCTACGCCAATCTTTACGAAAATATCCGTAAGAAGGTTGTGGCGCTCGAAGATCATCTCAGCAATTTCCTCTCCGCTATCAGTGAGAAAGATGAAACCGTCCTTGTCCCTTCTGATCAGGTCATCGGTTTCAAGATGCTTCATAGCAACGCTGACACTGGGCTTGCTGAATCCAAGATGATTGACAATGTCGATCGCGCGGACCATCCCTTTCTCTTCACGTATCATCAGAATCGCTTCCAGATAGTTTTCTGCTGATTCTAGTACTTTCATTTAACTGAACTCCTTTGATTATTACCTAATGGCTGTTTCCAATGCGAGTTTCATCATATTCGTAAAACTGTTCTGTCTCTCCTCGACAGTGGATTTCTCATTTGTTACAAAGTTATCGCTGATGCTCATGATGGCAAGTGCATTCACACCTGCCGCAGCACTGTTCATATAAAGGGCTGCTGCTTCCATCTCTACTCCAAGCACACCGACATTTGCCCATGCCTTCCACCAATCCGGATCATTTTCATAGAATACATCGCAGGAAACAAGGTTGCCGGCCGTAAACTTGATGCCGGTTTCCTCAGATGCGTCTCTCACCTTGGACAGAAGTTCATAGCTGGCCGTCGGCGTGTAGCTGCCCGGCAGTTTATACGTGTGGGCAAAGTTGGAGTCTGTGGATGCGCCTACTGCAATAACGATATCTCCAAGATTCAAATCCTCCCTGAATGCACCGGCTGTACCGACGCGAATCAGGTTTCTGCACTTATACTCATGAATCAATTCATAAGAATAGATACCCATGGAAGGCATTCCCATTCCTGTTCCCTGCACAGAAACCGGAACTCCTTTATAGGTGCCCGTAAATCCAAGCATGTTACGTACTTCAGAGTAACACCGCGGGTTTTCAAGATAGTTCTCTGCGATAAATTTCGCCCGGAGCGGATCTCCCGGAAGAAGGATTGATTCCGCGATATCGCCGATTTCGGCAGCATTAATATGTGTGCTCATATGACTAAACCTCTTTTTTACATAATTCTACAAAATAAGTATAACATATAACCCGAAAAATAAAATATACAAAAAACCACTCCGCTGAGACATGCCGGAGTGGCTTGCTTCTCTGATACGCACGAAGCGTATCGCACATTTAACTTATGTGCCGGTGGGGACGGGTGAGAATTAGGCGTTCGCCTTGTTGAATCTCTGTGTCATTCTTGAAACTTTTCTTGATGCAGCATTCTTATGGATGGTGCCCTTTGCAGCAGCCTGCATGAGCTTCTTCTCAGCCAGAGCCAGATCAGCCTTAGCCTTCTCCATATCTCCTGCAGCGATAGCAGCGTCGAATGACTTAAAGACATCCTTCAGATGACCTTTAACTCTTCTGTTTCTTGCTGTCTTCTTGTCGATAACACGGATTCTTTTCTTTGCGGATTTAATATTAGCCATTAAATTACCCCACTTTCTTAATTTACAGCTTGTGCAGCCTTATTGCCGCACCTAAACACGCAAACGGTATTATATAACAATCATCAGAGGCTTTCAAGCACTTTCTTGAAGCTTTCTGATGCTTTTGCAATGGTTTCTTCTTCGTCAACGAAAAGAGCTTCTCCGTCTTTACAGATGATCTCGCCGTCACATACTGTCATACAGATATCTGAACTCTGCGCTGCAAAAACAATATTGGCCAGTGTATCAAAATCAGGCGTCAGGTGTTCCTTCTCAAGATCGAACAGTATGAAATCAGCCCGGAAGCCTTCCTTGATGAGACCGCAGTCTTCCCTGCCCTGCGCAAGGGCTCCGCCTCTTGTCGCCGCTTTTATAATATCCACTGCCGGAACAGCATTCGCGTCCAGAGACTGCCCTCTGCAAAGCATTGCTGCCAGATTAACTTCTTCCAGCATGTTCAGGTTGTTGTTGGACGATGCTCCATCCGTTCCAATCGTGATGTTCATGCCCTTCTCGCGGAACTTGCTGACAGGAGCAATGCCGCTGCCGAGTTTGAGGTTCGAAGATGGATTGTGGGACATGTAGGCACCATTTCTGACCATAATATCCACATCTGCGTCTTCAAGCCATACGCAATGAGCCGCGATAAGCGGTGAGCGGAAGGCGCCCAGCTTCTCAAAATAAGCGACCGGAGTCATTCCATGACGCACCTTGCACTCTTCGTGCTCTGCTTTTGTCTCCGAGATATGTGCTTGTATGATCAGTCCCTCATCAATGGCAAATGCAAAGGCTTCCAAAAGAGCCTTTTCCCGATTTGCGTACTCCGAATGCACAGATACATCCGTTTTGATCCGTCCGTTGTTCTCAGGCTCATGATCCTTGATCCATTGCATCAGTGTCAGTGTATCCTGATAAGCTCTGTCTTTATAGTAAGAAGCATCATCATCGAACGTTACAAGTCCGTTACATAGGTTCGCTTTCATTCCTGCTTCATAGAGCGCTCTTCCGTAGTCAACCAGATCGAAGTACATATCAGATATAGATACACAGCCCGATTTCATCAACTCCAGAGCGCCCAGCTTCGCTCCCCAGTATTTGTACTGCGGGCTGAACTTTGCCTCAAAGGGGAATATCCTCTCATTGAGCCATCTCTGCAGCGGCAGTCCTTCTCCGTAACCGCGCAGAAGCGTCATCGGCACATGACAGTGGGTGTTGTAGAACGCCGGCATCATGAACTTACCTCTGCCGTCGATGATTTCACGGCCTTCCGGATCAGGCATTCCTCGCGTAATCGACAAAAATCTGCCGTCTTCGATGACAACGTTCATATGTTCTCTGGTCTGGAAGTTCTCATCCAGCATCTTCACATCTTTGATAATCATAGAATCCCTCCGCAAAAATCGTCATGTCTGCTGCCGTTATTCTACAGTTTCCATCTTCCATGCGTCAAGCGCATCCTGCTGTTAGTTGCTCTTTATATTGTAATGCTGTCTTTCAGCTTCTCATATGTTTTCTCACCGATGCCGGATACGTTCTTAATGTCTTCCACGGAAGAAAATCTGCCGTTCGATTCCCTGTAATCTATGATTTTCTGAGCAGTAGCAGGTCCAACTCCGCTTAAAGTCTGTAGTGCCGTGGAATCTGCCGTGTTGATATTGACTTTACCGGAAACCGCCGCACTGCCGGCATCAGCAGTATCTCCTGCCGCATTTTCAATAATGTTGCCGTCTTCATCAAGGGGAAAGGAAGGTATGAAGACCTTTTGCCCATCCTCCAGAAACTCAGCACGGTTGATACTGGTCATATCAGCTTCCTGTTTCAACCCGCCGGCTGCCTTTATGGCATCATCCACTCTGCTTCCGTCAGGCAACTCAGCCAACATCGGCGTTTTGACCGCACCTCCCACATCTACATAAATCATACCGGCAGAAACTGTTCGTGTATCAGTCCCATCAGACTCAGCTGAGCTCTTGGCAGAGGATTCAACTTCAAGCTCATCGCCCGCGCCGCGAACCAGCGAAAACCCTGCGAAGAGGACGAGTCCAATCAGGCAGATTACTGCTGTCTTATTCAGCTGCGGACCGTATTCTTCCAAAAATGCGGCCACGGTTTTATTGCTTTTGCAAACATCAATCATACTTTTCATCTCCAATCACCATACCCTTTCCGCCCCTTAAAACAAAAATTCCAATCCGTTTGCATTATTGCATGATTGGAATTTAATGTCAATCTTTCCTTTAATTGTATTTTTACTGTTTGAAATGAATCTTCCTTCGCAACACCCTGATATTACTTCTGGGAACATTCAAATCAAACTTCTCAAGAACCGTGGTGATCACCAGCTCCGGGCTGAGATTGGAATCGCTTCCGGAATCCAACAATGCCTCGATCCGAAGAAGCTCCTCCGATGGTTCGAAGACCATCTCGCGTATCTTCGGTCTGATATTGACGGTCACTGGTTCTTTTTTCTTTTTCTGTTTTTTCAGCGTAAGGATTTCCTTCTGTCCCATGTACGCATCCCGCATCTCCTGTGCATCCAAAGGCCAACCCACTGGTCTATTCTCCGGTATCGGAATCTCAATCATGTACTCTGCTGCAATGGTGTTTGCAGCCAGAGTCTTGTTGTGCCTTGCTTCCTCAATAGACAGCAGTTCAAGTCCGCCCGGCATGAGCCCGCGCATCTTCTCCAGAATCTCCTCCTTGCCGTTTGCCGACTCCGTTCCAGGCACGACAGCAGCATCTGCCGTTTCAAACTCAATATACTCATCCAGACTCTCATACCCAAGAGAAAGAGGCTGCGCAAATCCCATCTTCGGATGCGGATTAAAACCCTGCGAATAAGCTAGTTTGATGCCGGCCCTCTTGAAAGATCTCTTGAAGACCTTCATGATATCGAGGTGTGAAGTGTAACAAATCACACCTGTCTTTTGAAATCTGATCACGTATTTCATATATTATTCAGCTGCTCCTTACACGAAGCACTCCGTATACTTGTTCACGCCGCAGAGATTACATCCCAGTCTGCAGTCAGGTGTCGTCTGTGCTGCTTCCGCCCTGTGCTTTTCCGAGAGCAGGAATTCCCTGTCCAAGAAGGCGTTGACTATATCCCAAGGGAGAATCTCATCTTCACTGCGTTTTCTGTAGTTATAAAAGGCTTCTAATTCCCTGCCGTCCGCAAAACCAAATTCTTCTGCGCATAAATCAAACGCTTTCTCCCACGCAGCCGGTTTGAAGTGCTCTGTCCATGCATCGAAGATACAGCCCTGTTTCCATGCTTCCTCCAGAATTCTGCCGGTTCTTCTGTCGCCTCTGGCAAATACAGCTTCCAGATTGCTGGTCACTGTTTCGTGGTAATTGAATGTGACGCCTTTGATGTGCAGTTTCGAAGCCAGATAATTGTGTTTTTCCACAAAGTCCTCCGGTCTGTCCTGCGCCTCCCACTGGAACGGCGTATGGGCCTTCGGTACGAAGTTCGAAACGCTTACGGTAACGCGGAATCTGCCGCCTTTCCTGCCGCGGATTTCGTAATTGATATCCATAATGCGCTTCGCAATTTCAGCGATGCCGTCCAGATCCTCCATTCTTTCCCCGGGCAATCCAATCATGAAGTAAAGCTTGATGTGTTCCCATCCGAGCTCCACTGCCTGTCTGACCGCGCCATATATATCATCTTCTGTAATGTTTTTGTTTATAATGTCCCGCAGCCTCTGTGTTCCTGCTTCCGGTGCGAATGTCAGCCCTGATTTGCGGTATCCCTGGATTTCCTCCAGTACTCTGAAAGAAAAGGAATCCAGTCTGAGGGAAGGCAGTGACAAGGCCACGTTCTGTGCTTTGCAAAGCCCCATGAGCTCCGTTGCCAGTTCTTCAAAGTGGGAGTAATCGCTGGTGGACAGGGACAGCAGTGACAATTCTTCATGCCCCGTATTGGCCAACTGCTCCATGGCGAGTTTTTTGATGGTTTCCGGTTTTCTCTCTCTGACCGGTCTGTAGATCATACCCGCCTGACAGAACCTGCACCCTCTCGTGCAGCCGCGGAATGTCTCAACAACGGATCTGTCGTGTACTGTATCGATGAACGGAACGATGTTGTGGGTCGGAAACGGTACCTTATCGATATCCGAAACGACTGCTCTTGTAATGGTTTCCGGTACGAAATCAACCAGCCTGCTGACACTTTTGATCGTTCCTGCCTGATTGCCACAGTCTCTGCCGCAGTATTCAATTTCGTAGAACTCCGGAATGTAGACACCGTCAAATCCTGCGATGCGTTTAAGAAATGCGCTGCGGACATCCCCGTTTCCTGCCTTTGCTCCTGCATCAGCCTTTGCCTCTGCAAAAGCAATGCAGACTTTCTCCAGCAGCTCCTCACCGTCTCCAATCAGAAATACATCTACAAAATCCGCAAGAGGTTCCGGATTGAAGGCGCAAGGACCTCCTGCGATGACCACAGGAATATGTCTTCCTTCGGATGCTGCCTTGATGCGATTTTCTTTTCTCACCGGCAGCCCTGCCAGATCCAGCATATTCAGTACGTTGGTAAAGGACATCTCATACTGGAGGGTGAATCCTATGATGTCCAGTTCATCTGCAGGTGTGAAGGTCTCCAGTGTGAATAGTTTCCTTCCTTTTTCCCGCATGATGGCTTCCATATCATCCGCAGGTGCGAAAAGCCTCTCACAGTAGATCCTGTCGTTTCCATTCAGAATATGATAAAGGATCTGCATCCCCATATATGACATACCTATCTCATAGGTGTCAGGAAACGCAAATCCCATGCGAACATCAACACTGTCCGGTTCTTTCCTGACAATGTTGACCTCTCCTCCGATATACCGCGCAGGTTTCTCTACGCATTTCAGAATTCCATCAAGCTCTCTATCTATCATCTTCCGCATTCGGCATGATCTCATCAAGACTGCAGCCGATTCTGTCCTCAATCTGTCTCAGAAGGACCTTGGTCTCTTCTTTTTTCTTCAAAATCACTGGTCCTGCCTCCGGATGACCCTGGCGTTCCGCCTTTGCAATGATGTAGTCCATCCGTTTGTCTATTCCTGCATAATAGTCCTCGAGCACCAATCTGTCTCCAAGGCAGACAAGATCTGCTTCCGTCAGATGCCACGCATCTGTGGTGAACTCATACTGCATATGGATCCGAATGATCTTCGACTCATCGTGGAGTCCTTCATCCCGGCAAAAGTCCGCTGCCGCATCCCAATGTCTGTCCTCGACCCTCGCCATATCATGCAAAAGCCCTGCTGCTTGTGTGAGCGCAATATCGAACTGTCTCGCCCTTCCAGTATCCATAGCTGTCCTTGTATGATCTATTTTGTGGCGCATATGGCCATTATCACCTTCGTAAGTCCTGAAGGTAATCTTGGATATAGGCGGTGCCATGGTCCCCCCGGCCTCATTCAGGGCGCGGCCAATCCTGCAGGCTGTATCAGCGACAGCCTTACAGTGCCCTATCACATGGGCGGGCGTTCCATAATCTTCAAGATACCGCAGGCATCTCTCCATGTCCGGATGCTTAGAACTCATAATCATAGTCTTCGTCGTAATATTCGAACTCCATATCAAACAGCTGAATGGTGTCGCCTTCCTCAATTCCCATTTCCTTGAGTTCTTCGTACACGCCGCTGTTTTCTATGTACTTGAACAGATATCTTCTCGACCCGGCGTCATTGAAATTCGTAGAATTGAAAATCTTCTCAAGCTGTCTTCCCGTAATGATGTAGTTCTTACCATCGTATTCGGCAAATACTTTTCTGTAATCTTCATCAACGTCATCCAGCTCAAAGTCAAAGAATTCCAGTTCTTCCTCCTCAGGAGGGTTCTCTTCCACGATCAGAAGCTGCTTATACGCTTCTTCAATTACTTCTTTGACTCCGTATCCTGCCGCAGCGGACATTGGCATCACTTTGTAGCCTTTGCCTTCTGCGTAGTTTTTGAATTCAATATATTCATCGCAGATTTCCAGATCTTCTGGATCGGTGCATCCAAGGATATCGATTTTGTTCGCAACAACAATCTGCGGTTTTCTCATCAGTTTCTCACTGTATTGAGCCAACTCTGCATTGATTTTATCAAAGTCTTCCTTCGGGTCTCTTCCTTCGCTTCCAGAGACGTCAACGATGTGAACGAGCACCTTCGTACGTTCAATATGCTTTAAGAAGTAGTGGCCGAGCCCTGCCCCCTCGTGGGCGCCTTCGATGATGCCTGCAATATCAGCCATCACGAAACTGTTGTCATATATATTGACCACTCCAAGGTTCGGATCGATCGTCGTGAAGTGGTAGTTTGCGATTTTAGGTCTGGCACTCGTTGCAACAGATAGCAGCGATGATTTGCCTACGTTTGGAAATCCTACGAGACCGACATCAGCGATGAGTTTCATCTCCAGAATGACCTGTCTTTCCTTGGCAAACCCGCCTGCCTCCGCAAAATTCGGTGCCTGCCTGGTAGGCGTTGCGAATCTGGCGTTTCCTCTGCCGCCTCTGCCGCCTTTGGCCGCAACAAAAGACTGGCCATCTTCTGTCATGTCCATCATGATTTTGCCTGTGGCTTCATCGATGACCATGGTACCTACCGGCACCTTGATCACAAGGTCTTCCCCATTCTTGCCGAAGCGTTTCTTCTTCATACCGTTCTGGCCGTTTTCTGCTTCGTACTTTCTCTTGTATCTGAAATCCATAAGGGTTCTCAGATTTTCATCAGCAAGAAATACTACGTCGCCGCCTTTTCCGCCGTCACCGCCGTCAGGTCCGCCTTCCGGTACAAATGGCTCTCTTCTGAATGTTACAGCACCATTGCCGCCTTTGCCTGATTTAATTGTAATTTTCGCTCTGTCTACAAACATGATTCAAAGTCTTGATTCATTGCTTTCAACAAT
>SVCS01000052.1 GCA_015058205.1 Clostridiales bacterium
CCGAGCTTGTTGCCATCGTATGGTTCGAAATAAAATGCATCCTTAGGGCAGCTCTTGAAGCACTGTCCGCATCCAATACATTTTTCTTTTATAATGTTAATAGCCATTTAAATTTCCTCCTCCTCTTAGATTATGTGCTTACCCTTAAGCTTGATCAGTAAGTTCTTAGCCTGTTCATTTTCGGTGTCGCCTTCAATTTTAACGCCCGGTTCTTTTGGAGCAGGTGTGAATGATCTGAATACGTTTGTAGGTGACGCTTCAAGACCTACCTTAGTCAGGTCAACTTCGATATCCTTAGCGTTCCAAACTTTCATTTCTTTCTCGCCATAGATACCGGCAATCGTCATATATCTCGGAGTGTTCAGCTCTTTGATTGTAGTCAGCAGGCAAGGGAGAGGAACTTCGATCAGTTCATATCCGTCTTCCAGCTGTCTCTTAACTGTTACTGACTTTCTGTCGTCAGCAATTTCGAATTCCTCAACGTATGATACCTGAGGCAGTCCCAGCTTCTCAGCCAGCTGTGGTCCAACCTGTGCAGTATCTCCGTCGATAGCCTGACGTCCAGTAAAGATCAGGTCGTAGTCGCCGTTGTCCTTGACCCATCTTCTTACTGCAGCTTCCAGAGTGTTGGAAGTAGCCCATGTATCTGATCCGCCTACTGCTCTGTCAGATACGAGGATACCTTCATCAGCGCCCTTAGCGATACATTCGAACAGAAGATCGTTAGCCTGAGGAGGTCCCATTGAGATGACTGTGATATGTACGTCATCAAACTTGTCTTTGATTCTCAATGCTTCTTCGAGAGCATTGGCATCGTCGTTGTTCAGGATACTTGGAACACCATCTCTGATCAGAGTACCAGTCTTAGGGTTGATCTTGATAACGTTAGTATCAGGAACCTGCTTTGCACATACTATAATATTAAATGCCATTTGTAATTCCTCCTATCTGCTTATTTACCAAGAACTGATGCAGCGATTACCATCTTCTGAACTTCAGTAGTTCCTTCGTAGATCTCAGTGATCTTAGCATCTCTCATCATTCTCTCTACTGGATAATCCTTAGTGTAGCCATATCCGCCGTGGAGCTGTACGCACTTAGTAGTTACGTGCATTGCAGTCTCAGCAGCGAAGTACTTAGCCATTGCAGCAGCTGGTCCGTAAGGAAGGTGCTTGTCCTTCATATCAGCAGCTCTGTAAACAAGCAGTCTTGCAGCTTCGATCTCAGTAGCCAGTTCTGCAACCATGAACTGCAGTGCCTGGAACTTGGAAAGGGACTTGCCGAACTGCTTACGAGCCTTCATGTAATCAACTGTTACATCAAGTGCTCCCTGAGCGATTCCCAGTGCCTGTGAAGCGATACCGATACGTCCGCCGTCCAGAGTTGACATAGCAACCTTGAAGCCCTGGCCAATTTCGCCAAGCAGTCTGTCCTTAGGAATCTTGCACTCCTGGAAGATCAGCTCTGTAGTGGAGGATGCGCAGATACCCATCTTATCCTCTGTCTTACCAATTGAGAAACCAGGATCGCCCTTCTCTACGATGAATGAGCTGATTCCGTGGTTGCCCTTTGACTTGTCAGTCATAGCCATTACTACGAATACGTCAGCATATCCGCCGTTGGTGATGAATACCTTAGCTCCATCGAGGATCCAGCAGTCACCGCCATCGACCGCTCTTGTCTGCTGTCCGGATGCATCTGTACCAGCGTTTGGCTCAGTCAGTCCGAATGCGCCCAGCTTCTTTCCTGAGAGAAGATCCGGCAGATACTTCTGCTTCTGCTCTTCTGTTCCCCAGTTGAAAATCGGCCAGCAGCACAGTGAAGTGTGAGCTGAACAGATAACGCCTGTTGAAGCGCACTTCTTTGAAAGTTCTTCAACAGTAATTGCGTAGGAAATGTGATCTCCGCCTGCTCCGCCATACTCAGTTGGGAACGGCACGCCGAGCAGTCCGTACTGAGCCATCTTTTCTACAGTTTCTTCCGGGAATCTATGTTCCGCATCGATGTCTGCAGCAAGAGGTTCAACTTCGGTCTCGGCAAAATCGCGTACCATTTTTCTTACGAATTCTTGTTCCTTCGTCAGTGAAAAGTTCATTCTATTGCCTCCTTAAATTATTATCATATTTGTTATTTTTATAACAAATCATACCTTAGTAATTAAACCATAAATCCCCCCATCTGACAAGGGGGGATTTGTGTTTATTATTGCAGAATTGCATATTATTTTAATAAACGAACAGAAACTGTCTTGCTGACTTTATCTTTCCTTAAGAGTGCCGTCTCTGTACGCCTCGACCAGTGCTCTGAGTTCCTCTCTTTCCCTCAAAAGTTCACCGCCCAGATCTGTGTCGACAACAAGCATTCTCTTGTCCATATTCCTAACAATCTCTATTACCGGTGCATGGAAAACCTGTGTGCCGTCTTCCTGCAGCGGGCTGTATGGCTTGTGCTGAGCCAGCGCCATATATCTTGAATTGATGAAGAAGGTGTATCCGGCAATTCCTGTTGTCTTCTGATAAGCCTTCGACATTCCTCCGTCGATGATGAACAGTCTGCCGCCGCCCTTGATTGGACTCTCGCCGTCTTTGATCTTAACAGGTACATGGCCGTTCAGAATGATAGAAGTATCCGGATCCAGACCAAACTCCTTCAGTATCTTCTCACAAATGTCTTGACGCTCAATCAGCCTGTAGTAAGGGACTGTATGCTCTTTGTGCGTCTTCTTGTCATCGATCAGACATCTCTCCAGAGTCGTCATCTGATCCTTGCCGAAGAGCGGACTGTTGGCGGATAGCCACAGATACCACATGATATCGCCGTTCCATCCCGGCATTTCATAATCCTTCGGATGGAAATACGCCTGACGCACATGTTCGTCAAGGTAGTCCATATAGGCTTTGCCGCTGAGAACATGACCGTTGATTTCGCATTCTTTGAAGCTGCCGTCCTCATTCATAGGGATGCTGCCATGATACAGCAGGTTGCCGTTCACGATCGTATACAGCGCACCGTGGGTAAAAAGGAACTTGATATGCTTTTGCAGCTTGTCGTTTTTCGTGAAGCCCGGTTCCAGAGCATCCAGCATAGCTTCCTCTTCCGGCGTCAGCTTATACGGATCTGCCGGATCAATGGTTGGGAAGTTTGTATCATTCAGCTCATATTCGCCGATTGGCAGTTTGATGGTTCCCTTCTCATAATCGATCTTATCAAGAAGCAATCTGTGTTCAAGATGATATTCCGGGTGCGCCATGATCCTCTGCCCTTCTATTTTGAACTGACAGATGGAAATCGCCTTGTTCATCTTTGCAGCAAGTGCATCGTCGACAGGGTCGTACTTGTTGCGTTCTATTGTCTTCGGCCAGAATGCTTTACAAGGGTCATCTGCATAGACTTCTGCAGCCATGGTCGCCAGCGGTCTCAGATTGATTCCGTAGCCGACTTCCAGCATATCGAAGTTGTTGTACTTCGTGTTGATTCTGAGCACATTTGTAATGCAGGCCCAGCTTCCAGTAGCTGCGCCCATCCAGAGGATGTCATGGTTGCCCCACTGGAAATCCACGTCGTGGAAATCCATCAGATAGTCCATAATTTTGTCCGGTGCGGCGCCTCTGTCCCAAATGTCGCCTATAATGTGAAGTCTGTCAACAGCCAGATTGCTGATGCACTCGGTCATCTCAATGATGAAGTCTTCTGCTTCTCTGCATTCAACGATGGTTTCTACGATTTTCACGTAGTAATCGCCCATGTTGTATTTGGAATCAGCATGAAGAAGTTCGTCAATGATATATGCATACTGTTTCGGCAGTCTTTTACGTACCTTCGACTGTGTGTACTTGTTTGTAACAGACTTAAGGACCTGTGTGAGCTGACCGATCACAGTCTTGCACCACTTATCGAAATCCTCCTCACTCTTTTTTCTGCGCTCTATCTCCGCCCTTGCATTGTAAACAAGAGCTGCAAGTGCGTCTCTCTCCTCTATGGAAAGAGTCGGACCGAGGATGTCATCGATCTTGTTTCTGATAACGCCGGATGCGCTCTTAAGCATATGTACAAAACCATCATGCTCTCCGTGAAGGTCACTCAGAAAAAACTCTGTGCCCTTAGGCAGACTGAGTATCGCGCTGAGGTTTACGATTTCCTCCGTTGCGGCTTTAATATCCGGATACTGCTTGGATAGATTCTTCAGTAATGCTCTGTTAACCAATTTATTGCCCTCCTCAAAAACCCGCCCTCAATCAGGCGGGTCTTCTTTGTTATTTGCTATATCCTGTAAATTTCTTTTCTTTTGGTGTTGGACGAAGTGCTTCGATGGATGCAGGTTTCGGATTGTAAACCCTGTATTCACCGTACTCCTGCCAATCTGTAACAGGCACAAGACCGGACATTGCATACCCCGATCCTTCCGGTGTGCATTTCACTCTAAATAGATAATTGTCGGTTCCGACCATTCTGAGAACGTGTACAGTAACCACACCGCTCTCAGGATCTTTTTCGGATCCGATGATTCTGACGGATTTAAGATGTGTGCTGCCCAAACGGGTCTTCACTGCTTTCTCAGCAGCTTTATCTCTTTCCTTGCCATTTTTGTTCCATGCCATCAGATCGCACCTCCCGTATCTTTAGTATGTTCCTAAATATCTTTATACTATATATGGGGTTTTAAGTCAATGTTAAGTTGACGAAAGTACAGTTTCTCAATCCTTATCATCCAGTGGATCTTCATCCTTGAAGGCCTCTTTCCATGCATCCTCTGTTCCGTTGCGAAGATCATCAAGATTGTAAGGCGTTGCCTGGTACAGGTAGTAGTTCAGCCAGTTGGAGAACAGCAGACTTGCATGCCCTCTCCACCGGAACATGATTTCCTGCTGCGGATCGTCATTTCTGAAGTAATTCGCAGGTACATCTGTTTTAAGACCTTTATTGATGTCCCTGAAATATTCATCCGCAAGAGTTGTCTTATCGTATTCCTGATGTCCCAGCACGAAGATCTGTCTTCCGTTCTCCGTTGATATGATATGCGGACCTGCCTCCTCAGACTCCGCCAGGATTCTGAGTTCCGGATGTTTCAGAATGTCTTCCTTCTTTGTGATCGCATAGCGGGAATGAGGTGCGTAGAACAGCTCGTCAAACCCTCTGACCAGCGGATTGTGCGGGCGCAGCGTGCGATGTTCAAAAACACCGAAGAGCTTTTCCTTCTGGACATATTTCGGAATGCCATAGTAATAATACAAGGCTGCCTGTGCACCCCAACAGATGAACATGTTGCTGTACACATGGGTCTTTGCAAACTCAAATATCTCACACAGTTCCGGCCAATAGTCTGCTTCTTCAAATTCCAGTGTCTCGATTGGAGAACCCGTGATGATCATGCCGTCGAAGTACTCTTCTTTGAACTGTTCCAGTGTTGTATAGAATGACTTCAGGTGATCCTGTGAAGTGTGCGTCGATGTATGCATATCCATGCCCACAAGCTGCATCTCAATCTGCAGCGGGCTGTTCGCCAGTACTCTCGCCAACTGTGTTTCCGTTGCGATCTTCGTCGGCATCAAATTGACGATGATGACTTTGAGCGGACGAATATCCTGTGATGCCGCTCTGGCACCTGTCATGGTAAATATGTTTTCATCCTTCAGCGCACCTGCTGCAGGTAATTTATCAGGTATTATTAATGGCATGTTTACTCCTATTTCACTCTATTTATCTACTTCACTTTATTCAGCGCCTGATCAAGATCGGCGACGATATCATCAACATTTTCAAGACCTACGGAAAGTCTGATAAGACCCGGGTCGATACCGGCGGCCAGCTGGGCTTCTTCTGAAAGCTGTCTGTGGGTCGTACTTGCAGGATGCAGCACGCTTGTATGGATATCTCCTACGTGAACTACGACACTGCAGAGCTCGAGATTCTCCAGGAACTTCTCTCCTGCTTCTCTTCCGCCCTTTACGCCAAAGCTCATGACAGCACTTGCGCCCTTCGGCATATACTTCTTAGCCAGCTCATAGTACTTGTCTCCTTCCAGACCCGGATAGATGATCCAATCAACCATAGGGTGATCTTTCAGGAATTTCGCTACTACTTCCGCGTTCTTAACGTGGCGTTCCATTCTGACGTCCAGTGTCTGCAGTCCCTGATGTGTCAAATAAGCGTTCATCGGTGACATGGTGCATCCAAGGTCTCTTACCATAACAGCCTTTAGTCTTGTACAGAACGCAGCCTGCCCGAACTTTTCATAGAAATTCAGTCCGTGGTAGCTTTCATCCGGTGCAGCCATTTCAGGGAATTTGAGATTTCCGTCATCGTCCTTCACTGTCCAGTCGAAGTTTCCTCCTTCTACGACGCAGCCGCCGATGCTGGTTCCATGTCCGTCAGCGAACTTGGTTGTAGAATGTGTTACAATATGTGCTCCATATTCAATTGGTCTGCAAAGAGCCGGTGTGGCAAGTGTATTGTCCACGATAAGTGGAACCTTCATTTCATTTGCCGCTTTGGCGAACTTTTCGATATCCAAAACACTAAGTGCCGGATTACCGAGGGTTTCTCCAAAGAGCGCTTTGGTATTCGGGCGCTGCAGCTTGACAATCTCCTCCAGTTCCATATCCTGATCAAAGAACTCCACATCGATTCCGAGTCTTCTGAGGGTTACATTAAATAAATTGTATGTCCCGCCGTATATATTCGTACCGCTGAGGACATGATCTCCCGCCTTGCAGATATTGAGCAGAGCAATCAGGTTCGCGGACTGACCGGAAGATGCTGCCATTCCGCCTGTTCCGGATTCCAGGAGAGCCATCTTCTGTTCCAGATAGTCTACTGTAGGGCTGCCCAATCTGGCATACATGTGGTTCGGACTATCCAAGTCGAAAAGCTCCGCAACATCATGTGCATTGTAATACCTGTATGTCGTGCTCTGGACGATCGGCATATTCTGCGGCTGTGCGCTTTCTGCTTTATATGCACCGTGGACACATTTTGTTTCGAATTTCTTATCCTTCATTCTTACTCTCCTTATACTCATTAAACTCCGAGTTTCTTCTCTGCAGCCTGTTCATAATCAACATGCATGAAGCTGCCCGTTGACATGGCAAGACATTTACCGGTTTCCTCATCAAAGGCCTTGGCCATCAATCTGATGACTCGGCTTCCTACCTGCACTGCCTCTGACTCAACGATGAACGATTTGCCTCTGAATGGTCTCAGAAAACTGATTGTCATGTCTGATGTAGAAACACTGCCATCTGTCAAAGCAATCGCGTTGATTCCCATGGTCGTATCCATCATTGCGGAAATAACACCGCCGTGCACCTCGCCGCGGCCGTTATCTTCCCATTTGAATTTTCTGTATCTTACTTTACACGTCATATGTTCCGGATCGCATTCCACAAACTGCGGGTCAATCATATCGTTGAGCATTCCAAAGCCGTAGCCTTTGATTTCTCCGATAATATCCTTGACTCTCTGTTCGAAATCCAGATTAACGTTTTTGTTCGTCATTACTTCATTTCCTCCCTTTTGCCATACACTTCATTATACAACAAAACCTGCCCTTCGTAACAGCATTATTCGGTCCTCTTCCATGAAATTATCACATCTTCATCATATCCGAGGCCATATAGGTACTCATCAATATAAAGGCACCGGTCAATTCCCGTTTCGCCAGTGTAATCGGCTGTCTCATCAAGTCTGTCTCCTGAGGCCTGGAACTGAAGTACGCCGCCTGTCTCGTCATTCCAGGACCAATATGGCAATGCGTACCATCCTTCCCTATTGTTTACGACAAGTGCCTTGTGATTATACTGCACATCACTGGATCTGTCTTTGTATTCCTTACTGTCCAGCACTTTCGGCTCCAGGGGATCGCTGACGTCAAAGAGGGCTATCTTCAGACCATCTTCCGTCTCTCCGAACTCCCCTTCAGATGTTGACATCCCGATTCCGATCAGTTTCCCATCGCCTGCCGGAACAAGCAGCGATGAAAATCCAGTAATCTCAACACTGCCGAGCAACTCCGGTTTCTCAGGGTCACTCAGATCAATAACAAACAGCGGGTCTGTCTGCTCATAAGTAATCACATATGCTGTATCTCCCATGAATCTGACTGCTTTGATTGATTCTCCTGCCGCAAATCCCCTCAATTTACCAACAGTCTTCAGCCGGTCATCAAGAACATACAGGTAGTTCACATCTTTTCCGTTGATGCTTGCGGTGGCGGCAACTCTGAGATATCCGTCTTTTTCATCCAATGAGAACTGATTCAGAACATGACCTCTGATAGCGCCTTTCTCTGCAAAGGCAATATTGCCTTTGTTGATCTCTGCGCGGATGATGGATGTCCACTCATCTGTCATATTCGGATCATAGTTGAACTGATAATCCGTGAAATAGATTGCATTGCCATTGCAATAGATGTCCTCAGACGCGCCAAGCAAAGCTCTGGTCTGAGTTTTTATCTTTCCGGCTGGCTGTTTGATGCTGACGGAACCCGCCACAACATAGGAACGGGTCGACGGGTTTGGAAAACTGCAGATCTGCTCAGGCTTCAGTTTTGTGAATTCCTCTCCACATCCTGCCATCGGTACGATTCGATCCTCTGATCCGCCCAGATAATCACGAGTAATCAGATACAGATACCCGTCGCTGATGCGGGAGGAAATGCAGCTGCCGCTCTGCGTATATTTTTGAATGAGTTCCGGATCTTCCGGTTTGGAAACATCGTAAATGCATACCGATGTATTCAAAGGTCTCAAATAATCATACGGAAGCTCTGAAGGATTGTATTCCGTACCTATGATCATCAGTCTTCTGTCTTCGAGATACAGTTCATCTGCTGAAACACCGGTTTCTTCTTCCGTTAGCACAGCGACTTCATCGGTTTTCCCCTCTGATGCCTTTGCAATGATAACGTCGTAACCAAGTCTGGATGTATAGTAGATATAATGGCCGTCAGTCTTGATGATATCCCCTTCATCAACACTATCCACCTGCAGATAAGTATCAGAGTGTTCCGCTTCCTTGGCAGACGCCTCATTCCCGTTTTCCGCGGCAATCTCTGCGTCCTCAGCGACTCCCATCGCATAGACCATTGGTTCTGATTCCTGAATGTCCTTCAGGACTTTCTCAATCTGCTGATAGCTTTTGAAGGTCCTGATACCATCTGTATTCTCTTCATCGCCGTCCCAACGATCAGCTCCAAAAAGGCACAGAACCGCCACAGCTGCGATTGCAAAGGCAACGCCTGCGATCACTCTCAACTTCATAGTGATACCCCCTTTTTATGACTCCCTACTTATCTTTGTCCCTTTTTTTCTTATCTATAATATAAATAACGATGATTGCTATGATGATTACGATTGCAAAGAAGTTCATTCCTGCCATTCCGTCTCCCATTATGCTTCCTCCTTATAATATATGAGCTGCTATGACACACCAGATAGGCGGAACAATCAGCGCAGGAAGGAAGTTGACCGTCCTGCAGTCTTTCAGCCCAAGGATTCCAATACCTGACATGGCGATCAAAAATCCTCCGACGATGCTGAGTTCACACATCATGGTATCTGTAATGAAATTACCCAGGAGCAATGTAAGTCCGTAGATACCTCCCTGCCAGCAGAAGAGAACGGCAGCAGCAAGACACATACCTATTCCATAGGTACTTGCAAGCACCATTGCCGTTACAAGATCAAGTGTCGCGTTGGTGAACAGGAAGGTGTGATCCTGATACAGAGCACTCTGCACCGGTCCGAGAATAGAGAGCGTGCCGACGCAGAACAGAAGACATCCTGTGACGATGCCTTCGCCAAGCCTTCCGTCTCCGCCCTTCCTCTTTGTGATATGATCCACTCTGTCCTGAAGTCTGAGAATGGTTCCTATGGCCCCTCCAAAGGCCAGACTGAAGATGAACAGAACCGGATACTGCGTGTTTGGCATATTCTGCACGACAGCGTTAATGCCCAGACCGAAAGCAGCCATGCCCATCGCAATGAACAGCGCGTCATTGACTCTGTCGCTCATGATTTTTTTGAATAGTCCGCCGATAAGGCTTCCTACAATAATGGTTCCGACATTTACAAAAGTTCCGATCATTGTACGTTTCTCCCAATGATTGTTCGAATGCGTTTATATATGACACAGGCTGCGAATACAAGTCCCGCATATCCGAGCACTGTGTAGACTTTTCCAACTAATTCAGCGAAAGGCAGCAATCCCAGGAGAAATGCTGCAATGCAAAGGCATCCGGCGAAGATACGGCTCTTCGTTGTTCCCTGCTCCACGAACTTCTCGCTCACCGTCCACAGCATTGCACTGCAGGAGGAGAAGATTCCCATGATGAGAATAATGCTGAATACTGCGCCCAGTGGGTATGAAATCTTTCTCGTAAGATACAGGGTCGGCACTTCCTGTACCGCAGTCTGGCCAATATCTGTCAGCATAGCACAGTTCATGAGGAGGATGGCGGCCATCAAAGCGATCGTCCCAATGACTGCTCCCCAAAAGGCCTCTTTCACAGTATTCGCAGATTTTCCCAATGCAGTGTAGTATTTCGATCCCCCGCAGAGATTATATGAGATGTACAGAAGTCCAGACAACCATGGGAATATGACAGGCTGTTTGGCCTCCATCTCATCCGGAAAGTTATTCACAAGCGCTAACCCATCCCAATCTCTGAAAAGTGTTACAACACCCACAAAAACCGTAAAAGCGATAATGGCCGGTCCTATGAAGGAAACAACCTTCACGAACCTCTGAAATCCCGCGATATACGCAACCAGAGCCGCAGCCGCCATGATGAGCGCGCCCACATAGTGATTGAGTCCGTAATACTCCTGCAGCGTGGCGCCGGATCCGGAAATCAGTATGACCATACCCGCAAACATGCTTACCGGCAGGAACCAGTCGTAGAATGTCCCTACATATCTGCCGCAGAAGTATTGAAAGTGGCTCAGTTCACCATTTTTGAACCCTGATTCAAGAATCATCGGCCCGATAAGCAAAAATCCAATCAGGTTCATTCCTATAAGGAGCAGACTGTCATACCCAAAGCTTGTGAAAAACTGCAGAATCTCCTGCCCCGTGGCAAACCCTGAGCCCATAACCCATGCTACATACGCTCCTGCGATTTTTATTACTGTTCCTTTTCTGCACATACAAATTGATGATAACATACAGTCCCATGCCCTTTCAAGGGAACTGCAATCGGTTTCACATAAGATTCACATTTTATTGTTGACAAACGAACCCTGACGCGTGTATACTTTCAATGTTGCGACATACGGATTTTTCGTATGTCAAGAATTATTGAAATCAGTCGCCGATGCCAGTTCGGCGGAGGCGTGCTATAACCGGCACGAAGGAGGTGTAAACATGGCAGTACCTAAGAGAAAAACTTCAAAGGCAGTAACTCACCAGAGAAAGGCAGCAAACATGAAGAAGAAGGCTCCTGGCATTTCAATTTGTCCACAGTGCCACGAACCAAAGCTTCCTCACAGAGTATGCCCTAACTGCAACTACTATGATGGCAAAGACATCATGGCTACCGAGTAATTGGTAAAACAAAACGAAAAAAAACGGACCGTATG
>SVCS01000053.1:0-3131 GCA_015058205.1 Clostridiales bacterium
AATTTCTCGCAAGTGGTATGCATTTTTTTGTCTTCATTTTATTGAAATGCCCTTCCACTGTTGATATTCTGTAAAAAAATTAAAGAAGAAAAGAGAGGTGATTCACATGCGAAAATTTGATACTGAGGCATACAGAGAAAATGCGAAAAAGATATATGGGCAGTTAGGCGATATAGAGAAAATGGCCGATGCGATCCATGAAAGAGGATACAGCAACATCATACTTCTTGGTATTGGCGGAACCTGGGCTGAATGGCATCCAGTAGCGCACGTACTCCGTCACTATACAGATGTGCCTGTTTATCTGGAGAATGCTGCAGAGTTTTGTATCAAAGAAGACAAGAGATATCTGACAAAGGATTCCATCGTCCTGACAGCTTCTGATTCAGGAAACACAAAGGAAATCATTGAAGCAGTCGATATGTGCAAAGCCATGGGCGTTCAAATCGCAGGGTTCACAAAATCAAAGGAAAACGAGCTTGGTAAACGGCTTGACTACATTGCAACAATTACAACGGGCGACTGTGAAGACACATATATTATGTTCTTCCTGCTGACGCTCAGAATGCTGTACGACAGAGGAGACTTCCCAAGCTATCCGAAGTTTGCGGAGCAGATGGGATGTATTCATGAGAACCTGCTCAGAATCCGTGAAGAATTCGAACCGCGTGCACAGGAAATCGCTAAGAAATATGCGCGGGAACCATACAACATTTTCGTCGGTTCCGGAGCGCTCTGGGGAGAAACCTATTTGTTCTCCATGTGCATACTCGAAGAAATGCAGTGGGTGCGCACGAAATCTGTCACGTCAGCTGATTTCTTCCATGGAACGTTAGAACTTGTTGAAGATGGTGTGCCGGTATTCCTGTTCAAGGGAGAAGATGAGTACAGAGCACTTGACGAAAGAGTAGAGAGATTCTGCAGCAAGTTCACTGACAAACTGACAGTTATCGATACAAAGGAATTCAAGCTGGAAGGAATCGACGATGAATTCAGAGTGATCTGTTCACCGATGATTCTGACAGCAATCGTAACAGAAAGACTGGCCTGCTGGTATGAATATAACACAGGACACAGCCTTGAGTTCCGCAGATACTACAGACAGTTCGAGTATTAATAAAATCGGAGGAGAAGGCTATGGCAGAGTCAATCGTATCCCTGAGACATGTGAACAAGTATTTTGGTGAGAATCATGTACTAAAGGATATCAATCTTGAAATTGAAGAGGGTGAGTTTCTTACGCTGCTGGGTCCGTCAGGATGCGGCAAGACAACGACACTCAGGCTCATTGCGGGATTTGAGGATGCGACCAACGGGATCATTGAAGTGCAGGGGGACCGTGTTGAGGATAAGGAAGCATACGAGAGAGACGTCAACACCGTATTTCAGAGCTATGCTCTTTTCCCTCATATGACAGTCTATGACAATATAGGATACGGACTGAAGGTCAAAAAAGTTCCAAAGGAAGAAATCAAGGAACGAGTCAGAGAAATGCTGGAACTCGTCCAGCTCATGGGCTTTGAAGGCAGAAAACCTGACGCCATGTCCGGCGGACAGAAACAGCGTGTTGCGATTGCCAGAGCGCTGATCAACAATCCTAAGGTGCTGCTCCTTGACGAACCATTGGGTGCATTGGATTTGAAGCTGCGTAAGCAGATGCAGATCGAGCTGAAGAGACTGCAGCAGATGCTGAACATTACGTTCGTATACGTTACCCACGATCAGGAAGAAGCCATGACCATGAGTGACAGAATTGCAGTCATGAAGGATGGTGTCATCGAGCAGTTGGCTTCCCCGCGGGAAATCTACAATAAGCCTGCGACAAAGTTCGTTGCTGATTTTATCGGCGAATCAAACATCTTCTCCGGAACTGTAATCGAAATCAACGGCGAGGAAGCAACTTTGGAAACAGAGTGCGGATGCTGCAAAATGCCGGCGGAAGGATTCGCGGTGGGTGATAATGCGCACGTGTGCATCCGGCCTGAAACAATTGGCTTTTCAAAAGAACCAGTCGAGGGATTCACACTGAAAGGACAGGTCAAAAACATGATCTTCGTCGGTGCAGTGTTCAGAACCTTGGTTACGATGGAGAACGGGTATGATGTCAAAATCAACCGAGTGAAATATGATGGATCTTACCAGGAAGGAGATACGTTGTATTTCTATTGGGATGTTGAAGATTCGACTGGGATCAAAGATCAGGAGGTAGCAAATGGATAGAAGCGGGATCCGCGGAAAACTGCCAGCCATGGTCACCGCCGGACCGATATCCATCTGGCTGATCATATTCGTACTCCTGCCTTTGGTCTACGTGTTCGTGATCAGCTTCATGTCGAGAGGGACCTACGGCGGAATCGACTGGCATTTCACCTTCGAGAATTACACGATGCTTTTGCAGCCGCTGTATCTCAAAATCATATGGAAGTCCCTCAAACTAGCATTCCTGACGACAGCAATGTGTCTGATCATGGGGTATCCGTTAGCATACTGGATCGCGCAAAAGCCTGCGAAATCCGCGGCGAAATGGCTTCTGCTCGTTATGATTCCGTACTGGACGAATTCTCTTGTCAGATTATACAGTGTCAATCTGCTCGGAATGCCGAATGGATTTGTAAACCTGTTCCTGCTGAAACTGCATATCATCAGTGAACCGATTCAGTTTTTATACACCGACGGAATGGTGCTGATGGGGCTGCTTACAGCGATGCTCCCATTCTCAGTACTGCCGCTGTATTCATCTATTGAGAAGATGGACAAGTCACTGATCGAAGCATCGAAGGATCTGGGAGCAAACTCTGTAACCACTTTCCGCAAGGTGACGATTCCGCAGACCATGGGAGGCATCGTTGGGTGCATCCTGCTTGTGTTCATTCCATCGATTGGAATGTACCAGGTTCCGGAAGTTCTGGGCGGCGGCAAAGTCATGCTTGTCGGTACTTTGATCAAAAACCAGTTCCTGATGACAAAGAACTGGCCGTTCGGTGCATCAATGGCAATTCTGCTGATGTTCAGCACAATTGCAATGCTGCTGATCTACACAAGGGTCGGTAAGCTGGAAGAGCTGGAGGTGGTCTGATGGAAGAGAACAGAAGACTCAGTAAACGGCTCAGACGCAAAAGGCTTGGGAAAAG
>SVCS01000053.1:3231-11381 GCA_015058205.1 Clostridiales bacterium
GTAACATTGGCTCATATCACATTCTGTGCGCCGTTTGTTGTCATCATCATGAGAGGCCGAATGTCAGGTATGGATTTGTCTGTGGAAGAAGCATCTATGGATCTGGGCGCTAACCGTCTGGAGACATTCTTCCGCATTACGGTGCCGATGCTTGTGCCAGGTCTGTTATCCAGCGCATTCATGGCGTTCACGCTGTCGATCGATGATGTTATCATCACCAACTTTGTGGCGGGACCATATTCGACAACATTACCGGTTAAGATTCTGTCCATGGTTAAGATGGGTCTGCATCCTGACGTCAACGCGCTGACGACGATCATGATTGCGGTGCTGATTTTGGGTATCCTGGTAAACAATCTCGTGCAGGCTGCATTGAGAAAGCGTTCATTGGGAACTGTAAAAACATATTTTTAAAGCTCAATAACCTCGTTAGAGGTGAGATAGAAACGTTATCACCATTTAGTTATTGTTGATTGTATAAGGAGGAAAAAATGAAGAAGCTCAGAAAATCAATCGCTGTTCTGCTGGTCATGATGATGGCAGCACTGACAGGCGGCGTGCTGACCGGATGCGGCGGAAGCAGCGGTGAAGCAGGTGAGGTCAATATCTACATGTGGTCAGAATACATGGCACCGACACTTGCAGAACAGTTTGAAGAAGAAACTGGTATCAAGGTTAACTTCTCTTACATGAGCACAACAGAAGAAGCAGTTGCAAAGATCACCAGCGGAGGCGGCAGTGAATATGACCTGATCATGCCTTCGGATGCTGACATGACATCCCTGATCGAAGGTGGATATCTGGAAGAAATCAATCTGGACAATCTGCCGAACTTCGATAATCTGGACGATGCTTACAAGTACAGAGAATTCGACCCGGAAAACAAATACGCGATCCCTTATCTGATGAACTATGTATATGTCATCTACAATAAGGATAAGTGCCCAATTGAAATCACATCCTACAATGACCTTCTCAAGCCGGAGATGAAGGGACAGATTTCATCAGTTACTGGTGTTAGAAACCTGTTCGCAATGGCACTGGCAGCACAGGGTCTTGATCCAAACAGCAAGGATGAAGCTGATATCGAAAAGGCTTATGAATGGTGCCTTGAGTACTCCAAGAACGTTGTTGCTTTTGATTCCGACAGCCCTGAGACTCTGCTGATCAACGGCGGCGCAACAGCTGCATATGTATTTGACGGTCAGGTTACAAAGGCAATCAATGAGACAAAGGCAGGTTCCGGAGATGAAATCGTCATCGCAGAATTTGACGAGGATCCTATTCAGCTGGGAGTCGATGAATTCGTCATCCCTGCAGGAGCAAAGAACAAGGAAAACGCAGAAGCATTCCTGAACTTCCTCCTCGATGCTGATGTAATGGCTTCCAATCTCCAGTATATGTATGATGAAGAGGGTAATGTTGTATCTTGCCCGAACGCAGCAGCACTTGACCTGATGAGCGATGAGTACAGGAGCAGCCCTGCGATCAATCTCCCTGAGAAGATGAAGAACAATTACTATCTCCAGCTGGATGTTGGCGATGCAGCAAAGATCTATGACGAATACTGGACAAAATTCCAGTCTGAGGCAGGAGAAGTAGAGTAAGAAAAACCATACTTTCACGATAAGGGCCGCCGATTACTTGGCGGCCTTTATCTCTTGATATACACGGTATTTCATTGAGCATGCTTGAGAAAGAGGAATGCAATGCGCGTAATAGGAATCGGAGATAATGTAGTTGACCGCTATACAGACAGGCGGGTCATGTTCCCCGGAGGAAATGCTGTCAACTTCGCGGTATATGCGAAAAAGTGCGGAGCAGACGCCGCTTATCTGGGACTTCTGGCAGATGAACCGGAGGGCCGTCTTATCAGAGACTCACTGAACACCCTGGGTATAGATGTCAGTATGTCGCCTTTGCAGGAGGGCCTCACAACGGAACGGTGCGATGTCACTGTGAAGAGCGGGGATAGAGTATTCGTTGGCGTAGAGTATGGAGAGGGGACTTGGGAACCTCTTCGCCTGCATGATGAGCACATCACATACTTGAAACAGTTTGATGTGATCCACTGCGGGTGTTACGGAGAGATGGCGGAAGAAGTTGCGAAGCTCGATGTCTGCGAAGCAGTGAAAACCTATGATTTTTCGGAAGAGGAAGAATACAGAACCGATGCATATCTGGAAACGGTGTGTCCGCATATTGATATTGCCTTGTTCTCCGGATCATCAATGGATGAAGCGGAACGTCTCCGCGTTCGAGAAAAAGCAGTCAGCCTGGGTACTGGCTTAGTAGTGATTACAGATGGTTCCAAAGGACAGATCATCTGGGATGGAATAAGAGAGTATACAGGCTGTGTGAAGATGGTTGATGCTGTGGACACCATGGGTGCCGGCGATTCGTTTTTTACTGCTTTTGTCATTGAGCTTGTGAGAAGGGGATACCGGAAGGGAACGAAGGTAACAGAAGAAGATATCAATGCAGCCGCCAGACAAGGAGCCGATTTTTCGGCACAGGTATGTATGAATGAAGGAGCATTCGGCTTCGGAACAACATACTGATTGCAGGTTGACAGGATCGCGCAAAGGCAGTAAAATAAGAAAAAGAACAAATGTTTGCGCGGAGGAAGCGAAGATGGCAAAAAAGGGGAAAACAGTTTTTGTCTGTAACGAATGCGGCAGTGAAAGTTCCAAATGGGTCGGCCAGTGTCCTGTCTGTGGAGCCTGGAACACTATGTTTGAACAGAAGGTTCCGGATTTTGCAGAGGACGATAAGAGAAGAAGGACTTCCGGCAGCAAAGTCAGCGATGGAAACGGACCGGTAAAAGCCGGCAGACCGGAACGGCTTGCGGAAGTCAGATCATCTGAAGCAGCAAGAATCAACACGGGGATTGGAGAACTTAACAGGGTACTGGGAGGCGGACTTGTTCCGGGATCACTTTGCCTGATATCAGGGGAGCCGGGAATCGGTAAATCAACGATCATCCTTCAGGCAGCCCAGCATATTGCTGAGGAGAAGGGGGTCGTTCTTTATGTATCCGGAGAAGAGTCGGAAGAACAGATTCGCATGAGAGCGGACAGAGTCTGCGGCGATACCGGAATCAGTAATAATCTGTTCATACTGGCGGAGACTAATATAGAGAATGTGAGCGCTGTCTGCCAGAATCTGAACCCTGTCTTTCTGATTGTGGATTCGATCCAGACCATGTACAGTGCTGATCTTGAGTCAGCGCCTGGAAGTGTTTCTCAGGTCAGAGCCTGCGGCAATGAGCTGATGAGAATCGGCAAGTCTTTTAACATTCCTGTTTTCATCGTCGCCCATGTTACCAAGAGCGGTGATCTGGCTGGCCCTCGCATCGTTGAACACATGGTGGACTGTGTGCTCAGCTTTACAGGCGATAGGAGCCATGAGATGAGAATCCTGCGTTCCCAGAAGAATAGATTCGGAACGACCAGTGAGATCGGTGCTTTTGAAATGGCGGAGGAAGGTCTGATTGAAATAGAGAATCTGTCCGGCATTTTGATGGAGGAGATGGACAAAGACAGTGAGGGTGCCATCGCCACAGCAGTGTATGAAGGAACGCGCCCGCTGATTCTCGAAGTTCAGGCATTGACCAGCTCCTGCAATATTGGGTTTGCGCGCCGGACGGCACTGGGCATCGACAACTCCAGACTGAGCATGTTAATTGCAGTCCTTGAAAAGAAAATGGGACTCAAGCTGCTTGATCAGGATGTCTATGTCAACATTGTCGGCGGCATCAGGCCGGAAGGAACCTACACAGATCTGGCCGTCGCACTGGCAGTGTACTCATCATATACAGGGAAGAAGATGGATAGCAGAACGATCGTCATTGGAGAAATCGGTTTGACGGGCGATCTTCGCGCTGTGCAAAACTGCGAGAAAATTATTCGGGAAGCAGAGAGACTGGGATTCAGCCGCATTGTGCTTCCAATCAAAAATGCCCAGCATCTTCGCGCGAAGGACAGAGAATCCCTCAGCATAGATATCATAGGCATTCGTAACATCGCTCAGGTCAAAGAACTATTCACATAATCTGATTGAGGTTATTTCACAAGATCAAGCTTAAACCAGAATGATGAGCCTTCGCCCACAGTACTGTTCACGCCGAAATCCGCCTTGTGGAGCGCCAGTATTTCCTTACAGATGGACAGCCCAAGGCCGGAGCCCTCAACAGAGCGAACCATGTTGGAACTGCTGCGGTAATAGCGTTCCCATATGTGCTCCAGATCTTCCGGAGAAATACCGCAGCCGTGATCTTCAACTGTCACAAGAACCTGCCTGCCCTGCTTTTTCAGGGCCACATTGATTGTCTTATCATCACCGCAGAATTTCACCGCATTGGATATAAGATTCGAAACAACTTGTTTGATTTTGTCCTCATCAGCAAGGACCATAAAGTCAGACGGGCACTTCAGGTTAATCGTGTAACCGCCGTCCACTTCCTTGATGCGGTACGTCTCAACGATGGATTTCACAGATTCACTGAGAGAGAATCTGCTCTTTTCCAGTACCATTCTGCCAGATTGTATATTCGAAACAGTCAGAAGGTCTCCGACAAGATTGTTGAGTCTGTCAGTTTCATCAATGATGACCTGAAGGTGTTTTTCACGCTTTTCCGGATCGTCTCCTGAGAGATCTCTGATCATTTCCGCATAGGATTTGATCATGGTCAGCGGTGTGCGGAGATCGTGGGAGACATTGGCAATGAGGTCTTTCTGCATCAGGTCGGATTTCTCAAGTTCGATGGAAGCTCCGGTCAGAGTGTCAGCTAGACTGTCGATTTCTGTATAGTGCCCGCCTCCGAAGACAATACCGTACTCGCCGGCAGCCAGACGCTTGGCGGAATTGTTGATCTTCCTGATTGGACGAGTGATTCTGTTGGAGAGATAGAAAGAAATCAAACAAGCAAGAATCAGAGAGATGATCGTTACGATGATCAGCTGATCCGCAAGAATCTCAATGGTAGAAGACATCGGCCACAGCGGCGAGAAGATATAAACAATCATGTCTTCTTTATCATCTGCGTGGAGAACATTGCCGCAGGCCAGCAGCCGCTGTGATTTATCATCACTTCCGAAGGTCATATAGGCTGGCCCGCCGTTTTTGAACATCTCCTCATTCAGGCTTTGCATTTGTGAGACGTACTGAGGGTCTACAGAAGGACCTTTTGGCGCCGGAACTTCTGCGTCGGACTCCTCGTCAGACGTTTTTTCGCTGTCCGGAATGCCGTAATCACCGTTTGAAGGAGTGTAGTAAGTGGCAGTTCCATCTAAAGAAACGACATAGATATACATGTCGTGGGAATCCGAATAAAGAGCGACATCATCAAAGAAGTCCTCCTGATCATTGTTCTTGAAGGATTCTTCAATGGCCTGGGATACTTTGTGCGTCTGGGATGTCTTCATGGTTCCATACAGGTTGTTCAGCAGAAGGACCTGTACGATCCATAAAGCGGCCATCAGCACAGCAGCAAACAGAATAAAATACAGCCAGGATTTGAATTTAATGCTTTTGGTATCAATCTTTAACTTCAAATTTGTATCCTACTCCTCTAAGGGTAACGATATAGTCTCTGTATTTGCCGAGACTGCTTCTGAGGTTTTTGATATGCGTGTCAATGGTTCTGTCGTCACCGAAGAAATCGTATCCCCAGATATCCGACAGGAGCTTGTCCCTGGAAAGGGCAATGTTCTTATTCTCTACAAGATAGAAGAGAAGATCGTATTCTTTTGGCGTCAGCTCCACGCGTTCGCCGTCGATCGTCACGGTGCGGGCAGGAATGTTGATCTCAAGTCCGTCGAACTTGAGGATGTCATCATCCGATTCAGCGCCTTTGCTGCGGCGTGAAAGAACGGCGTTGACTCTGGCCATAAGTTCCTTCGGACTAAACGGCTTCACCACGTAATCATCGATGCCCAGTTCAAAACCGAAGAGCTTGTCATACTCTTCCCCTCTGGCAGAGAGCATGATAACAGGAGTATCGCAGATTTTGCGTATTTCCTTGCATGCGGAAAAACCATCAAGTTTCGGCATCATGATGTCCATGATGATTAAATCGTATTCATTCAGTTTGCAGAAGCCGACGGCGGTCATGCCATCTTCCGCTTCAGTGACTTCGTGGCCGTTGAACTCAGAATATTCACGGATGACGTCGCGTATGCCTTTTTCATCATCAACGATGAGAAGCTTTGCCATTAGTATGATCTCCTTGTCCGGTCCCGGAAGGGGACCTTGTTATCTCAATTTTGAATGCATTATATCATACAAATGTGTTGAAACCGTGATATTCATTTCTTTGACTGGGACATGGCCGTCATGCTATAATATTGATACGTATGACCAGGAGGTTTCGTATGTATAGAACAGGAGACAAAATCCTGTACCCTATGCATGGAGCAGGAGTCATTCAGCAGATAAAAGAATGCAATATCCTTGGGGAAGTGAAGGATTATTATCTACTTCATGTTCCTTGCGGGGATATGGAAGTAATGATTCCCGTCGAAGCTTGTGATGACATTGGAGTACGACCTGTAGGGACACAAGAAGAAATTGACGAGGCGATTTCTGTTCTTGGCCAGGATTCTGATGAAATAAGCGGAACCTGGAGCAAACGGTACAGGGCAAACATGGAAAAGCTTAAGTCCGGCGATATTATTCTCGTCGCCGAAGTCGTCGGAAGTCTGACGAGACACGACCGTCGGAGCGGGCTCTCTGCCGGCGAGAAGAAGATGCTTTCCAACGCCCGAAAAATACTTCAGAGTGAAGTCATGCTGGCTCTCGATGTGACCGAGGAAGAAGCACTTGAAATGATTGAATCGGCAATATAGTTCAATCTGGTTTCAGTGCGGAAACAAGGTCGTTCTGGACAATGCGAATCACAGAAGAAAGGAGGGAATGACAAAGTGCTTGAAAAGCTGGTAAGAGCTATTGTGACCATCATTGGCGCGATTGTTGGTTACGGCTTCTATCTGCTTATAAAGTATCTGGCTGGACTTAAGGGATACGATCTGGAAAAAACATTTACGCTGACGGAAAATATGTTTATCGTCACGGCAATCGCACTTATTTTCGCTATTATTTTTTATAAACTGTTTCCATTGATCAGACGCGGCGGAATGAAAGCCGCCGACAATCTCGAATCCGACCTGAAAGACACATCTATCAATGACATGGTATCGACGATAGCAGGGCTTATTATAGGTCTGTTTGTTGCTTACCTTATAAGCAGAGGAATTTACACCAGTATTGAGATGCCGGTGGTAAATATCATTCTCAATATCATCACCTATCTCATACTCGGCATGATGGGTGTTCTGGTCGTAAACAGCAAGGCCAAGGAAATCGGAGCACTGATTCTGAACAGAAAAGGCGGTTCCCAGTCATCCAGAAGCGGCAGACACAAGAGCGACGTAACACCTAAAATATTCGATACAAGCGTCATCATAGATGGAAGAATAGCAGATATCCTGGAAACAGGGTTCATCGAGGGACCGATCATCATCCCGGAATTTGTCCTTGTCGAACTGCGTCACATCGCAGATTCATCGGACACGCTCAAAAGGCAGAGGGGAAGACGCGGTCTGGACATACTGAACTCGATCCAGGAAGAATACGGAGTCGAAATTTACAATACGGCTTCAGAGAAGGTGCTTGATGAGATACCGGAAGTGGATGTCAAGCTCCTGAAACTTGCGCAGATTATGAACGGTAAGGTCGTTACCAACGACTTCAACCTGAATAAAGTAGCCGCGATCAAAGGCATACCTGTGCTCAACATCAACGAACTGGCGAACACGTTAAAGCCAGTCGTGCTTCCTGGCGAGGAGATGATACTCACGCTCGTCAAGGAGGGCAAGGAAAATGATCAGGCGGTAGCTTATCTTGACGACGGTACAATGATCGTCGTAGAAGAGGGCAAGCCGTTCATAGGACAGACCATTAAGGTCGTAGTAAGCAGTGTATTTCAGACATCAGCAGGCAGAATGATATTCGCAAAGCCTGCAGGTAACGTTAAGGGAAACTGAAATGTACAACAACAGTAAAGTGGCAGTAATCATCGCCGCTGCGGGACGGGGCACACGCCTCGGAGCCCCTGTCCCCAAGCAGTATCTCAAAATCGGCGGCGAATA
>SVCS01000054.1:0-8174 GCA_015058205.1 Clostridiales bacterium
CCTCCTGTTCTTTCCCAATTATAACCCAGGGATATATGATAACGCTACACCGATTATGACCATCGGCAGCATATTTGCCACACGTATTTCTTTATTCCAGATCAGGTTGATTCCGAGGCACATGATCATGATGGATCCTGTGGTGGTCAGTGATGCCAGCGCCGCATCCGTCAGCAATGCTTTCGTCTGGCATGCCACCAGCGTCAGGCTGCCCTGCAGAATTCCCACCGGTATAGAAGAAAAGATGCAGCCTTTGCCGTACGGAATTGTCAGCACCATGATGAATACAAAATCAATGGCGGCCTTGGCGATGAGCATGGAGTGGTCGCCGTAGAGGCCTTCTGTGATCGGACCCATGACAGCCATCGCACCGATGCCGACGACCATGGACGCCTTCACGAATCCGTTGGCAAACCCTTCGCCGTCACCCTGTTTGACCTGCTTTTGCAAAAGCATTCCAAACCGGTTGATTCCCTTCTCGATGCCAAGGGCTTCGCCGATGGCCGCGCCTGCTACCAGACTGATGAGAAGCGGAATGGATCCCCTCACGGATACGGTCCCGCCTGATACGGTCAGCATGCCCTGCATGATTCCTGTGATGCCGATGACGAATACGGAGATGCCGCAGACTGTCATCATCATGTTTTTCATCTGATCGGAGAACAGTCTGCCAAAAGCCAGCGCTGTTGCGCCGCCTGCGATGATTCCCGACATATCTATGAGTGTTCCTACGCCTGGCATTTTAATTCTCCTTTCTCTGCTGTAGTCAGTTCGCTCTTCTCTTCTACTGTCAGTTCGCTCTTCCCTGCGAAGCTCGGATCGTCCAGACCCTTCCATCCGAAGCGGATGATGGAGAAGACGATGGAAGCAAGTATTACTAATTCGTTCAGCACGCCGCCGTAAGCTCCTTCGATGAAGTCGTATGTCATCCATGCCGGTGAAACGCAGAAGAGTTCTGCCAGGCGGAGCTTTTTGGCGCTGTTCGTCCAATAACCCAGAGTTCCAACAGTCATCGCGATGAACGGCAGGATGTCCAGCGGGCCGCTCCAGGTCGCGATCATGTAAATTAGGGATGGTACACACAGCAGCGGTGCCATGCCTTTCCAGCGCAGCCATTTCCAGTCGTCGATTTTGCAGAGAAGCAGATTCCGCACGATCTGCATCCCCATGTTGAAGAGCCCGCCGTAGGCGCCCAGCAGATAGAACTGGATGCCGTAAAAGACGTTGGCTCCAGACTGAATGACGTACAGTCCTTTATTCGATTTTACCTGGAAGGATGCGATGAAGCACAGTGTGGACAGTACTCCGAATCCGTTCGCGATAATGTGGATCATGGTTGGCTCCTGATTTTGTCGTTGATTCTTCTTTCAATTATGATTATACTGATGGTGAAACATTTGAAAAGCGAATGATATTAATGTTAAACATTACAACTTCTCATGTATAATGCAGTTGCATGACACGGTTGCACAACCTGTTGCATGATGCAAAAGCAAGGAGTCCGAGATGAACAATTCACAGATCAGATATGAGATATTTCTGAAGGTCGCAGAGCTTGGCAATATCACCCTCGCCGCGGATGCACTGAGTTACACCCAGTCCGGCGTCAGCCACGCGATTGCCGCTATGGAGCGGGAAGCCGGATGCACGTTGTTTCACCGCAGCAAGACTGGGGTGACGCTTACGGAAAACGGCCGGCAGTTGCTCCCTCTGGTACAGGAGCTTGTAAATAAACAACACTCTCTAGATCAAGCTATGGATGCCCTGTCCAACCGCGTCGCCGGCACCCTGCGCGTTGGTAGTTTTACCAGCTTCACGGCGCTGTGGATTGCGAAATTGATTCAGGATTTCACAAAGCAGTTTCCAGAGGTGAAAATTGAATTAACCAATGGGGTTTACCGGGATATTGAAGACGGCATCACAGAAGGCAGACTGGACTGCGGTTTCCTGAGCTCCATTGAAAATGATCCTCTGGACTTCATGCCTCTGTTCGATGACCCGATGATGGTCATCCTGTCACCGAAGCATGCTCTCGCAAAAGCAGAAGCCCTGCCTTTGCATGATTTGAAGAAGTATCCTTTCATCTCGCAGTTTCAGGGTTCCAATCACGACATGCAGCAGGTTCTCAAAAAAGCGAAGATTCGCCCAAAGACAAAATATACTCTGGATGATGACATTTCTGTGATGGGAATGGTTGCACAGGATGAGGGTATCGCATTGGTACCGGAGATGATGATTGAGACCTGCGCCTTTGATCTTGCTGCAATTCCGCTGGATCCGCCGCAGCACCGCACCATCGGACTTGCCACCCTTCCAATCAAAGAGACCACCCTTCTGGTCAGAACATTCATCGCCTTCTGCAAAAGCTACGACTTCCAGCTCTGAACCCAAGTACGATGAAGATTCCGATGAAAATCAGCACCATTCCGAGGGCGATGGACCAGCTCATCGGTTCATGAAGAACGACAACGCCTGACAATACGCCGACCGCAGGCACGCCCATAATGGCAATGGACGCCTGCCCTGCCTCCATGTGCGTCAGAATGTAATTCCACAGCAGAAATGCAAAGGCCGACGCGATGAGTCCGTTGTACAAAAGCGTACCAATTCCAAGCGCCGCTGTTTTTGCTGTCTCGGACAGAAACGCTGCCCCTCCGGCGAGTGCTTCGGGAGCACCAATAAAGAGATACAAAAGCAACACGAAGGACCCGCAGGCCATCTGCCATGCGGTGTATTGGAGCATATCGCAGTCTGTCAGTTTCAGCTTCACAATGATATTGGAGACTGCCCAGATCACAGCGGCACCGAGAGCCAGAAATGCTGCCCAGATGTGCTCTGTCATATCCACATTCATCAGAATGAACAATCCCGCAACGCTGAACAGGATGCCCAGCAGCTTGCGCAGGGTGAATTTTTCGTGCAGGAAGAATACGGCGAGAACACAGACAAAGATGGACTGCATGTAGTCCAGGACTGCCGTCAGCCCTGCACCGATGAACTTGGTGCAAAGCTGCACGATTGTGTTGTTAAAGGACATCATCAGAACGCCTGTAATGGCGATCCATGGCCAGAACTGCCGCGGCGGAATCAGTTTGCCGCGCACTGCGCAGACGATCAGAAGCGCGACTGCGCCAATAGAAAACCGGATCGCCACAAAGAATGTCGGTGGAAAATAATCATTTGCCACACGCATGACGACCCAGTTGAATCCCCAGATCAGGAACAACAGCAAAAGCTGCGGTATGACGTTTTTTTGCACTTGCTGAGCCATATTTACCGTACTATGATTGATGTCCCTTATATTCCAGACAGAGCATGGTCAGATCATCGAACTGCTCTGCATCCTTGACAAAGTCATTGACTGCTTCATGTACATTATGAATCAGCTGTTCCGGAGCGGCCTGTGCATCTGCGTTCAGAGCATCCAGTGCACGTTCAATGGTGAACATTTTCAGATCCGCATTGGTCGCTTCAGGCAGACCATCTGTATATACGAAGAACTTGTCACCCGGATTGAGCTGCAGTTCATATTCCTTGTACTTCACTCCATCCATGCCGCCAAGAACAAATCCGTGTTTCTGCTTGTATAACTCAAACAGCCCATCAGCGCGTTTGAGCACCGGATACTCATGCCCGGCGTTGGCAGCAGTCAGTTTTCCTGTTGATAATTCCAGAATACCCATCCACGCAGTGATGAACATTTCCATCGGATTGTTGTCGCAGATGGTCTCATTGGTTTTGTTCAATGTTTCTTCAACGGACAAGCCCATCTTCGCAAAACTCTTCATAACGACCTTCGTGTTCATCATATACAGAGATGCCGGAACGCCCTTGCCGCTGACATCTGCAATTACCAGACCGAGGTGATCATCATCGATCAGGAAGTAGTCGTAGAAATCGCCTCCGACTGCACGGGCAGGATCTGAGCTTGCATAGATATCGAAATCATCACGGTCAGGGAACGGAGGATACTCATGCGGCAGAACGCTCATCTGAATCCGGTTCGCCATCAGAAGTTCATTGGTGACACGTTCCTTTTCGACTTCTTCACGATGCTGCCGTTCCATCTTCTTCAGATTGCGCTGTACATACCATCTGGACAGCAGGAACACAAGCCCTCCCAAAAGCATCAGGAGAAAAATGTTGAACCAGAGGTACTCCGTAATCCCCCTCTTCTTGTTGATCACAACTGAAATAGTCTTGCTGTCGTTTCCAAGTTCATCCTTCAGTTTCATCACATATGTGTAAGAGCCACCCTTTAGATTTGTGTAAATCATCGGGTGCATTTCACTCGACTTGTATTCCATCGGATGCTGATCAAAGCCTTCCAACTGCATCGAAACAGTTGGATCTGTCAGCGAGTAATTGAATACATATCCGTATATCGTTAGCTTCCTGACATCGGATGGAATGGTAAACTCTCTGTTTTCGTCGGGATAATAATACTTCCCGTCTGCAACGATAAACGGAACGTCCTGCTTGATATTGCTGAAATCCTTCACAGGTTCGTTGATATTGACATGCATCACGCCGGTGCTTCCTGAGAGATACAGATCACCGTCCTTCGTCAGTTCACTATGGGAATTACTGACCGCAGTACCCGACATACCATTGGCGATTCCATAATGCGTGTAATTGATTTTCTCATTTGCGAGCATTTCATCAGCGGATACAACGTAAAGGCCATCGCTGCTGGCAACCCACATCTCGCCCCGATCGTTTTCAAACAGATCCAGATTATCTGAATACGGGAACTGTTCTACTGTTGTCACTTTGTAGTCGGTCGTCATATAGGCAATCGAGTTGCCGGTGATTATCCAGAACACCTTGCGCTTGGCATCATAGTAGATGTGCATGATGACACCTGAAGTCAGACCGTCTTTTCTGTCGATGCAGCGGACGCCCTTTTCCCCCATAATATAGATACCGCCTCCGTTGGAACCGGCGAGAATATCACCGTTCGGTGCATTGGCCAGCGTCAGCAGTTCCTTCGTTTTGATTCCTTCTTTCTCTCCATAGAAATCGGTCACCTTGTCGCCTTTGATGACGCATACGCCGCCGGTACACACTACCTGGATCGCTCCATCCGGCGTCTCGTCCATGACGCGAATACGGTCAGATGGAATTCCCTCTTTCTCGGAGAATACGGTCAGCTTCCCATGGTCATAGCGAAGCAGCCCCATGGCCTGCCATGTGGCGATCCAAAGCCTGTCTTTGGTATCACGTGAGATGGATCGGATGCGCACCCCGTCCAAGTATTGGATCAGATTATCAGTCTGTATTTCTTCGCCGGATGCATACCTGGCTTCTGTAACAGGCACCTCAGATACTGGACCGTCTTTGCCGATTACAACCATGCCATCTTCCATTCCGACATAGAGATTATCATCAACCATGCAAGTTGAGTTGACCACTTCTGCCGGGATGTCATATTTTTCGAACAGATTCGTAAAACGATTCGAAACGATTTTCATGACGCCCTGACGTGATGAGGAAAACCACAGATTCCCCTCGTAGTCTTCCATGACGTTGGTGATCGCATGCTTAAACGGTACGTTGTCCAAGTAATGAAATCCTTTTTCATCGATGACACCGATGCCGTTGTTTGCACAGATCCAGTAATTATCGTCAATCTTTTTGATATAGCTGACGCTGCTCAGCGGTGAAATATCGATTGTTTCTGAAGGGGTCGGATTGCCTTTGGCCTTGCAGTGGTAGATTTCGGATCCCTCTGTCCCGAAATAAATCATTGTCGGATCTTCAGGATCCGGGAATATGCTGGTGATGCCTTTGATGTTGGCTTTTGAATGATCGAGATAACTGATCAGTTTATTCTTTTTGATTGAGAAAAAATCGTTTTCACTGCTGATGCCGTAGACGGTCCCATCGACCCCGCTTTCCAGTTGTTCAACATATACGCCGGCAATCTTCGGGTGATCCAGATTTTCAATATGGAAATCAGGATAGATGATCGAAATGCCTGAAATCGTTCCGGCATAGATCAGTCCATCCGCTCCCTCTGTGACATCGCGGACCTTGGCGGCAGCCAATCCCTTTTCCTCAGAGAACCAATGGAATTGATCCTGCTCCATCATGCCGATTCCATTTTCGTTGGTGCCGATCCACAGACGATCCTGGCTGTCGAGGAACAGACATCCGGCACTGGTGATGCCCTTCTTCGCATCGATCCTCTCGAAATCATTTCCATCGTAACGGATCAGTCCGCCGTAGCTTCCGATCCAGATAAATCCCTCTTTCGTATGGGCAATATCGTTGGCGACAGCCGTCGGCAGACCATTGGAGTTGTCGTAAACGACCGTCGTATAGTTGTCGGCTTCGTCGATAGGATCCACCGCTTCAATTTCAGCTGTGCTATCTTTCGCTGTCCCATCGTCATCCGCCGCTTTATCTTCTGCAAAAACATCAGCAAAAGCCGTCGCCGACACTAAAAAAAGCGCAAGCAAAAGGCATACTAAAATGCCTGCTCTGCGCTTTGTAATGATTGTATTTCTATTCACCTTTCTCATAGGCTCAGATTCTTAACACCTTCCATCCCTACACAGGGTAATTATAATACATTTCCTGCTTTTGGGATAGTTATTTTAGGATGGCGGTCTAATTATCTGCACTTATGTCCGGAAGCTACTTCAAACTGATATTTCACGATACCGAGATCGATCTTTGCCAGCGGTGCCCGCTTCGCTGTGATGACTGCTTCCCCATCTTCCAAAGACAACATAAACTTCTGCTGATTGATGGCTGTTGGCGCCTTCAGTGCGGCGTCCAATCCTTCCTTAAACCAGTCCGGCATATCTGCTTCTTTCACATTGCAGACCTTAGCTGCCGGCTTGGATTTCCGCTCTGATCCCTGTGTCTGTCCGTATCCGATGGAAATGACACAAACGAGTTTCTCCCCTGCGCCTATTTCTGCGGCGCACTTGCCTTTGCTGTAAGTGCCTGCTACCCAGCAGGTGTTCAAACCCATTCTCTGTGCTTCCAGTACGATACGCTGTCCATAATAACCACAGCATTCATCCAGATCACTCCTGTCTTTGTCTCCGACAAGGGCAATGTAGTTACTCGCTCCTACGAACTTCCCATAATGAGCCAGGAATGAATTGAAGCAGTCCGGATCATCCAGAATCAACTGCATATGAAGTCCGCTCTGCTGGTTGCACTCTTCAATAAGCGCATTGAGTTTCCCGACCAGCTCATTGTCAATTGGCCGGTCCTGATATTGTCTCACGCTATGTCTGGCGTTGATTGCTTCTTTGATATCCATGTAATCCCTCTCCTTGTATCTATATATCTTTGTTTCACCTAATGTTGGTGCGTCTTAGTTCTTCCAGAATTGCGCTCGCCGTCGGCGGGCAGCCTTTCACGCATCGCTTCGCGCCGGCGCAGCACTTTCCGATGCCGAGTCCGTCTATGTTCTTTCCCTGATAGCCCTGTCCGATGTAGATCTTGCCTTTGTATGCCCCGCCTTTGCTTTTGAAGCCCTCTTCATCCGCGATGTGAAGCGCTCTGACCAAAGTCCCGAAACAGGCAGAACAAGCGCTGTCAGCATGCACGTTGCGGGTCAGTTTCTGCACTTTTCCGGACGGACGCGGGTATTCCTGAGCGGCAGCCGGTTCATTGAGACGAATGATGTCCTCTGCCGTTACTGCGGTGGAACCGGCGCCCCACTCTTCTGCGAGACCGATGTATGGAACATCTTCCGTATCCAGTCCCATGAGCTGGCATCCGTAAGCATCAACCTGCACGGCATCTGTTCCCAGAAACATCCGATTAGTCTGCACTGGGTTTCCGCCTTCTTCGTAATCCAGGTCGCCGCAGATGCTGTCAACGATGACGAGGTCAGGCTTCAGCACGGCCGACAATGCGGCAATGGGCTCAAACAGTCCTTCTGCGTGAAACTCCCGTTTCTCATGATCCGGCACGCATCCCTTCATGTTCTTCAGCGCGCAGGTGATTGCAGTCTGACAGTGGCCTTTGAGCACCGGAAGATCGATCAGGTAGTCCGCATCCAGTGCTCTGCAGGCAATATCCATCGGCCGCAGCGGCGTTTCTACCCGTCTGAGCGTATCCTTCTTCAAATCAAAGAACTTTACCCTATACTGGTCGCACACCTTATCATATCCGCAAGCCTTCATGGACGCTTCTGTCTTCGCGCC
>SVCS01000054.1:8274-11368 GCA_015058205.1 Clostridiales bacterium
GTACCGTCTTCGATATCATAAATCGCACCCACGACTTCAACACCTTTGTCGTTTTCAATCGGATGGATCTTTAATTCGTCCCGGATTCTCTGCACGCCGTGCTGTACGTTCAAGCAGGTCGCTTTGTATTCATCTTTCTCATCACCGATTGCTGCTGCAATATCTTTCAGTATGTAATCGATAAAGCCGCCGGAATGGCCTTCGATGACTGCCTTGATGGCGCCGCATTCCGTGTGCCCCAGCATGACGATCAGTTTTGTCCCCAGGTGTTCTGCCGCATATTCGATGCTGCCCAGCTGATGATTGTCCAGCACATTTCCTACGACTCTGATCACAAACAGATCTCCGATTCCCGCAGAAAAGATGCTTTCCGGTATGACTCTGGAATCCGAGCAGGAAATGATGATTGCATATGGTTCCTGCCCTTCTGCTGCAGTTTTTCGGCGCATCTCAGCAGATACATCGCCGATTCCTGCCTTTGCATCTCCTGCCTTTGCTGCAAGGTATTTCTGATTGCCTTCAATGAGTTTTTGCTTTGCTTCTGCTGCTGAAATCATTTCCGTTACCTCTCTTGCTTCCGTTTTATTCCGTTACACTTCGTCACAGTTTCCGGATGATTTTGGCCGGCACGCCGCCGACGATAGTATCTGCCGGTACGTCCTGTGTTACTACGGCACCTGCTGCAACAACTGCGTTATCGCCAATCGTAACGCCCTTCGTCACGACAGCGTTCGCGCCAATCCAGACCCGTTTGCCGATATGAATCGGCGCCGGATGAAGCTGCTGCCTCTTTTCCGGTGCAAAATCATGATCCAGGGTTGCCAATACAACGCCGTGTCCGATCAGCGCCCCCTCATCGATGGTGATTCCGCCCTGATCCTGGAATTTACAGCCGGCGTTGATGAAAACATTCTTGCCAATGGTGATGTTCTTTCCAAAGTCTGTGTAGAACGGCGGGAACAGTCCGAACCCTTCGCCAATCGGTTTGCCGATCAGCTCCGAAAACAAAAATGCAAGTTCCTCCGGCTCATGATACTGCGTATTGATCTGCATGGTAATCTTCTGTGCCTGACGGCTGTAGTAGCGCATCAGTTCGATCACCTCGAAATCTTCGCCCAGTGTATCTCCGTTGTTGAAGTGCTCCAGTAATTCTTTCAGTTCCATATTCTAGCCTCCCTACTTGCTTCTACCCAGCTATTTTGCTTCTATTGTCTTAAAACCCGGAATCTGTTTTACCCATGGCTTTCCAGCCGTACCTCCAGATGGAGATGAGGATGGATCCCAGCGTGATGGCTTCGTTCAGCACGCCCGCCCATGAACCGATGATGGCGTCATAGCAGAGCCAGCATGGGGAACCGCAAACCAGATTTCCAAGGCGGATTTTCTGCGCGTTATCCGTCCAGTAGGCGATGGTCGTTCCCACAACAGCCGCAAAAGGCAGCAAGCTGATCGGTCCCTGCCATGTCATGACAAAAGCAGCCGTGAAGAAGATGAGGAATATGACTACCGTCCACTTCGAACGGACCCACTTCCAATCGCGGTATTTCATGAGCAGCCCGTTTCTGACGATGATACCGACCAGATTCATCGCTCCGCTTGTCGCGCCGAGGAGCAGAAACTGGCAGCAGAACATCGCTGTTCCAATCAGCTGCATCAGAAACAACATCTTGTTGGATCTGATCTGATAGGAAAAGATAAAAAACAGTACTGCTACAAATCCAATTGCCTGAATAAACACGCTGTTCATAGTCTTATAAAATGTCTTATTCTGTTAGTCTGCCGCATCCACGTCGATAACAATCTGAAGTTCATAATCCGGATATAATGCCTGTACTTCCTTCTGTAGGATACCCAGTGCTTCTTCATGATCGATCTCGAAGCTGACAACAACGTCGAAGCGTATGGTCTTCTTCACGGTATCTGCGTAGAATCCATGCAGCTGCATCGCCCAGTCATGCTCCATGACCGTCTTCTGAATCGTGCTTCTGATAGCTGCTGCCTCATCATTTTTTGTGTTAAAGGAATATACGCTGATGCCTGTCAGAATCACGCCGGTTTCCTGATAGACTTTGAGCTGCAGTTTTCTTGTCAGTACGTCCACCTGGTCGACGGTCATTGTATCCGGCAGTTCCATATGCACTGTGCCGTAGAATTTGTCCGGCCCGTAATTGAACAGGTTCAGATCGTAAGCACCGCGGATTTCCGGTTCTTCGTTTAGAAGTTTCCTTATTTGGCTGCCGATCTCTGCATCGCCGCGCTGACCGATGATGTCGTTCAGCGTCTCAATCATCATCTCAATACCCGCTTTGATGATCACGATGGAAATGACGACGCCTACGTAAGCTTCCAGAGAAATGCCCCAGATCAGGTACACGATTGCAGAAGCCAGTACGGATGCGGAAAGAATTGCATCAAAAGATGCATCCTTGCCTGAAGCAATCAGCGCACCGGAATTGACCTTTTCACCCTGTTTCTTCACGTATCTGCCCAAAATCAATTTCACGATGATGGCGACTGCAATGATAATCAGTGAGACCATTCCGTAATCCGCTGCTTCCGGATGGATGATCTTCTTCACCGATTCCACCAGCGCTGTGATGCCGGCGTAAAGGACGATCGCCGCTACGATCATAGAACTGAGATACTCAATTCTTCCATATCCGTGAGGATGTTTCTTGTCCGGCTTTTTGGCACCGAGCTTAGCACCAATGATCGTAATGACCGACGACAATGCATCGGATAAGTTATTTACCGCATCCAAAGTCACCGCGATAGAGTTTGAAATCAGACCTACTGCTGCCTTAAATGCTGCCAGCAGTACGTTCATGATGATGCCTATGATACTTGTTCTGACGATGGTTTTTTCTCTGTCCATTTTTGCCTCCAATTTCAGCTGTTACAGCGCCGCTGCAACTGCTTTCTTAACCTCTTCCATGTCTACAGTCGGCTCGAATCTGGCTACAACGTTGCCTTCTCTGTCGACCAGGAACTTTGTGAAGTTCCACTTGATGTATGCCTTGTCGCCAAACTGCTTGTTGTTAGCGTTTGCAAATTTATTGAGAGCTGCCATCTTCAGGCCTTTGCCGAATCCTTC
>SVCS01000007.1 GCA_015058205.1 Clostridiales bacterium
TTTTAAACAGGGAGTGCCCGCAGGCACTCCCTTCGTCTGTGTTTTGCTTAAACTCTATTGAAGTTGATGAGGCATCCCTTGAGGATGATTTCTCTCTCGTCGTCCGTCAGCTCGCCCAGCTGCAGTTCAAACGGCTTGATCGTACAGTCGCCTTCTTTACAGCAGGAAGCTTCGCAGCATCCCTCTGCACCCTTGACCACATAGGCCGGGATCGTCGTCAGCTTTTCTGCGATGGCTTCGCGCAGCTGCGGAATGAAGATGTAGTCACCGTTTGCGAACGGCAGGTCGCCTGACGGAATAATGAATGGAACCATGCCCCAGTTGATCAGATTGGAGCGGTATCTCTTCGTCGCATATTCGTTGGCGATGTTAGCCCATCCGCCGAGTACCTTCTGACAGGAAGCCGCCTGTTCTCTGGCAGAACCATCGCCCGGCTTCACGGCAAAGATCGTGCTGCCTACGCCCATGTTGTCTGCGCTCAGTGTCGGACAAACTTCCTTCACCTTCATCAGAACGCACAACAGTTCCGGCAGCGCTTTCACCGGATCCTCTCCTGCCTCGAGGGCCTTCTGTGCTTTTTGCACTTCCTTAGCACGGCCGACGTATGCAGGGTCTTTTCTCGACAATGCAAATTCCGCCAGGCCCAGTGGATTTGATCTGTAAGATGAAGTCTCACCGGACGGAATCAGTTCATCCGTCGTCGTAACCGGATCGTGAATCTCGGATACGACCTTGAGGATCATGTTCTCAGGCAGCGCGCTCATCTCCGGCCAGTCCTTGATGTTCGGTCCCAGCTTGATCTCTGTTTCAGGCTCTGCGATGCCTTTGCTGTCGAATACTCTGTTCTTGTATATTTCAGCATCGAAGAAGTACTTCGGTGCCTTGATCTCGCAATCCATCTCCGTTGCTGCAGTCAGGAAGCCCTTGTTGGCTGCTGTCGCCGCGATGGAACGTGCGTCCATGAGCGCGACGGATGAAATCTGACCGTTCTGCAGCTTGGAACCTTCTCTGTTCGGGAAGTTTCTCGTGGAGTGTCTGATCGAGAAAGCGTTGTTGGCCGGCGTATCTCCTGCACCAAAGCATGGACCGCAGAACGCTGTCTTCATGATGGCACCAGACTGGAGAATCGTTGCCGCTGCGCCGTTCTTGAGCAGTTCCATATAGACCGGTGTACTTGCCGGATAAACGCTGAGTGTGAATTCATCCGCGCCGATGTACTTGCCCTTCAGGATGTCAGCTGCTGCACAGATGTTTTCGAATCCGCCGCCGGCGCATCCTGCGATGATACCCTGCTCCACATAGAACTTACCGTCTCTGATCTTATCCTTGAGGCTGTACTCGACCTGTCCGTCCAGGCTGACCAGCGCACGCTTCTCCACGTCTGCCAGTACGTCCGCCAGATTCTTCTGCACGTCTTCGATGGTGTATGTGTTGCTCGGGTGGAACGGCATGGCGATCATCGGTCTGATGGCCGACAGGTCAATCTCAACGCAGCCGTCATAGTAAGCAACATCAGCAGGGGCCAGCTTCTTGTAATCGCCGGCTCTTCCGTGAATCGTGTACCACTCTTCTATATTTTCGTCTGTTACCCAGATGGATGACAGGCAAGTTGTTTCTGTAGTCATTACGTCAACGCCGATTCTGAAGTCAGCACTCATGGAGGCAACGCCAGGTCCGACGAATTCCATGACCTTGTTGTTGACGTATCCGTTCTTGAATACTTCGCCGATGATGGCCAGAGCAACGTCCTGCGGGCCGACGCCGTTGACAGGAGCACCGGTCATGTGGATCGCGATCACGCCCGGCATGTTGATATCATAGGTCTGCTCCAGCAGCTGCTTGACCAGCTCCGGACCGCCTTCTCCCATCGCCATGGTTCCCAGCGCACCGTATCTCGTGTGTGAGTCGGAGCCGAGGATCATGCCGCCGGCTTCCGCCAGCATTTCACGGGCGTACTGGTGGATGACTGCCTGGTGCGGAGGTACATACACGCCGCCGTACTTCTTCGCACAGCTCAGGCCAAACATGTGGTCGTCTTCATTGATCGTACCGCCTACCGCGCAAAGGCTGTTGTGGCAATTGGTCAGCACATACGGAATCGGAAACTTCTTGAGTCCGGATGCTCTCGCTGTCTGGATGATGCCGACGAACGTAATATCGTGGGACGTCATCTTGTCGAACTTGATCTGCAGCTTTTGCATATTGCCGGAAGTGTTGTGCGCCTCCAGGATGTTGTAGGCCATTGTGCCCTTCGCCGCTTCCTCCTTGCTCGTGGTGATGCCCTTCTGTGCCAGCTTCGCCGCCGCATCCCCGTTGTCTTCTATAATCTCAGTACCGTTTACCAGATAAATACCGTTTTTATATAGTTTCATATCCATGCCTCCTGATTCGAGAATACCGTATGGTTCATTATAGCATTTATATCGGTGTTGCGGTAACCCTAATACGAAAGCAGTGCAATTAAATCCCATATGTACTGTGTGGGCATTCGCATATGTGCTGTATGGGCAAGTACTTCGGTGCCGCCAGGCGGTCACATGTACGGCAGGATGCGTTTTGCGATAATGCGTTGAATTGTCTCTGAACGTTCCATATCTTTCTCAAAAGTCAGAATCAAATGATCATCATCGCAAATGCCGTTCTGCCGGTAAGCCGCGATTTTCTCCATGTTATGCTTCCTGTATTCTTCCAGATCGACTCTGCCCAGATGCTCCCAAATAATAGCGTTTCCTTCCGCAGTCCGTATCACAAAATCAGGGTAATAGGTTTTATACCTTCCCTGTATCAGCCAATCAACACCTTCCATCCAACTCAAATCCAAAGTGATTTCAGGTTCATACCTATATGGAATCCCCTTGACTTCCAGCGCATTGCCAATCGACTGTTCAGACTTTGACCGCATCTTTATTCCCGAATAGGTTGCGTAAATCAGTTTCTCCGGGTTCTTGGTGTTTCTCCTGTACTCCGCCTTCGCCCAATTATATTGTTTTGACGTGCAGGTGATTCTCATGATGTCGAGGCCCGCCCGACCATATCTGTCCAACAGTTTCTCCGTTGGTGAGAAAGAGCCGCTTATCATTTGTGCGGTTTTCTTTCCGGTCTTCGTTCGAGACACACCCGCCAAAGAACCGATTCGCTTCATCAGATTCTCCTGCTCTTTGACCCTCAGTTGCAGGTACCGCTTACGCGCCAACTTGTAAATCAGGTCTGTGTTATTGGAGATGCCTTTGCGATTTCTTTTGATAACCTGTTTATAATATGAATTTCCATTTTCCGTCTGTATGTATAGACATCCTTCCGGTAGCTTGATCAGTTCTGCTTTATATGCCTTGATTTTTTTCTTCTCTAGAATCATTAGAATCTCAAGAAGAGACTCGATTGAAAGGTTATCACCTTCACCGTTTACGACTTTCTTTTCCATAATTTCAAAACCCCTTTTTCTGCACGTTATATTTTACATATATTACTATTTTTGTATTTTATCGTCAATTACCTTCATTCGTTACTCAAAAGTCATTGCATTTCTATTGAGTCGCTGTGCATAGAACTGGTTTAAGATGCCAATATGCACAGTTTCATCTCTGTTTATTGTGTACACCTACCTTTTTTTACATCAATGTGCACAATTATTCTTGCTTCTATTGTGCACACTAGCTTTTTCCTTTACATGTATGCACAGTAAAACACTCTTTAAACTGTGCTTTTCTCCTTGTAAAAAGCAATGTGTGCACAGTTAATCACCTTACCCTTGTGCCTTTTAGGTCAAAATAAACCACTTGTACACAACAAAAAGCCATGAAATCATGGCCGAATCACTCCTGCCTTGTCTTCATGGCTTTATTTCATATTCGCTTTGGTGTCTAGCGTTCCATCACACGATGCTCTGGACTTTGCCTTTGATGTAGACGCGTTCCGGAATCACCTCATGCAGGCGATACGGATCCACCTCGAAGAGGTTCTCGGTCAGAACGAGGAAGTCCGCGTCCTTACCGGTCTCGATGGAGCCGAGGCGGTCATCGATGCCGAGCTGCTTGGCGCCGTTGATCGTATAGCCTTTGATGAGTTGCGAAAGTGTAAGGCGCTCGTCGACCGGTGGGTAGATCGGCGCGGTGCGTCCATCGAGTGTGCCGTCCTCCAGCGGTTCTCCGAAGTCAGGATCCTGTCGGGTCATGCCCACTTCCATGCCCCAGAACGGGCTCCAATGTTCCAGATTGTGCAGTTCCACCTCGTCGGAACTGAAGGAAACAACTGCACCGGTATCGAAGATGGTCCTGCTCTGTAAGGTGCAAAGGCCACGCTCCGGGCCGAGCAATCTCTGCATATTCTCTGGTTCGGATCCGCAGTTGCCGCCGTTCCAGCTTGGGGTGAAGTTGGCAACGATGCCGAGTTCTTTGAATCGGTCGATGTCTTCCAGACAGATGACTTCGTCATGGGCGCAGGTGACCGTGATGCGGAACGGCTCGCCACCACCGGCGGCACCATCCGCAGCACCACCGGCGGCACCATCCGCAGCACCATCCGCGGCTGCCCCTTCTGCCTGCAGGCATTCCACGCAGTTCATGACTTTGCGCATGGCGGCTTCCCCAACGGTGTGGAGATGGAAGTCGATGCCTTCGTGGTTCAGGGCGCGCATAAATTCCAGCAGTTCCGATTCGGAAATCAGGGTGCCCCCGCTTGTCCCGGTGTCGGCGTACGGCTCGACCATGCACGCCGTATGAATCCGCTGCGTTCCGTCGTACATCATCTTCATGGTCTCGAAACGAATATTATCCGTTTCGTACTTTGCCTTGCACCGCTTCAGCTCTTCGATTGCGGAAGGAACCATGTCCGGGTGCCAGAGCATGTGACACATGAACATGCGGACCGGAATCTTCCCTTCTTCATCCATTTCCCGGAAGGTCCGGAAAATCATATCTTCATCCGTCATGTTTCCTGCGTCAAAAATCGTCGTCACGCCGCGGGAAATCAGATAGCTCAACAGCTTCGTGATACCGAAACGCAATTCTTTTTTCGATGGTTTCTGTGCTGCCAGAATCGGCACCAAAGTCATCTCTGTGATGAATCCGGTCAGCCGGCCTTTATCATCCCGATCGTAGCGGCTCAGCCCCGGCGCAATATCCGGGGTATCTTCACGGATCTTAAAATACCGGAGCGCTGCGGAATTCAGAAATGCGCTGTGGCATTCATTTTCCATCAGAACAACAGGCCGGAAGCGCACGATCTTATCCAAGTCATCCCTCGTCAGCGGATCATCTGCAAGCGCTTCGATCTGTCCGTAGAACATGGCATAGAACAACCGAAACGGGTGCTTCTTCACCATAGCCTTGAGCTTGTCGAGAATCTCGGCTTTTGACTTGCAGTCATACATCGGAAACTCGTCATCATCGTCGTCGCCGCCCATGAATGCGCTCATGGCAATATGGGTGTGGGAGTCGATGATTCCCGGCATGACAAACTTGCCGCCTAGATCCAGCTCCGGAACAGCCGCGGCTTCTGCTGCCTTTGCATGTTCGGCCGCCCACTGTCTCACTTCTTCGTTGCTGCCGACGCAGGCGAACTTGCCATCCTCTATTGCAAAGGCTTCTGCCGTCGGCATTGCATCATTCTGCGTATAGACTTTCGCATTTGTTACAATCATTTTTTACTTCTCCAGTTCCCTCGCATAGTACCCGCGTGTGCCTTCGTCCAGCAGATACCAGGCGACGTAATCCAATGCTCCCGGGTGTTCTTCGACAAAAGCACGCACGGTCCCGACTGCGATGACTGCAGCCAGATCCAACGGGAAATGGTACACGCCTGTTGAAACCGATGGGAAGGCAATTCTTCTCACACCATTTTCCACGGCGACTTCCAAAGACCTGCGGTAGCAGGATTCCAGCTTTTCCGGTTCTCCTTTTTTGCCGCCGCGCCAGATTGGTCCGACTGTGTGGATGACGTGTTTGCACGGAAGATTATAGGCGCCGGTGATTTTGGCATCACCTGTGTCGCAGCCGTGCAGTGTCCGGCACTCCTCCAGGAGTTCCCTGCCTGCCGCACGGTGAATGGCGCCGTCCACGCCTCCGCCTCCGAGCAGAGATGTGTTCGCGGCATTGACAATGGCGTCCACATCCGAAACCTTCGTCAGGTCTCCGATACACGCTTCGATTACAGTTGTACTTGCCATAATAGTCCTCGCTTTCCTATCCTGATACTGGTTTTTCTTCGCGTTTTTTACTAAAATATACGCAGACGTTTCTGCAAGAATGCTTCAATCGGAAGCCCTCCCACGGACAGGAGAGTCCCAATGGATACACTTATCGTACTAATCATTATTCTTGTGGCAGTGCTGTCGACGCCGCTGACTCTGAAAAAGCTGATCGATCAGGCCAACCGCCGTAAATCGGAGCAATCGGACGACGATCATTCGCAGCCTTACAGGTAATCTTCCCGCACCGGCGAGAAGGACACGACCAGTGTCCCTGCTTCCAGGCATTTGACACAATGAGGTTCGTCCGGTCCCATGTAAGCCGTGTCGCCCTCGTGAAGTACGAAGGTCTCGCCGCCGGCGGTGAACTCGAATACGCCGCTTTTGACGTAAGGAATCTGCACCGGCGTGTGGGTGTGCACCTTCGACTGCGCTCCCTCTTCAAACACCAGCTCCTCGACCATCAGACTGTCGTCGTATGACAGAATTCGTTTCGTAATTCCGTTGTTCATGACCTCTGCCGTCGCATCTTCATGCCGCATGAAATGTTTCTTACCGCCCATCAACCTTTACCATCCCGTCTTTTCCGCAAAAACTGCAACAGCGTTTTCCCAATTATTATGGTCGATCACCAGGTTGTCGATCACTTCGCTCGCCTCCGCGCACTCAGAATCGCACCCGCTGATCCGCAGAACCAAATCATACTTCTTTTCTTCTTGCTTCTTATACGAATACTCAAATGTGCAGGTTTCTGCAAAAGCATCCACCAGTGTCTGAAGCACTTTCCGGCGGTCGAATTTGCAGAAGCATCCTGCGCACATGCGCACAGCGATTTTATGTTTTGTTTGCTTTTTTCTTGCCATGATTACCTTTCCAGACTGGCGAACCGCCCCTTTGATTCTTGGTTTATCTATGCACTTTCTCCCATTTCAGTTCGTCAGGCGCATAAGGTTCTTTCTCTTCCGCCGGCATGCCCAGTGCCATGATGCCAACCATTCTCCACGGCAATTGCACGCCCAAGATGTCCCGTACGTTCTGCTCGGCGTCTCCGTCGGCTTCGTCTTTTCTCATGCGCATCTGCACCCAGCAGCTGCCCACGCCCTGCTCGGCTGCCATCAAATCCATGTACGCCAAAGCGATGGAACTGTCCTCGATCCAGGCGTCCGACAAGTCGCTGTCTGCAAAAACGGCAATGGCTGTATTGCACCTCGCCAGCAAAGCCGATCCGTGCTTTTTCGCCTTGGACAGTTTCTCTAAAACCTCCCGGTCTTTGACCACATAAAATTCCCACGGCCGCTTGCCTCTGCTGGTCGGTGCCAGCAGCGCTGCCTGCAGAATCTTGTTCAGTTTTTCTTCCGGAATTTCTTCGTCCGTATATTTGCGAATGCTCCTGCGCTTCGCCATTAATTCTATCAGATCCATTGATGGTATCCTTTCTTTGCTTACTACCCCTATTCTAATCATACCATACATAGAACAGCAGTCCAAAAAGGAAAAAGTCCCGGAGTCGCGTCTCCGGGAGCAATTCTGTTATTACTTTTTCTCCAGCACTAACCGTGCAAAATCTTCAAAGGTATAGCTGTCCCCTTCGTACTCTCCGGCCAGATGGAAGAAGCAGCTCGGGATCTCCCGATCCTTTAAGTTGTCGGCAATGCAGGGACCGCACCCCCGCTCATGATTGGTGGGATGCAGCGGGCAGGATAAATCCGTGCACGTACAAAAAGGACTTAAATTTTTCATTCTTTTCACCTCATTTCGCCATCCACCGACAGCCGCGAAGCTTCACAACTTATCGTACTTCGCTGCGGTTCCTCTGGCTTTTTCGACCGGGTATTTGGCTTCGTTTTTATCCATCTTGGCGTTGATGATTTCATCGGCGTCCAAGTCCAGCTCGTCGAGCATGTTCTGGCAGTAGACGATGACGTCGGCCAGTTCTTCCTTCACGTGTTCGATATCAAATTCTGTATCACTCCACTGGAAGCACTCCAGAAGCTCCCCTGCCTCGATGCTGATGGACTTCGCCAGATTCGACGGCGTGTGGAACTGTTCCCAGTCCCGGTCTTCTGTGAACTTGCGGATGCGATTGATCGTCTCCTGTTTCATAACGCCCTTATAATCCTCCCGTTGCTTCTGCATCTTGCTGTGCTTCTGCATTACCATGTTTCTTCTGCGCTTCCGCTCATGGCTTCCTGTCTGTCTTCTTCGCTGAGAATGACAGGCTGCGGAATGTACTTGTCGACCTTCTTACCTACCAGGAAGAGAATTCCGCCGATGATCGCCAGGACGATACCCATGACCAGAAGTACATTCAGCATACCATAGAAATCACTCAGAAGGCCAGTTCCGTATTCTTCAAGATAGTATTCCGGTCCCCAGCTTCCTTCGATGAACCTCAGGAAGACGCGTCCGGCGAGACAGACTGCCGCCATGATCTCAAGCAGAATCGCGATGCGGAAGGTATCTCCATACGCCAGCTTGGTCTTAGGGTTTCTCGGCCACTTGTCAGGGTTCTTCTTCCAAGGGCCGCCCCAGATCCATTTGCAGATCACATATAGCACGACGCCGGCCAAAATCAGGAATACACCATAAAGGAAGTAATCGGTTCCGTTCAGGAAGAACGCTGCAACTGAAACACAGCAAATGGACGCTGTACATAAAACGGTTCCAACCTTCCCTCCCGGGATCTTAAATGTCTCCGGTCTGCGAATCTCTTCCGGATACATTTTGCGGCTTTTGTATACCATGACTGTCAGGCAGAAGGCTGCTGCGAACTCCGGAATGACTTGAATCAGAACCAGTGTTGTGAATTCCATCTGCATCAGCAGGATGGTAACCAGGGCCATAGACAAAATACCGATGGATGGGACGCCGGTTCTCTTCGTCAGCCATGTGAAACACGGCGGAGCCAGATGATCGTCTGCAACAACGAAAACGCTGCGCGATCCACAGGTCATATTGGTGTTGAATATGGCCATATTACCAACAACAGCTGTGATGACGACCAACACGCCACACCATCCGCCTACATTCTGTGTAAGAACGGTAGCATAGCCAACGCCATCTGAAGCGACCAGATCTGTGGTCCATGAATCCCAATGACCAACGGAGGCCACACCGGCTATGGTTGGCAGAACATAAGAAAGACCGATCAGCGGACACACGATAAGGATACTTTTCGGAATGACCATCTGGTTTTTGACCTCACCGGAAAGCTGATTGATCATTGCCCATCCGCAGTACATCCAGACACCAATCGACAGAGCCTGTCCGATGGAGCTGGACACTCCTTCATCCTCATTAAAGATCGGTTCCATCGGATCGTAATTCCAGTTTCCGAATCCAACGACTGTGATAAAAGCAAACACAAGCAGTATGAAAACGGAGAAGATAATGCTGGCGATGCTGACTTCCTTGAGCCCCGCCAGATTCAGAACAGTAAACGCGATGACGATGATCAGTTTGACGATGAAAGCCTGAGCGTTGTTCCATTCAAAGAAGTAACCCATGTAGTTCGTTGCCAGAACGATGTACGTTCCACTGGCAGTGTAGTACGAAATTGCGTACCACACTCCTTCCTGGAAGGAGTAGAATTCCCCCAGCGTGTGTTTCGCCCAGAAGATGTCGCCGCCTTCCGCAGGCAATACCGATCCTACTTCTGCAACGCAAAAGCAGTCAGGGATTGCCCAGACGAAAACCATTCCGACCAGAGCGATAATCGTCATGCCCGGTCCGCAGGTAGAGATCATTTCCTCAATACCAAAAGCTCCTGCAGCAACGGAACAATACATTAGTGCAACAACAGCGATAACGCCATAGTGTTTCTTGTTAACATTTGCCACACCTTTACGAATGTCTGCCATAGCATTCACCTCCAAGTTTGAGTCATATAGACCTTTTGTTCACAGAATTCTTTAGCTCACATTATTTCCAGATCAGTCACAGACCTCCTTTGGATCTTTGATCTTGGTATCAAGTGTAATCTTGAGTTCCGCTGCGTATTCAAAGAATTTATCGCACTGTTCCTGGGTGAGCATGTCAGAAGAAATCAGGCCGCTCATGTCTCCGAAATCATCATTGATGAACAGCTTCGAGAAGAGGTATCCGCTCTGTCCGGTCAGATACATTTCGGCAGTGATTCCCGCCAGCTCAAAGGACTCAACAAATCCCGGCGCGCTCACATGCACTTCTACCAGTGTATCCTTACCGTCTTTCTTGCCGTAAGATTCTATCACCATGCAGCCGGAATCCAGCGCCAGTCCCTCATCGATGAATTCCTGTATGTCTTCTTTGAAGTGCGGTGCCGGCGGGATGTGGCTCATGATGTAATCAAATGGAACGATTTTCTGTCCGTTGTATTCCTCCTCTTCGTGGCTCAGAAGACCTGCCGGATAAAGCTGTGAAGCGAAATCCATGCCTGCTCCCGCATACTTGAAGTAAGCATTCTTCAGGCCTTTGAATTCCGTGGCCGCATTGAATGCATACTGGAAAGGCTCATCATGGCAGTGTTCTCTGAATATAACCGGCTCATCCATGTAGTCATACTGTCTCTTCACAGGTCTGCTGAATGGAACCGTGTCCAGGATCTTCCCGTCTTCAAAGGCAACCGCCGGGTCCGACATGTCGCTCATTGCTGTAATCGGAGACCACCAGAATGGCTGGAATCTCTTGGCATAGGCGCCTTCCCATACGAAATTGTAGATCGTATCGCATGTATCAAGATATCTCATTGAGTATTTTGTTGCAGCGCAGATCAGTCCAGGCGCGGAACCCGTCCCGAAGATAGCCAACTTGCCGATCTCCTTGAATTTAGGAGCGTAGATCTTGAACATTGCCATGTAGCTCTTCCACCATCTCTCTGTTTCCGGTGAAAAACCTTCCGGCACTTTGTACTGACTGCTGAACTCGCTTTCATCCCACAGCTCATGGAGCTTGTCTGTTCCATTGTAGTCCTGATAGTTTGTTTTGACAGCCAGTGCTGCTTCCAGAACGTTCTGATTGAATGTCAGTGCCAGTGCGTTCAGTATGAGATCGACTCCCTCTGCTGCTGCAATGATGCTGTTGATATCTGTTGCATCAACACGGATTCCCTTCGCCTTGGTCAGTTCAGCGACTAATTCGTCTACTGCCTTTGCATCATAATCCGCTACGATGATTTCACTGACGCCCGGATCTTTATCAAGCCTCTTCGCCGCAGCGCTTCCCTGTGCTCCAACTCCTAAAACTAGTACTTTCTTCATGCTTTCACCTCAATATGTTTTTTTATTCAGTCAAGTTATGCTTTTGTATTAAATTAAGTGGTCAAATTTTGACATATCTATTTCTTTACCTTCGTCGCGGTCCGCAATCGCCTGTGTTACTTCATCGAAGTCTTTTCTTGTCAAGTTGTATCCCAGAAGGAAAATCATACTGATTGCGATGAAGATTCCAGGAACGATCGTTCCAAAGGACCAGATGACCTTCTGAAGGAATGGCGTAACGGCTTCTCCTCCGGTATAACCGAAGAGCTGCAGTCCCCAGCCAAGGAACAGTGTTGCGATCGCTTCACCTGCTGTCTGTGCCAGATTCTGAAGCGCCAGCATTTCGCCCTCTTTCTGTTCGCCTGTTGCCAGATGGTATACGTCGCAGCAGTCATACATCAGAGAGTACAGTAGTGAATAGAACGCACAGGTTCCTAAGGCTACCGGCAGGCAGAAAATGACGAAAAGGACAAATGGTACGACTGAGACCATGCCGAAAACAAACCAGATGACCAAACCGATCAGATATGCTGCCGTGAATAAGAACATAGCCTTCCTCTTGTCCCATTTATTGGCGATACCGAATACGAGAGGAATGCACGCCGTAGAAATGACTGTGTTCATTACCCAGAACAGGGACTGCTGAGCTTCGCCCAGTCCTAAACAGTTTACCATCATATATACAATGGCTTTATCCATCATAAGATATCCGACAACGAACAACAGTGAAAATATAATGATTTTTCTGTACAGTTTCAGCTTCAAAAAGCTTCCATAGTCTTTGATCAGTTTTTTCACACTGAGTCTTTCTGCCTTGAGTGCTGCTTTTTCTTCCTCCGTAAGTGAAGGCGGCACTTCTTTTACTGTCTTTACAACGGTAAAGGCACCAAGGAGCATGATGATGGCCAGTGCGGTTGCCGCATAAAACCAGCTCCTGCCATAACTTATGCCTCTTGCCGAGAAGAGGCCTACCATTGCGATGGTTCCGGAAGAACCAAGGAGCATAAGCGGTACTGCAATATAGGCAACCATACTTCTGATGCTGTTTCTTTCCTTATAATCCGATGTCATTTCTGCTCCCAGAGCAGTCCATACATTGAAATATGCAGCATAAAAAGTATAGAACAAAATCGCGAGTACTGAATAATATGCGACCTTCAGTCCCATGCTGCCGCCGATTGGATTGAACAGCAGTGCTGTCGTAATCGCGAATGGAATGACGGACTTTATGAGAATCGGCATTCTTCTTCCTTTTGGATTCGTTGAATTATCCGATATATAAGCTACAATCGGTCCGGTTATTGTCTGCACAATAATTGCAACGAAGGAAATGGTTCCTGCGATACCTGCCGGGACACCGGCAACATCGGTCAGGAAGAACATGAAGTATGTTGCGAACAGAATGTAAGGTATCGTGTCACACGCCGTACCGCATCCGTATCCCAGCTTCGTTTTCATTGGGAGTTTTCTCTGGTTTAATTTCTCTTCCATAGCATATCTCCTTTCTGGTCAAATATAATTACTTCATCTTCTTTCCGCCGAAATAGACCTCCAGCGGTTCGTTATAACTGAACCCTGCAGGCTCAGCTGCGAGCAGATCATTGTCGAATACCAGGAAGTCCGCATCCTTCCCTGCCTCAATGGAACCTTTGCTGTCTTCGACACCGAGCTGCTTCGCTCCGTTTATCGTATACCCCAGAATCATTTCTTCGATGCTCATCTTCTCGTCTGCAGGAGGGAATGACTGATCCATCCTGTATATTTCAGGAGCGTTGGTCTTCTCACAGAGCCAGCGTGTCATTCCGATCTCCATTCCGAGATACGGGTTCCATGTTGCAAAATCCTGATAAGCGACATTGTCACTGGACCAGGTGACAAGAGCGCCGCTGTCCCAGACGGATTTGCAGCGGTACATGGTCGTTGCGCGTTTTTCACCAAGCAGGGCGCTGAGCACTTCGCCTACATATCCCGTGTGCCACCAAGGCGTGTAATTGGCGATCACACCGAGTTTCCCGAAACGGTCCAGATCATCGTCATGCTGTACCTCCAGATGAGCGCAGGTGACCTTAACACGGAAATCATCACCAAGATCCTGTCTGGCCAGCTCCACCCCGTCCAGTATGATGCGGGATGCCCGTTCGCCGACAGTGTGAACGTGAAGGTCCAGTCCCGCCTCATTCAGTTCCTTGATGATCTCCGCAATTTCTTCCTTGTTGTAAGTTTCTGCTCCCAGTTCATCTGTGCCTTCATACGGTGTGAGCATAGAAGCCGTCCTGATCTTCATAGTGCCGTCCATATAAAGCTTTAATGTGTGGACCTTAAGGTGCTCCGTGTTGAATTCACGACTGAAACGCTTCGTCTCTTCTATCGCTTCCTTCACTTCATTCCAGTTTGTGAGGAAATAGCTTCCGTCAACATAGACCGGCAGTCTTCCCTGCTTGTCCATTTCGCACATATACGAATAGAATCTCTCTTGCAGCCAGTTGTGCTCAGGGAACCCGGCATCAAATACTGCGCTGACGCCCATTTTCTGACAGTATTCGATCCAGCGCGAGATCGACGCATCGATCATCTCATCTGTCAGATTATCTCTCAGGTGATCGAAGAGGAACCGCCATGCAGCAGCTTCAAATGCATTACCGGTCAGCTTACCGTCCTTTCGCACATAATAGCTCAGCCCCGGCGCAGGGTCCGGCGTCTCGTATGTGATTCCGTGCTTATCAAGAACCTTAGAGTTCACCCAGGCGCTGTGACATTCTCCTTCCAAGATCACAAGCTCACTGTCAGGACAGATCGCATCGAGTTCCTCTTTTACAAGATCTTCCCCATTCAGGGATGCCTTCTCCATATAGAATCTGTAGCGCTCCAGCCCGGGATTGTTCTTGATAAAGTCTGCCATAAACGCTAACGCCTTCTGTTTGCTGTCGCACAGAACAAACTCCCCGACATCTGTATAATCGAAGGCAGCGCCTATGGTCACATGGACATGGCTGTCAATGATGCCCGGCATAATGAACTTACCACCGAGATCTGTAACTTCTCCTTCAAAATCAGAAAGGCCCGCCTCATCACCAACATAGACAAACATGCCATCTTTCACCGCCAGAGCTGTTGCCTGCGGATGGTCTATGTCCGAGGTGAATATTATAGCATTCTTAATGATCTGATCTGCTTTCATAGTGTTTCACTCTCCCTGTCTTTATTTCATTTTTTTGCCGCTGAAATATACTTCTGCAGGTATATTATAGCTGAATCCTTCCGCTTCTGCTGTAAGCAGGTCGTTTTCAAACACCAGGAAGTCGGCGTCTTTGCCGGCTTCGATGGAACCCTTTGAGGCTTCGATTCCGAGCTGCTTCGCTCCGTTGATCGTATATCCCAGGATCATCTCCTCGATGTTCATTTTCTCTTCGTCAGGAGGAAATGAATAATCGCCAATGTAGAACTCCGGAAGTCTGGTCTTTTCGGTGATCTGGCGCGTCATCCCTATTTCCATACCCAGGCTAGGGTTCCAGCATGTGAAATCTTCGAATGTGATGTTATCGCTTGACCAGGTTACAAGGGCGCCGGTGTCCCAGACAGTTTTGCATCGGAACATATTCCTGGCCCGTTTCTCACCAAGCAGCGGAATCAACGATTCAAGAGGCTCTCCGCCATGCCACCATGGCGTATAATTCGCGATGACACCAAGCTCTGCGAAACGCGGGAGATCTGCATCATCCTGAACCTCCAGATGGGCGCATGTGACCTTCACATGGTAGTCGTCACCCAGCTCTTTTCTGGCCAGTTCCACGGCATCAAGTACAACGCGGGATGCGTTATCGCCCACAGTGTGCAGGTGAAGATCGAGATCTTCCTCATTCAGTAATTTGATCAGCTCGGCAAGCTCTTCTTTCGTGAAAGCCGGGCTCCCTTTTGTCTGCGTCTCCGGGTATGGGTCAATCATAGCTCCGGTATGAATCTTCAGGGTACCATCCATAAACGCCTTCATGGTATGCACCTTCAGGTGTTCCGTGTTAAACTCGCGCCGGAAGCGCTTCAGTTCCTTCATGCCTTCTTCCATCTGCCATGCAGCCGCGATCACGAAGCATCCATCGACATATACCGGGAGTTTACCTTGTCTGTCCAGTTCGCGCAGACGTTCGTAGGCACGCTCATGGAACGCGTTTAATCCGGGGATACCGCAGTCAAAAACGCAGTTGACGCCGGCCTCTACAGAATAATCGATCCAGCGCAGCAATTCCGCGTCGATCTGTTCATCGGTCAGGTCCATAGCGCCTTCCAGGATGATAGGCATTTCTGCTGTCCCTTCGATGATATTTCCGGTCACATGTCCGTCTTTTCGCACATAATAGCTCAAACCCGGAACAGGATCCGGCGTGTCATCTGTGATGCCGTGTTTCTCGAGGATGCGGGAGTTTACCCATATACTGTGTCCTTCCCCTTCGTGGATCTGCAGTTCACTGTCCGGGCAGATCGCGTCAAGGTCTTCTTTGGTGATCTCTTCCCCATTCAGGAATCTTTTTTCCAGAAGAAATTTGTAGCGTTCCACGCCGGGATTCTTCTTGATATAATCCGCCATAAAGTCCAGCGCTTCCTGTTTGCCATTGCATTCAAAACGCTCGCCGATCTCCCCGTACTCGAATCCGATTGGGAAGGTTACATGGACATGGGTATCAATGATACCCGGCATGATGAATTTCCCCTCGAGATCTGTGACATCTCCTTTATAATCCGAAAGGCCGGCCTCATCGCCTACATAGACGAACTTGCCGTCTTTGACTGCCAGGGCCGTTGCCAGAGGCTTTTCTTTGTCTGCAGTGAATATTTTCGCATTTTTAATGATATGATCTGCTTTCATATGTCTTCACCCTCCGCATTATCATTTCATTTTTTTGCCGCTGAAATATACTTCCGCAGGTACATTGTGGCTGAATCCTTCCGGCTCTGCTGTAAGCAGATCGTTATCGAATACCAGAAAATCAGCGTCCTTTCCGGCTTCGATGGAGCCCTTCCGGTCTTCAATGCCAAGCTGCTTCGCTCCATTGATCGTATATCCCAGGATCATTTCTTCGATATTCATTCTCTCGCTTAAAGGCGCAAGCGGATTTTCTGTCGTTTCACCCTCGATCCACTTGGTCTTCTCGGTGATCCAGCGGGTCATGCCGATTTCCATATTGCTGTAAGGATTCCATGATACAAACTCATCCCAGAATCCGACATCATCGCTTGACCATGTTACAAGGGCTCCGGTATCCCAGACAGTCTTACTGCGGTACATCTTCAGCGCGCGTTCTGATCCGATCACACTCGGCCAGAACTCGCAAGGTTCGCAGCCCAGACCCATGTTCCCGGCGTGCCATGCAGGTGTGTAATTGGCAATGACGCCTAGCTGGGCGAAACGGGAAAGATCATCATCATCCTGAACCCACAGGTGGGTACATGTGACCCTCACACGGAAACGATCCCCCAGTTCCTTCCTGACCCGTTCCACGGCATCCAGCACAATACGGGCTGATCGCTCGCCAACAGTATGGGCATGAAAATCCAGGCCCGCCTCGTTGAGTTTAATCAGAAGATCTGCCGTTTCATCGACGCTGAGAGTCGTAGCTCCCACCGCGCCGGTGTCTTCATAAGGCGTGATCATGGCCGCCGTTTCAATTTTTAAGGTACCATCCATCAGGACCTTAAATGTATGAACCTTCAGGTGTTCTGTATCGAACTCACGGTTGAAACGCTTGGTCTCTTCCAGAGCTTCATCCACTTTCCTTGGATCTGTCAACATATAACATCCGTCAACATAGACCGGCAGCTTCCCCTGCTTGTCCAGCTCGCGCATATACGTATAGATCATCTCATGGATATCGTTGTGTGACGGAAAGCCGGCGTCAAAAACAGCGCTCACACCGTGTTTTTCACAGAAATCGATCCAGTATGATACAGCTTTCCCTATCATCTCATCGGTCAGATTTTCCTTCAGTTTATCAAAAAGGAAAGGCCAGCTTGCGGACTCAAAGGCGTTTCCGGTGATATGACCATCTTTACGCACGTAGTAAGCGAGTTCCGGCACGGGATCCGGCGTGTCGTCGGTGATGCCGTGACGTTCCAGCATCTTGGAGTTTACCCAAACGCTGTGACATTCCCCCTCCAGAATCACGATCCCTCTGTCCGGGCAAATCGCATCCAGGTCCTCTTTTGAGAGGTCTTCTCCGTTCAGGCACGCGCGATCTAACACGAATCGGTAAGGATCCTGTCCGGGGTTCTTGCTGATATGATCCGCCATATAATCCAGCGCTTCTTTTTTATTGGCGCAAGGGATATACACGCCCAGGTCAACGTATTCAAATGCTACGCCCGTCGTAATATGCACATGACTGTCTATGATGCCGGGCATGATGAACCTGCCGCCGAGATCTGTAACTTCTCCTTCATAATCCGAAAGTCCGGTCTCATCACCTACATAGGCAAATTTGCCATCTTTCACAACGAGGGCAGATGCGATAGGATTGTTCTGGTCTGATGTGAATATCTTCGCATTTCTTATAATCTGGTCCGCTTTCATTTTATCTTCTTCCCCTCAATATACACATCTGTCGGCTTCTGGTAGCTGAACCCTTCGTGTTCCGCAGTCAGCAGATCTTCGTCAAATACGAGGAAGTCCGCATCCTTGCCGGCCTCGATGGATCCTTTAATGTCCTCGACGCCAAGCTGCTTCGCGCCGTTGATCGTGTATCCTAATATCATTTCTTCAATGCTCATCTTCTCGCTTTCCGGAGGATTTGGCGCGCTTGATTTATAGAAATCAGGAGACAGACTCTTCTCATTGTCCCAGCGCGTCATGCCGACTTCCATTCCAAGATACGGGTTCCACGTCCCGAAATCTTCATAATAGGCGACATCATCACTGGACCAGGTCACAAGAGCGCCGCTGTCCCAGACCGTCTTGCAGCGGTACATGTTCGCTGCGCGCTTTTCGCCAAGCAGGTCAGCCAGTTTGACATCGGCATCTGAATATCCGGTGTGCCATGCCGGCGTATAATTGGCGATTACGCCAAGCTTAGCAAAACGTTCCAGATCCGTGTCATACTGACTCTCTAGATGGCAGGCAGTGACTTTAATGCGGAAATCATCCCCCAGCTCATTTCTGGCAAGCTCAACGCCGTCCAGTAAGACGTGGGATGCCCGATCGCCGACAGTATGCACATGAAGATCCATTCCTGCCTCATTCAGTTTTTTAATAAGATCCGCTGTTTCCTCAGCATTGAACATGGTCATCCCTGCAACATCAGTGCCCTCGTATGGCTCCATCATAGCTGCAGTATGAATCTTCATGGTGCCATCCATAAAGATCTTCAATGTGTGGACTTTCATATGCTCTGTGTTAAACTCACGATTCCATCGCTTCGTTTCTTCGATGGCTTCCGTCACTTTATGCCGGTCTGTGAGGAAATAGCTTCCGTCGACATATACCGGCAGCTTTCCCTGTCTGTCCATCTCGCGCAGATATCCATAGAAGCGCTCCTGGAACCCATTATGCTCAGGGAATCCTGCATCGAAAACAGCTGACTCACCATATTCCCTGCAGAAGTCGACCCAGCGCATGAGCGCCCCTTCCAGCTGCTCGTCGGTCAGGCTCTCCTGCAAGCCATCAAAAAGGAATGGCCAGGCGGTGGCTTCATATGCATTTCCGGTCACATGACCGTCATTGTCGCGCACATAATAGTGGAGTCCCGGCGCAGGATCCGGTGTGTCATCAGTGATTCCATGCTTTTCAAGGAGTCTGGAGTTCACCCAGACACTGTGGCATTCTCCCTCCAGAACCACAAGACCAGTGTCAGGACAGATTTCGTCAAGTTCCCATTTTGTCAGATCTTCATCACCCAGTGCAGCGCGCTCCATCATGAAGCGATAACGATCTAAACCAGGATTATCTTTTATGTAATTCGCCATAAATTCCAGGGCTTCCTGTTTACTTTCGGCCGGAACATATTCCCCCATATCTACAAACTCAAAACAAGCACCGACCGTCACATGACAATGGGTATCGAATATACCCGGCATGATGAACTTGCCTCCAAGATCTGTAACCTCTCCTTCATAATCAGAAAGACCTGCCTCATCACCGACATAGACGAACTTCCCGTCTTTGACCGCCAGAGCAGCTGCCAGGGGATTACCCTTGTCAGCTGTGAAGACTTTTGCATTCTTAATAATCTGATCTGCTTTCATGTAAGCTCTCCTTTTCTTCTCCCAGTCACTAAATCAGATGTTCAAATCTTGACATGTCGATTTCTTTTCCTTCCTTACGGTCTTCGATAGCCTGTTTAACTGCTTCGAAGTCATCTCTGGTCAGATTGTAACGAATAAGGAAAATCATACTGATTACAACCAGCACTGCAGGAACGATCGTTCCCAGTGACCAGATACCTTTGGCCACAAAATCAGTAACCGCAGCTGCCTCTGTATAACCGATGATCTGCAGTCCCCAGCCAAGGAACAGTGATGCAAAGGCTGCACCTAATGTCTGCGCCAGACCCTGCAGAGCCAGCATGCTGCCTTCTTTCTGTTCCCCTGTTACAAGCGTATATACATCTGTGCAGTCATAGAGCAGAGAGACCAGCAGACCATAGAATGCTGTTGTTCCCAGACATAGGACTCCGGCGAATATGTTGTAAGATACAAAGCCTACCGTTGTTATCATGCCAATAGCAAACCAGATAACGGAACCGACGACATATGATCCAACAAATACAACCATTGCTTTCTTCTTGTCCCATTTATTCGCTATACCGTATACAATAGGAATGGAAATCAGACTGAGTACGGTGTGGATCGTCCAGAACAGCGACTGACTCGCCTCATTGAGTCCCAGATAACTTGTCATTGTATATACAACGCCATTGTTCATCATTATAAATGCGGTTGCAAAGATCAGGCTGAACAGAACGAGTCTTCTGAATATCTTGATTTTGAAAAAGCTGACGTAATCAAGGATGAGATTTTTAATGTTGAACCTTTCCGCTCTGATTCTGGCTTTTTCTTCTTCCGTATAGACAGGTGGTCTTTCTTCCGAGCTTCTATGACAGATCGCTGCGCCAAGAAACATCAGAATTGCCATTACCACTGCCGCGAAGAACCAGCTTCTGCCAGTGCTCACATCGTACCCGCTGAAGAAACCTACGATTGCGATCACTCCGCCGGTTGAAATCAGCTCGAGTGGTATTGCAGCGTATGCAACAATGCTTCTCAGGCTGTTTCTTTCGATATAGTCATGGGTCATTTCTGCGCCCAGAGCGGTCCACACATTGAAATATACAGCGTAGCAAACAATGAAAATAACTGCAAATACTGTGTAGTACGCAATTTTCAGTCCCATGCTCCCGCCAATTGGATTGAACAGCAATGCTGTAGAAATCGCAAATATAACGGCGCACTTCATCATGATAGGTCTTCTTCTTCCCTTTGGGTTCAGAGATTTGTCAGACAGATACCCTGCTATCGGTCCTGCTATTACCTGACAAAGAATAGCAACAAAAGAGATGGTTCCGGCCACACCTGCAGGTATACCGGCAACATCAGTCAGGAAGAACATAAAGTACGTTCCAAACATAGCATACGGGATCGTATCGCATGCTGATCCGCATCCGTATCCTATCTTTTCTCTCATTGGAAGTTTCACATTGTTTAATGTCTGTTCCATGTCGACTCCTCCTTTCAAGTTTCAATTCTTAGATTAACTTTCTTTTCATTTGTTGTCTGTATTAGATGATATCCTTAAATTCATTCAAGTCTATTTCTTTGCCTTCGCGACGATTGTTAAGCGCCTCCTGCACATCCTGGAATCTCTTTGGATTGACCTTGTAAAGGCACAGTATCAGCAGCGACGCGATCATTGCTATGGCCGGTACGATTGTAACCAGTGTCAAAATGCCATGAATCACTTCAGGAGTGATGTTCGCAGTATCATACCCAATAAACGTAAGCAGCATGCCGAAGATCAGTCCGCCTACAGCGGAAGCAACAGTCTGCGCAAGTGAGGATATTGCCATGATGGATCCTTCTGTTCTTTCTCCTGTAGCGAGCTCATGAATATCGCAGCAATCATATATGAGCGAATACATGACACCGTAGAATACGGTCGTTGCAAACCCTGTGCAGACCGCGAATAAAAACGCCGACAGGAATCCGGTGATTCCGATGAAATAGAACACGAAGAACCCGACGATCGTGATTCCCTCGAAGACAAACATGGAGAACTTTTTATCGAATTTGTTTGCAAAGCCTACAATCAGCGGTGTCAGAACAAGGCTGATGGCCGCATTCAGTACAAAGAATATAGACATGATCCCTTCTGAAAGTCCTGCATTATATGTCAGGCAGTAAATAACGCCATTGGTCAATACGATGTATCCCAGAGTAAACACAAACTGCATAATCGTCAGACGTCTGTAGGCCTTTCCTTTCAGAATCTTGCAGTAATGTTTGATCATTTCGATTGGCTGGAATTTCTCGGCTACTTCTTTTGCTTCTACTTGCGCTGTATCGAAATACTCGTATCCTTTCGTGTTTCTCCAGCATAACAATCCGCCAAACAGAACTACTAAAGCACAAAGGGTCGCTCCCAGGAACCAGCCAGTGCGCGGTGAGTCAGGAAACGCTCCAACCATCAGAATCGTTCCGGAGGAAGCGACAACCAATGCCGGATATGCGCTGATGCCGATGAACAGCCTTACATTATTACGTTCGGTATAATCATCCGTTAATTCTGCACCAAGTGCATCCCATGGTCCTTTCCAGCAGGCATAGCATGTCTGGAACAGCATTCCGATGATTATGTAATATACAAATGCTCCGTTTCCGGTGAAATGGAATGGCGCAAAGCTCATGATGATAATAAACGCGAAAGGAAAAATGACGCGGAACAGGTATGGCCTGCGGCGTCCTTTCGGGTTTTTGGAGTTATCCGAAATGTAACAAATGATCGGGCCGGCAATAGCGCACCACAAAACCGATACAAATGAAATAATTCCTGCTCTGCTCGGTGCCATCCCGACAAAATCAGTGAGATAATAAATAAAATATGAGAAGAATAACGTATATGGGATAGAATCGGCAACTGTACCAAGTCCGTATCCCAGTTTGACTTTAACAGGAAGTTTACCTAGTCGCACATTATTTTCCATCGTTTCCTCCTATTCTATTCTTTCCTTTAACTCTTATGCCTCTATATCGTTTTAATAAATAATGACTATCTTATCTTCTTACCGACGAAATAAACCTCCGCCGGTTTGTTGTAGCTGAGCCCTTCCGGCTCTGCTGTAAGCAGGTCGTTGTCGAATACCAGGAAGTCAGCGTCCTTGCCTGCTTCAATGGAGCCTTTTGATTCCTCAATGCCCAACTGTATCGCTCCGTTGATGGTATATCCCAGAATCATTTCTTCAATGTTCATCCGTTCCTCTTCAGGAGGGAATACCGAATCTCTCCACATAAAGTCAGGAAGCATGGTCTTCTCGGTAGCTTTACGCGTCATGCCGATTTCCATACCAAGGAGCGGGTTCCAAGGAATAAAATCGTAGTAGACGATATTGTCACTCGACCAGGTAACCAGAGCGCCTGTATCCCAGACTGTTTTGCAGCGGAATCCCTTCCTGGCGCGCTCTTTACCAAGCAGCTGTTCAATTGGCTCCAGCTCATCTCCGGCGTGCCACCAAGGTGTATAATTCGCAATGACGCCAAGTTTGGCAAAACGATCTAAATCTTCATCGCACTGAACTTCCAGATGCGCGCAGGTTACTCTGACATGGTATTTGTCTCCAAGTTCCTTTCTGGCCAGTTCTACACCGTCCAGTACCACGCGGGATGCCATTTCACCAACGGTGTGAAGATGAATGTCCAGATTTTCATCATTGAGCGCTACGAGAATCTCTGCCAGTTCCTCCGCAGTAACGGCGGTAGAGCCTGTTGTTCCGGTGTCCGCATAAGGGGTGACCATAGCCGCCGTATGGATCTTCTGGGTGCCGTCCATGAACAGCTTCAAAGTATGAACCTTCAGATGATCCGTATTGTACTCTCTGCGGAAACGCTTCAGTTCCTTCAAACCTTCTTCTGCCTCCCACTTTGCTGCAATGACATAGCAGCCGTCGACATAAACTGAAATCTTCCCCTGCAGGTCCAGCTCTTTCAGCCTTTTGTAAACCTTCTCATGGAACGCAGCATGCCCCGGAATTCCGGCATCAAATACAGCATTGATACCATATTCTTCACAGAAATTGTTCCATCCCAGAAGCATTACATCGATCTGCTCATCCGTCAGTTCCATGGACTCGTCGAGGATGATCGGCACTTCCGCCGAACCTTCGATAATATTTCCTGTTATATGCCCATCTTTACGTTCATAGTAGCTGAGTCCCGGCACAGGATCCGGAGTATCATCTGTAATACCGTGCCGCTCAAGGATCTTTGAGTTGACCCAGATGCTGTGTCCTTCTCCTTCCTGGATCTGGAGTTCACAGTCCGGACAGACGGCGTCAAGATCTTCCTTGGTGATTTCATCTCCGTGGAGGTCTTTTTTCTCTATAACGAATCTGTAGCGCTCCTTGCCCGGATTGCTTTTGATATAATCTGCCATGCTGTCCATGAGCTCCTGTTTGCCGCTGCAGAACATGCGCTCTCCCATTTCTGCGTACTCAAATCCAACAGGCATTGTTACGTGGACATGGCTGTCTATGATGCCCGGCATGATGAACTTCCCGCCAAGATCAGTGACTTCACCCTCATAATCCTTCAGTCCTGCTTCATCGCCGACATAGACGAATTTACCATCTTTCACGGCGATGGCAGACGCATGAAGATTCTCCTTGTCCGATGTGAAAATCTTTGCATTCTTGATAATCTGATCAACCTTCATATTTGTCCTCCTCCCTCAAAGCCAATAATATTTCGTCAGGAAATATGTCCTGTCCCAATCAACGATTTTTCTGTCTGCTTCCTTCTCCAGATGAATATCAAATTCGTCAAAGACCATAACCTGCTTGTTCTCAGGATCATAGAGCGGCCACTCCTTCGCCTTGCCGTCGGGCGAAATATCTGCGCTGACAGACGGATTGCCGGTTTTTATGAACTGGACCCACATCTTGCGCATGGTCTTCGCAAAGGTTTCGTCATAGACCCTTCCTTCTTCTCCGTTCAGCTCCTGATGGTCGAATACCGCCACAAGCTCTTCTCCATGTCCCGGTTCTGCTGTAAAGAAGTACGTGTAGGCTCTGCCTCCTGCCATCGTCTGGTTTTCAGACAATCTGATGAGCGGTGCATTGAACCACATCTGTTCAAACAGACGGCAGGTTTCTTCACAGGGATCGCCTTTCACGTCCTGACAGAAGCTCATGACCAGATCTCTCTCTTCTTCCGTGAGCTGTCCGAGTTTCTTCTTCATGAGATCTGATGACCAGCTGTTAAATACTTCTTCTCCCATGATGAGAGGAAAGTAATCAAATTCATTTTTCATGCAGCCCATAAGGAAAACGATATCCTTGGCTGCGCCCTTCGCATAGGCATCATATGGATCGAGAGGCAGATAGTTCCCGTCTCTTTCCGGTGACATACGAAGGGATATGGACCTGGATGCTTCCACCAGTGTCTCCGCATCGATCTTCTGCAGATCCGACAAACTATGGCAGCCTAGCTCCGCCATCAGTTCGTCGGTGCACTCTATAGCCTGCTCGCAAGACCTGGTGAAAACAGGGAATCCACTCTCAGGAAGGACCCGCTTAAAATACGTGTGAGAACCTTCGATCAGCGGAAGCAGTGTCACGCTTCCTGCGCCGGCGGATTCACCTCCGATGGTAACCTTGTCGGGGTCGCCGCCAAAGGCGGCAATGTTTTCATGTACCCACTTCAGCGCCATCATCTGATCCATGAGGCCCAGATTCTGCGCGTCCGGATACTCTTCGCCGCCCGGAAGGTGCGATAAATGAAAAAATCCGAAAACGCCCAGTCGATACGCAATGGAAACGACTATGATCTCCGGATTTTCTTTCACGATATTATGGCATTCAAACAAAGGACTAGCTGTCCCTCCTGCTTCGAATGCACCGCCGTGGACCCAGACCAGCACAGGTTTCTTCTCTCCGGTGCTTTCGTCTGCCTTCCAGACATCGAGGTACAGGCAGTCTTCTCCCTGATAATACAGCTCATCCTCTTCGCCGTAGAACTTGTTCTGGCATGCACTCTTCCCATTGTAGTAAGCCTCATACACACCATCATCTGCGGCAAACTCCACCGGCGCTTTCCAGCGCAGCTCACCAACCGGCTGCCTTCCGACAAATGGAATGCCCTTGTACGCAATGATGTTGTCTGTCTTCCTGCCTACGAAGGTCCCGTTGACACAGCGGACCGCCAGAGACTGATCGTATTCTCCGTCTGTGATCTGCTTATTCTCTCCGTATCCATACAGTGCTTTCAGTTGTTCTGCCATCTCACTCATAGCATCACCTTCCCAGATATTATTTTAAAACAAAATAAAGCAATCAAACAGAACATTGATTGCTTTATTTGCGTTATTATTGCTTTAATGTGGGAAAATGTTGCTCTTGGATGCAGAAAATTGCTCTTGTTTGCTCTTGTTTTCCCTTATTTTTCCTTGTCTTCTATCAGTAGCTCAGATTGGTCTCCGGCAGGGTGCAGCCGCCGTCGATGACCACCGTCTGTCCGGTGATGAAGCTGGCCTCATCACTGGCCAGATAGCTGACCAGAAAACCGATGTCCTCCGGCTTTCCCAACCTTCCGATCGGCAGACTGGATGCCAGATCCTTCAGGAAAGCATCCGGGTTGTCCGGCCGCTCTTCCGCTGCTTCTCCTGCGACCATCGGTGTGTTGCAATAGCCCGGACAGATGATGTTCGAGGTAATGCCGTCTTCAATAAACTCCATGGCCAGGCATCTGCCGAATCCGATGAGGGCGGACTTGGTAATGGAATAAGACATGTCTCCGCCATCATCGACGAAACCGCCGGTCACAGAAGCAATGGTCACGATTCTTCCGTATTTGTTTCCGACCATATGCGGAATGACACTCTGGGATACATTCCACGGTCCCTTGATGTTAATGTCGATATGGAAATCCAGATTGCTCATCTCCGTCTCGAGGAACGGCAGGTTCTTCATGACGCCTGCGTTGTTGACGAGAATGTCGATTCTTCCGAACTTCTCAATCACTTTCGCTACGGAATCGTCAATATTCGCCCTGTCCGTAATATCTGTTTTGAAGCCACAGACATCGTAGCCTTTGCCTGTGAGCTCCGCCACCGTTTCCTCTAAAATATCGCTCTTGTCAAAAATCGCAACACCGGCTCCCTGAGAGGCGAGCACCTCTGCGATGCCTTTGCCGTTTCCCATGGCTCCGCCGGTCACAATTGCAATTCTGTTCTTTACTGTCATAGTCTCTTCCTCTCTCGTATCACTCACTATGCCACCCGAATCACATTTTCGCGCCGGAAATCTCCACGTCGATTCCCGCCTTGTCAAACAGATCTCTGATCTCCTCCATCCGCTCATGGGACGGCGCTTCGAAGGTGGTGTACTCTATCCCTGCATTCCGCGCTTTGGAAACGCCCATCTCGTGGTATCCGAGCAGGGACACCTTCCTGACGGCGAGTTCCTTAACCAAAGCCAAGGCAGCCTGTATGGTCTCGTCATCGTCGTTCAGTCCCTTGATGAGAGGCATGCGTACCCAGATCTTGTCGTGGGTCCGCGGGTCCGCTGCCAGGGCGCGGATGTTCTCGATGATCCGTTTGTTGCTGACGCCTGTCAGACGCTCATGGACAGCAGGATCCATGGCTTTCAGATCGTACAGTACATGGGTCACATTAGGTGCCAGGGCCAGGTCCATCAGATGCCGGGTCTCCCCAAGACCGCAGGTGTCGATGCACACACCGATTTCCTCTTGGCGGCAGGCCTCGACCAGCGCCTTTGCAAAGGCAGCATGGGCCAGGGGTTCTCCGCCGCTGATGGTCACACCGCCACCGGATTCCTGATAGAATTCCTTATCCTGCAGGACTGTCTCCATAACCTCTTCGACTGTCATCTCCTCCGCCACGTAGGTTATGGCTTTGGAATAACAGACCTTGCTGCACGCGCCGCAGGCATGGCACGCTGCGAAATCGATGGCGACGCCCTCCTCTGAAACGGTGATGCCGCTCTCCGGGCAGACGTCCACGCATATGCCGCACCGGATGCACCGGGACGGGCTGATGATCATCTGGTTTTCCGGACGAATCATCTCCGGGTTGTGGCACCAGACGCAGCGCAGGGGACAGCCCTTCAGGAATACGGTAGACCGTATTCCCGGACCATCCTGGGTCGAAAACTTCTGTATATTACCAATGAAAGCTGTATTATTCAAGTCTGTATTGCCTTTGCTCATCAGCAGCCTCCATGCGCTGTACGTTCAATGATGGAATCCTGCACGTGCCGATCGAGTTCTGTGAAGTACGCCAGATAGCCTGCTACACGCACGACGAGACCTCTGTATTCCTCCGGATTCTCCTGCGCAGCACGCAGTGTGGCGTCATCGACAACGTTGATCTGGATGTGCTGACCGCCTTCCTTAAAGAATGTCTTGACCACGCTCTCTATGGTATCGATACCCTTCTCGCCTTCGACACTCTTCGGGTCGAAACGAAGGTTGAACAATGCGCCTGCGTAGAAATTCTCAGGCTTCAGAGCTGCAACAGATTTGACTGTTGCGGTCGGTCCGTTGATATCGCGGCCCATCATCGGTGATGCATTGTCGCCCAGAGATTCCCCGGCGTGTCTTCCGTCAGGTGTCGCGCCTGTCTCTTCACCATGCGGCACATTCTCAGACTGTGACATGAGCGTATAGTCGTAGTGGCCGCCGCGGGCATCCTTCCAGCTCTGCACAGTCTCTGCAACGTAGGTGCAGATGTCTTTGTTGATGGCATCTACATACGGATCGTCATTGCCGAATTTAGGCGGCACATTGAGCAGATACTGACGAATTCTTTCGTTGTCTTTGTAGTCATTGTCCAGTACATCGATCAGTTCCTGCATGGTGATGATCTTATCCTTGAAAACGGCGTATTCGATGCCGACAATGGAGTCTGCCAGGTTCGCTTGTCCCGTTCCGAATATTCCGGCGCTGGAGTGCTTCGCGCCGCCCTCCTGCACAGACATACCCTTATCGATGCAGCCGTCTACCGTCATGGAAGTATAGACTGCAGGAAGTCTTCTGGCTTGTTCCACCTGAACGATTCTCGATGCTTCCACCATTCTCGTATGGATGTAGATGATCTGCTTCTTGCATGCTTCGATGATGTCTTCCTTGGATGTGAATTCACACGGATCGCCTGTATCGATTCCCAGTTTCATGCCTGTTCTCGGATCCACGCCTCTGTGCAGAACTAACTCCAGACACTTGGCGTAGTTGACGTATCCTACATCCGGGAAGCAGTCCGCGCCGCCGCCGCCATACTGAGGCTGGGTGCATCCGACGACGTTCCAACCGAGGACTTCCTCATCAGAGCCGCCCTTGGAACGAACGATCTTCATACATACATCGTCGTTGAAGAGTCCCGGCTGGGCCATGCCTGCCTGGATCATCTCCGCTGCCTGATGGAACAGATCCTCCGGCGTCTTGTCGCTGACACGCATTGCCAGAACAGGCTGGGCCGTCTTCACATCTGCGCCTGCTGTCAGGCACATGTAGCTCAGCTTATTAGTAGCATCTTCGCCGTCCAATCCGAGGCCGCCCACCATGACGATGGCCCACATCGGGAAGCCTGCAAAGGCCTGGGAACATTCTTTGTCTCTGACTTCGATGACTTCTCCGCACTTGAGGAAGAAGCACTCCAGGACTTCCTGGGCTTTGTCTTCGTCGAAGACACCTGCTTTCATGTCCATTTCCATGTATGGATAGAGGATCTGATCGAACCGTCCGAAGCTGCAGGCTGTCGCCGGTCCTTCTATGTGGTAAATGAGATGCACGAACCAGACGAACTGCAGGGCCTCATAAAATCCTCTCGGCGGATTCTCCGGTACGTTTCTGCAGTTGGAGGCGATCTCCAGCAGCTCAGCTTTTCTGCCCAGATCCGTTTCCTTCTCAGCCAGCTCCAGCGCTTTGTCAGCATACCTGTTGACAAAACGAATGACCGCTTCCATCACGATGATGCCTGCTCTCCAGAAGTCCTGTTTTTCCTGGTTCTCAATTGTGTCGCCCTCGATTTCCGCGATCTTCTCTTCGCAGCGCTTGATATAGCCTCTGAATCCCTCGGACATCAGTTTCTTGTAATTCGGTACGACTTCGCCGGAGATGGTGTTGGTCTGTCCCATGTCGATGATGGAGTTTTCGTACATGGCCATGGTGTCTTCCGGAAGGATCTCATAGAGATGATCTTCGATGGCCCGTCCCTGCCAGAATTCTTCCAGACAGTCTAAGATGATCTTCTTATCCTCTTCTGTCACATCGATTTCATCCAGCTTCCTCGTCGGGAACTCAGGAATCTCTTCCATGAGCCACTCTGTAGAGCTGTACTCCGGGAAGAGCAGCGCGCCGCGCAGTGTATAGGTAGGCACTCCGACGATCAGTTCCTCGTCGTGGATCGTGATGCTTAAGTGATCCAGAACGTATTCCAAAGTCTTAGCCCGGAACAGATAACGGGGTTCGCCTGCGAACTTCTTGTACGCCTCCGTGATGAGGAGCAGACGCTCCGGTGTAATATTCGGTCTTACTGAGAGAAATCTGTCTTTTAATCTCTGTACTCTTGGTGTAATCATATTCTTTCTCCTTTAATGCCAAAATGCTTAAAATGCTTCGCCTGCGCTTCCGCTCATAGCCTCCAGTCTGTCTTCTTCACTGAGGATCACAGGCTGCGACATAAATTTATCTACTTTCTTTCCTACTATGAAGAGAATTATACCGATGATCGCAAGTACGATTCCCATGATCAGCAGGAGATCGAGCATGCCATAAAAGTCACTCAGAAGTCCGCTGCCATACTCTTCGAGATAGTATTCAGGGCCCCAGCTTCCCTCGATAAGGTTCAGCAGGAATCTTCCCGATATACAAACGGCCGCCATGATTTCAATCAGTATGCCGATTCTGTACAGATCACCGTAAGCGAGTTTCGTCTTAGGATTGCGCGGCCACTTGTCCGGATGCTCAACAGAACATCCTCCGAACAGCGGCTTGCAGATCACATACAGGATGATTCCTCCGAGGATCAGGAATACTCCGTAGAGGAAGTAATCCGTTCCGTTCAGATAGAATGCGGCAACTGCAACGACTGAAATCGTAATCGTGCAGAGATAGGTTCCGAATTTTCCTCCAGGAATCTTATATGCTTCCGGCTTGCGTATTTCTTCCGGATAGAGCTTGCGGTCTTTGAATACCATGAAGGCCAGAAGAATAACCGTAGCGAAGCACGGGATAACCTGTACCAGAATCAGGGTCGTGAATTCCATCTGCATGAGAAGGACCGTTACCAATGACAGGGACAGGATTCCGATGGACGGAACGCCGCTCTTCTTAGTCAGCCATGTGAAGCACGGCGGAGCCAGATGGTCATCTGCCAGAACGAACAGACTTCTGGTACCGCACGCCATGTTGGTGTTAAAGATAGCCAGATTGCCTACGACGGCTGTAATGACGACCAGTACGCCGCACCATCCGCCTACGTTCTGTACGAGAACAGTCGCGTAACCAACGCTGTCACCCGAAAGATCTGTGGTCCACATATCCCAGTGTCCGACGGATGCGACACCTGCCATCGTAGGAAGCAGATAAGACATACCGATCAATGGACAGGCGATCAGGATGCTCCTCGGGATGACCATCGGATCCCGGACCTCACCGGAAACCTGATTGATCATGGACCATCCGCAGTACAGCCATACGCTGATTGCCAGGGCCGATCCGATGGAACTTGTAATTCCCTCATCCGCATTGAAGATCGGTTCGACCGGATTGTAATTCCAGTTGCCGAATCCAACGACCGTTATGAATGCAAAGACAAGCAGGATGAAGATGGAGAAGATGATGCTGAGTACGCTTACTTCTTTCAGACCCATCAGGTTTACAATCGTGAAGGCAATAACGATGATCAGCTTCACAATAAAGGCTTCTGCATTGTTCCACTCGAAGAAATATCCCAGGTAGTTCGTCGCCAGAACGATATAGGTTCCGCTGCTCGCGTAGTACTGGATCGCATACCAGATACCTTCCTGGAAGGAGTAGAATTCTCCATAGGTGTGCTTGGCCCAGAAGATGTCGCCGCCTTCCGCAGGCAGAACCGAGCCTACCTCTGTAACACAGAAACACCACGGGATGGCCCAGATGAAAACCATTACAAATAAGGCAATCATCGTGAGACCGGGACCGCATGTGGATACCATCTCTTCCACGCCGAATGCACCGGCTGCAATGGAACAGAACAGCAGACCGACGATCGAAATGACGCCGTAGTTCTTCTTTCCGACGTTCTTAACGCCTTTTCTTCTCTCCGCCAACGAAACCACCTCCTGCGCAATATAAATAAAAACAGATCTTTACTTTATTTTAATAAAGAGAAAATCTGTATTCTATAATTAGTTTGACATAAAATCTTATTATTATGATATCGGCGCCTACATCGGCTGCCGACATCAACCCCTAATTCTTGCCGTCCGAACCCAGCATGAATCGCAGTATTTCTTCATGACTGCGGTTGGTTTTTTCATAGGCGTCCAGAAGCTCTTTCAGCTTGTCCCTGTTTTCACCGGACTTTTCCCTGTTCTCACCGTATGAGAAGGAGAGGTTTTTGATCGAATTCTGAATGATCGGCATCGCCTCGGCGCTGTCCATCTCGAAGAGGATCTCCGCGGAATTGCCTTTGATTCTGTCGGCGTACATCCTCCTGTACTCCTCAGGATGACACCCGAACCATTTCTCGAAGAACTTCTCGTAGTAGGCCGTTGTCGAAAACCCTACCTGCCCGGCGATGCTGCTTATTTTTTCCGACCCGCTGAGCAGTATTTTTTCCGATTCCTCTACCCGCGCAAAGGCCAGAAGCTCTCTGAATCCCAAACCTGTTCCGGCCGTGATGAGTTTCGACATATAGCCTTCGCTGAAGTGTTCTTTTTCGGCCAGCTCCCGCAGCGTCAGTTTCTCGCTATGATGCTCATAGATATAATCTATGATTCTCCCCAGCCGTTCTCCGATCTCAGGATAATCATATTTCTTGTGCATCACGATTCTTCCTTCAAAATAAAAGGACTTGAAGTTCTTATCACAGTAATTGAGCGCGTCTGTCATCATATTGATATTCATCAATTTATGACCGGGAGGCGCGGTGATGTGATTCAGGGCTATTTTCAGCAGCACATTTCGCAGCACGATGATTTCTTTATTGCCCTTCTCTTTTCCCATGGTTCGGTACACGTTATTTGATAGTGTCGGGAACTGTCTGGTGAAATAATCCGCGTTGATCTGAATCATCAAAACGACGTTGTCTTTGGAGCAGTCGTAGATTCCATGGACTTCACTGTCATTGATGACAAAGATATCCCCCTGCTGCATTCTGTAAATACTCGATCCGCATTTCAGGGTAACGGATCCTCTGAGCACGTAAATAAATTCATGATCGTTGTGATAATGAAGGGGGTAATTCTCAATATTCACGATGCGGATGTTCATCGGCATATCATCCAGATAGCCGGCTTTTTCCTCCAGCATATAGGAACTCCTGATGCGAATTGAATAACGCTATGAAACCATCAAATGCAGTAATACTTGGTCAGGAAATAGGTTCTGTCCCAATCGAGAACTTTCCTGTCGGATTCCTTCTCCGGATGGATGTCGAACTCATCGTAGACCATCCATTTTCTGTTCTTCGGATCGTAGAGGGGCCACTCCTTGGCTTTTCCGTCCGGAGAGAGCTCAGCGCTAAGGGACGGATCGCCTGTCTTGGCAAACTGAACCCACATCTTACGCAAGGTCTTCGAGAAGGTTTCATCAAAGGCTCTTCCCGTTTCTCCGATGATCTCCGGATGCTTGAATACGGCGGCGAGCTCAACAGAATGTCCGCATCTCATATACGGCACAGAAGATTCCGGTGTGAAGTAATAGGAGTAGGTTTTGCCGCCGCCTTTGACCTGGTTCTCCGACAACCGGAAGAGCGGTGCGATGAATACGATCTGATCGAAGAGAGCAGCGTAGAGGGCATGCTCCCCTTCGGAGAAATCGTAGCCTCCTTTGCTGTTATCTGCGCAGTAGCTCTCCACCAGTGCCTTTTCTTCTTCTGTCAGCTGCGCCATTTTCTTCTCCATGCGGTCCGCAGCCCACTCGTTGTAAAAGTCCAGCCCGAAGCCGGATATGAAAAAGCCCAGCTCATCCTTATCGCAGCCCTGGATGAAGTCGATATCCTTCGCTGCGCCGCGGGCATAGGCCTCATAAGGATCCACAGGAAGGTATTTTCCGTCCCGTTCCGGCCACACACGCAGTGAAAGCACTTCCGCTTCTTCCACAAAGGTCTCCACATCCAGTTTCTGAAGATCGGCAACGGTTTTGCAGCCGAGGATTTCCATCAGTTCATCGGTGCAGGCGATGGCCTCATCCGGCGATCTGGTGAAGACCGGGGAGCCGCTCAGAGCGATGACCCGCTGAAAATATTCATGGGTTCCTTCGATCAGCGGAATGAGTGTGACGCTCGCCGCGCCGGCAGATTCGCCCATGATCGTTACATTGTCCGGATCGCCGCCGAAGGCAGCGATATTCTCGTGGATCCACTTCAGCGCCATCACCTGATCCATGAGCCCTAAGTTCTGGGCGTCCGGATAGTCCCCGCCATCCGGCAGATGCGAAAGGTGGAAGAAACCGAAAACACCCAGTCTGTATGTGATGGAAACCATGATGACATCCGGATTCTCTTTGACGAAGTTATGGCACTCGCTGATCGGCTCAACAGTTCCACCCAGTTCGAATCCGCCGCCGTGGATCCAGACGATCACCGGCTTTTTCTCCGCCGCCGCGTCATCCGCCTTCCATATATCCAGATACAGGCAGTCCTCACTCTGATAGTACAGTGACGCATTCTCTGTTTCACTGACCACCTGGTGGGCGCTTTTGGCATTGTAATAGGCCTCGTATACGCCCTCATCCGGAATCACATCCACAGGGGCTTTCCAGCGCAGCTCTCCCACAGGCGGCTTGCCTGTGAAGGGGATGCCTTTGTACGCGATGATATTCTCCGTCTTCCTGCCGACAAAAGTGCCGTTGATGCATTTGACCGCCAGAGACTTATCGTACGCTCCGTCTGTTATCTTTTTGTTCTCGCCGTACTGAGCTCTGAGCATCTCCTGTATTTCGTTCAAATCTACCATGTATTCGCACATCGCTCCGATCCTTTCTCGCTCATTCAGACAATCATGCTGCTGCATCATCAAATCATATAGTAATTGGTCAGGAAATAGGTTCTTTCCCAATCTACGATCTTTCTCTCAGATTCCTTCTCCGGATGAATGTTGAACTCATCGAGAATCATCACGTTCTTGTCTTCCAGGTCGTAGAGCGGCCACTCCTTGGCTTTGCCGTCAGGGGAAATCTCCGCGCTGAGGGAAGGATTTCCGGTCTTGGCGAACTGAACCCACATCTTTCGCATGGTCTTCGCGAAAGTCTCGTCAAACTCTCTTCCGGCAAGCTCGTTGTACTCCGGGAGCGCGAACACTGTCGCAAGCTCTGACGCATGTCCGCATCCCACGCCCGGATAAACTGACTCCGGTGTAAAAAGGTAGGTGTAGGACTTGCCGCCGCCTCTGGTCTGTTCCTCCGATAGTCTGATCTGCGGTGCGACGAACATATTCTGTTCGACCAGACGGCCGTCGTCTTCGAAACTCTCGACCAGCTTCTTCTCATCGTCCGTTAGCTTGGCGAGTATCCTTGCCTTGCGGTCTGCGCACCATGCCTTCCAATTCTCTTCTCCAAATGCAAAGGCAAAAACATCCATTTCATCCTTGTTGCAGCCCTGCAGAAACTCGATGTCCTTTGCTGCGCCCTTCCCATAGGCATCGAATGGATCCAGCGGCAGATACTTCCCGTCTCGCTCCGGTAATAAGCATATCTCTAACACTGTATAGAATCCCCACAACTGTCCTGCCGTTTCCGCAAGGTCTCTGGCGTCGACGTTCTGCAGGTCTGAGACAGTCTCGCAGCCGAGTGCGTCCATCAACTCATTCGTGCGCGCGATGGCCTCCTCCGTTGTTCTCATCTGGCTCGGAGCACCACTTTGTGCAATCACGCGTTTGAAATACTGCTGAGCGCCTTCGATCAGCGGGAGCATGCTCACGCTTGCCCCACCGGCAGATTCGCCCCAGATCGTCACATTGTCCGGGTCGCCGCCGAAGGCTGCGATATTCTCGTGCACCCACTTTAGCGCCATCACCTGATCCATCAGTCCTACGTTCTGCGCGTCCGGATAGTCTTTGCCGTCCGGCAGGTGGGACAGATGGAAGAATCCGAGGACGCCGAGTCTGTATGCGATGCTGACGACGATCACATCCGGATTCTCCTGGATGAAATTATGACACTCATACAGTGGGTCAACCGTTCCGTCTAGCTCAAAGGCGCCGCCGTGGATCCATACCATGACCGGCTTTTTCTCTTCAGATGGGTCTTTCGCCTTCCATATGTTCAGGTAAAGACAATCCTCACCCTGCACATAAACGGAAGCAGGTTCTTCGGGATTCTCTACCTGGCAGGGGCTTTTTCCGTTGTAATAGGCCTCGTAGACACCGTCATCCGGGACATAGTCCATCGGTGCTTTCCAGCGCAGATCTCCGACAGGCTGTCTGCCGACAAATGGAATGCCTTTGTAGGCGATGATGCCGTCTGTCTCCTTGCCGACGAAAGTACCGTTGATGCATTTGACCGCCAGGGACTTGTCATAATTGTCATCGGTGATCTGTTTGTTCTCACCGTACAGGGCTCTCATTGCCGCTTTCACTTCGTCCGGGTTCACACTCATCAGTTCACTCATTGCTTCGTCCATTTCATATTCTCCTGTTATTGCTTTTTCCTGATCCGCAGGATCAGCTCATCACAATTGCTGTCTAAATTGATGGTCTTATTCTTTCCATTCAGCTTCGCTATCCGGTTGCTGACGTTGTTGTTTCCGGTTTCTACAGAAAGAATCTCATAGTTTCCCTCCGGCAGATTGACCACGACACTGTATCCGCGTCCGGACTGGGCCATGCTGCCTTCTCCCGCTTTCAGGCTGAGATCTTCAAGGTCGACCTCTTCCTCTTCGAAATCTTTATATGCGACGCTCTCCTTCAGGTTACGGCGCCGGTACTCGGCAGGTGAGACACCATAATATCTCGGAAATGTTTCATTATATGATCTGACAGAGGAGAATCCGTGTTTCGCGGCTACCTCCGCAATCGTCATCTCGCTTCCGAGCAGATCAATGACGGACTCTTCTGATCTGCAGTATGACAGGGCCTGCTTCAGTGTGTATCCGAAGGTGCGCTTCATATAATGAGACAGATAGTATTTGCTCACATACAGCTCTGCACTGATTGTATCCAGCCGTATGGTCTCATCGTGATGATAGAACAGATAATTGAAAACACTGGTCAGTCTCTCATGATCTTTATCGGATCCCTGCACTGTGGTAATGTCTTCCTTCGTGTTCAAAAACGCTACGCTCATCACCTTCTGCACATCCGGAAAGATTTTTTTCATCTGCCGGAGCATCTTTTCTGTGGTCGCATCCGGCATGACGCTCATCATGATCCATTCAAATACCTCTTTTTTCAGGCGGAGGTACTCCTTTGTGTCCGCAACTATATGCACATTTGACGAGAGTAAACCATCATTTTCATCGATGTATTCCTCGTCGATATGAATGGTAGTCACAACGGTATCCGGCATGATATTCTCAACTGAATGAATGCAGTATGGGTCGTGGGCGATGAACTGCCCTTCTTTCACTGTTTCCACCAGATTAAAGGCACTGACCAGTATTGCCCCCTTATGCACATACATGATCTCCACACCATCGTGAAAATGATGTGGGTGATATGTGTTTCTGGTCGTTTTGAAAGAGAGCCCTCTGAATTTCGTTTCTTCTTCGGCAGGTATGCTCGGTATATAGAGTGGGCTCGTATGATAATTTCGATAATCAATCATGCTTCAGCATCCTCCATGTTCCCTGTTGTTGCTTTATTATACCATGCTGGGAGCGGTCTGCGCCTTCGTCCTTTACCGAATTACAGAAGCATTCTTCCGTGATCCACAACGAGTTCGCCGCCCATGTAGATATACTCAATGACCTCGTTATCCTTGAAGACACGGACATCTTCGGTTGGGTCTTTGCTTACGACCAGAAGGTCTGCCAGCTTGCCCTCTTCAATGGTTCCAATGGCGTTCTCCAGGCCCAGTATTTCAGAATTGATCTTTGTGGCAGAGCGAATGACCTGATCAGCAGGCATGCCGCAGTCCTGCATGCACTCCAGTTCCAGAACGCCGTACCAACCGTAAGGGGTCGATTTCTCAAAGCATGTGTCGGATCCCAAGCCGATCTTGATTCCGTTTTCATATGCATGAAGGAAGGCAGCCTTGACTTCTTCCACTTCCTCGAGATCCGCAGCCTCATGGTCGACATTGCTGAGCAGATCCCTCTGGAAGAACTTCGGCAGGGTTTCATCCAGGAAATCTGTAAAATCAGATGATGTAATATCTTCGATCCATTTGACCAAAAGACGCATCGTCGGAACCAGATAAACGTTGTGTTCCTTCATCAGATCGCACAAGAACGGCGCATATCCGTCACAATGCTCGATCGAGTCAACGCCCGCTTCAATGCATACCTTTGACAGTTCCGGGTTCTCGCAGTGAGCCAGAACCTTCGTGCCTTCGATGAGTTTCGCTTCTTCGCATATGGCGCGGATTTCTTCTTCTGTGTAGTGGATGTCAGTATAGCGGTCGATATAGTTGTTTCCTCCGCCCGTTGCCCAGAACTTGATCTGATCCGCTCCGGAACGGAAGATCTTTCTCACGGTCTTCCTACATTCGTCTGCGCCGTCTGCACGGTAGGCAACCATATTGTTCTTTTCTTCGAAGTCGAGATCCTCGAACATGGTAACTTCCGCATGTCCGGCAGTCCGGGCGAGTCCTCTGCCGCAGGCGACGATACGAGGACCGACAACACCCGGCACATTGAAGGCTCTCTTCAGGTAGGTTCCGTTTTCAGAGATATCACGCACGCTGGTGAATCCGTATTTCAGCAGACGCAGGGCCTGACTGTAGCTGTGGGTCAATGCCGCTGAATACTCGACGATGCCCCAGTATTTCAAGTCCGTAATACCGGTAATATGCACGTGGGAATCGATGAGTCCCGGCATGACATATTTCCCCGGCAGACTGATCTTCTCTAAAGTATCATCCTTGAGTTCCGCTGAGGGGCATACTTTCTCAATACGCCCGTCGCTGATAATGACCGCCTGATCAGGAACAGGTCTTCCTCCGTTACCATCGATGACGGCAACATCTGTTATGGCAAATCTCTTACTTGTCTTCATGCTGCATCAGTCCTTTCTGCACAATGAGTGCGGTCGTTCTTCTGTACTGCTTGTGATATGTCTTTCTGCGACTTCGCAATAAATGCTGTCCTATTAGAATAGCGATTCTGTCTGTCGATATTTTAAAACAAAATAAAGCAATCAAACAGAACGTGGATTGCTTTATTTACGTAAAAATTGCTTTAATGTAGTAAAAGGTTGCTATGAATTGCGGGAAGTTGCTTTTGCATGCTGCCGATTTTCAGTCTTCGCCCTTTTCTTCCTTCTCTTCCTTCACTTTTCTGAATAGCTGTCGAAAAAAATCCGGAGAGCTCTTGTAAGACTTGTCCTTCAGGGCATAGGTCTCCCCGCCGTTCTTCGGCTTGATCACCGTCTCCCCCTTATTGCGGCGCTCCCGCTCAAAGTCCTTCTGCAGGTCCGCCAGAGTTATGATTTTGTCGGTGTTGTTGTTGGTCATGGTTGTTGGTCCTTGTGTATGTATTATTTTACTTTGGGGCGTAAAGAAAAAGGTAGTCCTCGACTAACTACACTATAGGATCTCTCCTTCAGATTTAATAGTTACTTCATTACTTCATTTACTCTCTTCTGCACGGCATCATAATCATATCCTGCAGCAGTGAGCTTCTTTTTTCTCTCATCACCATTACCCCACTTACCCTGTATGACCTCCTTCGCAAGAGTCTCCGCAGACTTCTTTGATGGGGATGCCTTCTTCACATCATATTTCGTCAGATCCCATTTCTTGATGATGCTACATTTTAATTCATTTTGAGTAGAGTTACTTTCTTCTAATCCGATTCTTTCTCGCGCATTTCGGACAACCATGTCCATTTAGCAAACTTGCAGCAACAACCTTCCATTCGTAGCCGCAAAGTTTACATCGAGCATCAATTTTTGTCTTATTGTTTTGGTACTCCCCGCATATTTCTATTGTGTCATTAATCTTAAGTAATTCCGTTATGAATTGCTCTGTTGTCTTTGCCGCAAGTTTTCCTTTTCTGGTTTTCGCACCCCTTACCGCAGAACAATGAGGACAACCCTTTCCTTGAGTCAAAGAATATGCCAATGGATTCCACCTGTGGCCACAATCAAGACATTCAACTTCGACTCGTTCATTAATACGTTTGAACTCACCAACAAGCTTAATTCTCGGATTCAGTTCCTTCAGTTCTTCTTCAAACTCTTCTTGCGTCCTTGTTCTATTTTTTACGGCAAGTTTCTTTCCGCAAAGCGGGCATCCATTACCTTTCAGTAAAGTATATGGCCTTGCCTTCCATGCAGGATGGTCACATGTTTTATCATTCACCAAAATCGGAACATTTGAACCTTTATACTCTTCCAAAACTTCAATGTTCGGACGTTTGGCACTTAATTCTTTTATAAACGACTCGTTCGCATTATAATGGCAAGCTTCATATGCTTTATTTGCCACCACACCCCAATCGAGCTTTAAAGTGTCATAACCCAATATTCCTAATATTTTGCTTACAAGGTTCTTTATTCTTTCATAACCATATTCATTCAAAAAACCGCTATACACAAAGCAATCCTTATCAAACGGTGGTTCGCAATCTTCAGGATAAGTATCATATACAGTTATAAGCCTGATTCCTGCCTTTTCGCATTCCGCCCTCTTTTTCGAATCCGTATCATGCGCTTTCTTCTCATGATAAAGCCAAGAACCCGGCTCTAATGCAAGCTTGTATTCTGGGATATATATGTCTAATTCTTGCCCCATAGCCTCAGTATCTCTCGATAATACTTTTCCATCGCCGAGAATCTGTTTTAAAGAAATCAAAATGAATTGTTCCATAAAGCTTGTATGCGGCTTTACGCAATTCATGCATTGCGCACCATATAACAGCCTTGCCGGTTTTGCTTTCCATTCATTCCCACATATTCGGCACCTTACATCTATGGGAGTATTCGCATTTTTGTATCCCCCCACAACCTCAATATACGGATTAAACTCCTTCATTTCCGCTATAAAAGAATCCGTAGTCTTGCGGATATTATTAGCGCATTTAGGGCAACCATGCCCGTGTACAAGGGACCCCGGTGCAGTCTTCCACACATGCCCACATTTTGTGCATTCAAACTCAATCTTCGTGGAGCAGTTAATGTACCTACCTCTTGCTATTATAGTAGGATTCTTTTCCGCTAATTCAGTTATAAACTCTTCATGAGTTTTCCGACGCATCAAACAACCTCTTATATCAAATGATAATGCCTGAAAGCATCCATAATCGCCTCTTCCTTCTCAGGAGGACAGATCGGAATCTTTCCCTCCCCCGATCCCGGGTTGTAGTTCTTCCGTTTCTCAAGGCCTACTTTATCTTTTATCTGAGCGATATATAGAGTTGACACTTTGAAGCCATACTTATCGAGAATCCACTGTTTGATGTTCTTATAAGTCGGCTTCTCCGGAGGTACATATCTACCCTGATCAAGTTCGATACCATCCAAAGCGACCTTAATTGACACCACTTCATCATCTTGAGCAGATTCCCTAACGAGTAGTGCGCACGTCTCCACATGATTAGTACAGGGAAAAATACCATTTCTCTCTATTCTTCATTCTGATTCCATTGTTATCACCACTGCTATACCCCTTCTTTTTTGCCGTAATTAAAGACAAGAGCGTGGATTACTCCGCACCTTTATCTCTGCTCCTCCTTAAACCCTCATCCCATTGCAGTTTGCAACTTTTGCATCGGAAGGTTCGGCTACTGCTAGTTCCGATGCAGACAAGACAAATAACAGCACGACATTCTTTCACTTCCTGGCGCAGCACAGGAATGGCCAGGATCATGCTGGATGACAGCATCCGCACTACTTCAACCTGCAAAAGGCATTCAGCCACCGAAACCCATCACGACCCAGGCTATCTTCAGACGTATCAATTTCTATGATTTCAAAACTGGCATTTCTAAGCTTACTTCTCAAGTCTTGCTCGGTGTAGTTTCGCATATATCTGCCCTTCTCATCATAACCAGTCTTGATTCCTTCTTTGACTGAAATAAACAGGATGCCATCGGGTTTCAAGTTGCACTGCAGGTTCTGGAAAAATGCATTTGCTTCATCTTCATGCAAATGCAACAACGATGCGCAACACCAAACACCATCAAAGGGTTCCTGTGCTTTCCATGTTGTCATATCACCAACAATTACTTCAATCCCTAACTTCTTCTTCGCCTCGTTAGCAAGTTCTTCAGATGCATCCAAGCCAATTGCACGATAACCCATATCACAGAATGCTTTCACATCGCGTCCACTGCCGCAGCCAACGTCTATGATTCTCGCGTTCTCTGGCAAAAAAGATACAAATTTTCTCTGCAAATGATCAAAATCTGCACCGATGGTGTTTTTGTAATACTCGCCAGCATGCTTATTGTAGTAGTTTATAGTTTCATTCACTTCTATACACCCACTCGCGGAATCCCATGTTCTTCGCTGATTCATATATTGGGAGCAATATTTCTTCAAGTTGACCAGTAAAATGCTCTCTCGTCTGGCCTGACCTATAAAGCCGGAAACGTATCTCTTCACTGTTCAGATTCTCACGGGAACATTTTTCGAATAATTGCTTTGCTTTTGCATCCTGCTCAACCAGAAGATAAGCATCATATTCTGTCTTTGCCAGGCGATCGAAATAAACCTTCCAGTCAGGAAGATTATTGCTTTTGCTGCTATTCACGCTTTTGATGGTTGGAATCAGATTCCACAATTCATCGCTCGCAATATAGGACCATGGCACAAAATGATCGATGGAGATTCCTTTGACAGCTAACAGATCACCTGTGTAAATATCAATCACGGGTTGATGCTGAATCATATATTTCCAGTAGCCGTTTACGGCTGTCAGTTTCCGTTCCTGCGGAGGATTAATCTTATTTGAGATGCCGGGTACAGTCGGATTACGTCTTTGAAGATACAGAATAAGATTGTAATCTGTCCATCCCATGATGATACCTAAGTTGCTGCGCAGATAATCCATCCAAACCGGTGTGATGATAATCCGGCTGTTTAAGGGTCCGTCATACTCTATGGTATACATCATTCCCTTCTGGGCATTGATATAATCTGTGATAGCTGCCTGCTTATACCAAATCTTTGAATCCGGAGTCTGCATAAATGGCGCTTGAAGACGATACGGAACATTTAATGACAAGGTGCGCATAAATCCCTGCAACTGGCGATCCTCGCTAGATCTCAGGTAATCCAGCAACACATTCTCTTTTTCCGTCGGAAGAAAATCTTCTTTATCGGCGATGTAAAGCACTGTTTTTTCCAAAGTGTCAGCTGGTCCGAGATTCAGTTTATATTCACTGACCATGTACCAGGCATCAATGATCATCCGTTCAATCAGTTCACGAAATGGTATTTCATTTCTTCCGCGACTGACTTCATGCAGGATGGCTTTGAACCAAAACAGTTTATAGCTCTCGCTTTTGTTGTCAAATAGCCTTGCGAGACTAGATGTATTTACTTTTTCGGATTGTGGAATTTGCATATTATAAATATCACTCAACTATTTCAAAAAACTGGCTCATGTACTCACGTAAAGCATCATCGCAAACATAAATATATGTTCCTCTTATTCCTCGTGTGAGGAGGGTCAAATAAATATTACACAGATAATCCTTCAATGCTTCCGGATTGTCTGCAACTCCTGCTTTGCCAAGTCCGTCAAAGTAATTCGTTTTATCCGAAATAATCTTCTGACTCTTTGAGTCATATTTCAAATCATTGCCGATAATGATTCCGGCATAGTTCAGGTCATACCCTTGAAGTGTGTGGATACAACCTATTTCCTCAGGAGCAGTCGGTGTTGTGATCCAATTGTCATAGACACGGTTCCAACGATATTGATGTCCCTGGATGTTGATTGTATATGCATCCGTGTTCTTCCTGTCCCAAGGCCATGCAAAACCTGCAGCCATCCTGCAAAGACCCATCTCGTCATTTTTCTTTTTAATGTCCTCAAACATCTGATGGCAATTTTTATACAGTTTCAGATCATAATTTTTGATTTCTCGAAATCCTTTTGCACAGCATGACAGAATATCACGCATATAGTTTATGTAATCACTTCCGCCAAGACAACGCCACTGAGTATCAAGGGCCATTTGTGCTTTTGGTTCTCTGTACTTGTCTTTGAGGATCCCCATGAATTCTTCTTCCCTCAAATCACATGGACGTACAGTTTGAAGCTCGTCCCTAAAGAGAATTTGATTTCTGCTGCAGAGCATAATCCAGTCGAGTTCTGTGCCCATTTTTTCATCCAGTCCCAGATACTTATTCCGGTTGATGATCGTCGGATGGTGAGAAACATTTCCTCTGTAGCGGCAACGCAAACGGTGCGCCTCGTCGACAATAAGCAGATCAAAAGGCTTCCCGGTCTTCTTAAAGTCATCAACAACTTCCGCTGGAGTAAGCACCATTTTCTTGTCCAAAAGCCGCACATTCTTAAATACATCCCGCAGGGAGGATTGCAATGATTTCTGAGGTACAACCAGGCCAATCTTTTTGATGTTTTTGATGTTATCAGACATGAAAACATCAAATACATCTGTCATTTCCGCCTCGTCGTTGAATTGGCTGCTGTCTAGCCATTTTGGATCATTAATGTCGGCAAGATATTTCATTAGGAAAACAGCCACTATCGTCTTGCCTGTCCCCGCACCACCACGGACAATCATCGTCATCTCTTTATTGTTATTCTCAGCAAGCAACCGAAGAATCCTGATAACCGCGTCCGTCTGTTCATCACCTAATGATTTGTATGGTGAATATTTGAATATTTCGGAGTTTTCTATTTCATCAAGCGTATTATTAACGACACCTAGTTTTTTAAGTTTGTTCCAGATTTTTCGAAATTCATCTCGATACTCATGTTTATTGAAATACTCGTGGTCATGAATTCCGCTGTTCCCGTTTTGCAAAATGTACTTTCCATCAGATGCCATATACTTGATCAGGAACGATTCCAAATCAAGGGCAACAGACTTGTTAAAGTTACCATCGCTGATAATTCGTATCTCTGTGAGCTTCTGTCTTTGCTCCACTTGAAGATGCTGATCAATTCTCCTGGATGCGTTAACTGTCTCACCGACATATGCCTCTTCGTCATTATTGATCACATAAACAATAGGCCAGTTCAAGCCGACGTTGTTTTTGTCGTGACGCAGCTGACTGACTTGTGATGATGTGGTTGTATTAAATTCGAATTTGTCGATGTGGAACATGTTAGCCTCGCGTTCTTCTTATATCCTCTTCCATATTCTCATCCCACTGCAGTTTGCAGCTTTTGCATCGGAAGGTTCGGCTGCTGCCGGTTCCGATGCAGGCAGGGCAAATAACAGCTCGCCCTTCTTTTACTTCCTGCCGAAGCTCCGGAATGGCCAGAATCATGCTGGATGTCACCACCCGCACTACCTTATCAGAATCACATCTCGGACAAGTTTTCATGGGTTATCTCCTATGATGATCTATCGCACCAATTTGATGCTCTAATATTATACCATATGTTATAATCATTCCATCGGCAGGTGAATGTTATGAGTAATTGGAGAAAAAAGATATACGAGGTTCTGAACCCGGGCATCAAAGAAGGCTCTCTGAGCCGTGCTTAT
>SVCS01000122.1 GCA_015058205.1 Clostridiales bacterium
GTACCAACCATAACGACCTTGTCTTTGTCTTTTTTGATGACTTTTTTCTCAACGGTCTTCTTGGAGGTCACCTTGCCATTTTCTATGACCACATCTGATGATATTCTGCGTTTGCCGTCTTCGCCTTCCTGCCGAACTTCCGTCTCCCCTTTCATGAGTTCATCGGTTTCTTTCATTATCGTATCTTTTTCAATGACTTCCGTCTCCAAAACGGTACCGATAATGATAATCTCACTGTCTGGATTTCGTAATACCTGCTCTGCAATTTCCTGACCGTTCTGGGTCTGCAGGTGTTTGCGGAATTTCAGTTTCTCGAACTGAATGTCAAGATTGGTTTTGCCTTCTGTCAGGACCATATCACCAACGTATTCGTTGATGATATCTTTTACTGCTTCCTCAGCTTCCTCTCTGGATGGTGTATAGCCCAAAAGCTGCACTCCTGCCTTGACAGCATAGGCCTGTTCGATGCGCTTCCCATCCGGTGACAAGGCGTATGTGTCCCATTTGACAAATGCTGAGATCCCAATTGTCACAACATTCAGTGCGAGCAGGAAGAGAAGAATATTTCTTAGTTCTCTGATCTTGAATAAATTTCTCATTTGAACTGTAATCTCATTCTTTATTGTGACGTATTATTGTGCTGCATGTTTCAGTACTTGCTGCAGAGTGGCTTTCATACTCGGGATATCCAACGGTTTTGTGATATGCCCGTTCATCCCAACTTCCTCAGCTTTCTTTTTATCCTCCTGGAACGCATTTGCCGTCATAGCGATAATCGGAATGCTGGCCAGCCTGGTATCCGGAAGATTGCGGATTGCCTTTGTTGCCATGTATCCATCCATAACCGGCATTTGTATATCCATCAGAATCACATCATAGTATCCATGCTCGGACGCTGCTGTCATTTCCAGAGCAATCTCCCCATTCTCTGCTGTTTCGATCAGGAATCCTGCCTGAGCAAGCAGCATCTGCGCAATTTCCATGTTGACCATATTGTCTTCAACCAGCAACGCACGCATACCTTCAAATGAAATTTCATCCTCAACGTTAGAACAGATTTCCTCTTCCGGTTCCGCCAGAGGGAAATCAACGGTAATGGTAAACTCGGTACCTTTACCTTTCTCAGTCTGGACAGTGATATTGCCGCCCATCATGTCAACAATATTTTTTGTGATTGCCAAACCAAGTCCCGTTCCCTGGATCCTGCTGACCGTCGAGGTGCGTTCACGTTCAAATGGAATAAACAGGCGCTCAACAAATTCAGGGCTCATACCGATGCCCGTGTCCTTTACCCGAATCTCATAGCTGCCCGTTTCATCACCGCTGGAAAGCTCTTTCAGCTGCAGTGACACACTGCCGTTTTCTTCCGTGAACTTTCCCGCATTGCACAGCAGATTCATCAGGGCGCGGTCAAGCATGACCTTATCGCACATCACCCATTTATGCGAAACATCGCAGGATACGGACAATTCGATTATTTTGGCTGCCAGCTGTGTCCTGACCAAGTCGCTCGCTTCCTGTATACAGTTTTCCAGATTCACACGGGCCGGCTCGAGACTGAACTTTCCGCTTTCAATACGGCTCATATCCAGCACGTCGTTTACGATTTCCAGAAGCTGCCGGCTTGCCATTCCAATCTTGTCAACATATCCGCTCTTTTCCTCATACGTAACACCGTCATGGTTTGCCAGAGTGGTATATCCGATAATGGCATTCAGCGGTGTGCGGATATCATGGGACATATTGGACAGGAAAAATGTTTTCGCTTTACTTGCCTCTTCAGCGGCAGACAGTCTCACCTCAAGTTGCTCATTCTCCTGGATCCTGACAAATGTGCGGCGCATGAGAAGGAGCATGACAAATACGAAAATGCTCCCGCCAAAAAGGATGCCCGCCATGACGAGATCCGGATTTCCGAAAATACCGACAACCAGATACCCAATAAAAAACACAATCAGCAGCCATATAGGAAAATATAAGAGCCTTTGTTCCTGATCCCAGTTTCCGTGTTTCCGAATCTCTCTGGAGAAACATATATATCGGTATATGTTGTATGCCATCAGCGCACTGCCGGCATATATCATCAGATAGATGAGAACTTCCTTCATAATACCTCCAAGTATATCTTAAAGTATACCATATAATTAGAACCTTCTAATCTCGCGGAATGAAATAACTGACCATGAGCTCGTTGCCGCTGATCATATGGCAGTTTCCACTATCACACTCCGGACACCGAAAATCGCCCATCACATCCTCCACTTCAAACTCTCTCCCGCATTCAGCGCACTGCATCCGGATTTCTTTTATATCCAAGTGAAGCTTAGCCTCCCTGCACATCGGATGTTTCAGCTGAATGATCTGAAAGGCTTTTTCCATGAGGCCCGGTACGGCTTTTGCCTTGCCGACGACAAGTCCTACTTCGCTGACTTCCTGTATTCCCATCTGGGCGGCTCTGGTTTCTACTGCATTCAGAGCGTAGTCAATCAATGATGTTTCATGCATATTATCACCACTTTTCTGCCATTACTCTACCACAAAAGCCATTATATCAAAAGAGCCGAACCAGCATCTCTGCGATACCTGTCCGGCCCTTTGCTTTTGTTGTTTCTATGTCAATCTGCTGTCCACTGATATGCGATTCTCGGTGAGCCGTCCTCAACATATATGATTCCGCACCTTTCGAATCCGGCCTTTTCGATTTGCCTTTGCATGGTAGTGTTGTTCTCGTGTGTATCGATTCTGACGTTTGGTGAAATGCTTTTGCAGTAGTTTGCAGCGCAGCGGAAAATGCC
>SVCS01000055.1 GCA_015058205.1 Clostridiales bacterium
TTGAACTGTGTCCCTATGCTCCCGTTGTTTTCCATGACTGAACCTCCCTATCTATTATTACAGTTTCTTCAGGTCTAATGCGATTCAGGATGGAATCCAGAATGACCAGCATTCCAATGGCTCTGAGCTGTTCGCCCAGTTCCAGGATGTCATAGCAGATCAGGCGGTTATTCGTATCCACGTTGGTCTGCTTGGCAAAGGTGTTCAGGGATCCTCTGGTGAATAGTTCCAGTTCCAGTGCCAGAGACTTTGCTTCCGGTTCCGGCTGCTTCAGCAGTTCTTCCCGGAAGTCCTGCAGCGTCGGTGGTGTTCCTTGATAGTTGCCTTGTTGATAAAACCGGTAAACGTTTTCGGTACAACGGTCAATGATGGACTGCTGGCCTTTTGCAAACTTGTGACCTGCAATAATCTGCTCGCAAAGGCTCTGCAGGAACTGCGACTTCTCGATGATTGGGTCTGTTTCTCCGTATTCCCTGTTCATATCCATAGCGTTGATATGATTAGAGGAGGTCGCCGAGATCTCGATGACCGAACCGCCCAACGCTCTGATCAGCGGCGCGTACTCACGCTCTGGATCCACGATGATGATATCCGCATCCGTTCCGAGAATCAGATTGGTGATCTCGTTCTTTGCCGTAAAGGACTTGCCAGATCCGGATACGCCCAGGATAAAGGAATTACCGTTCAGCAGTCTTCTCCTGTCCGCAATCATCATGTTCTTGCTGATGACGTTTTGCCCGTAATAGATGCCATGACGGTCATAGACCTCCTGCACTCGGAAAGGCATGAGGACCGCCAGCGACTCCGTGGTCAGTGTACGAAAAGCATCGATCTTACGTGTGCCATAAGGCAGTGTGGTTTTCAGCCCGTCAAGTTGCTGCTGTTTCAGGATGCTCATCTGGCACAGCTTCTTCCTGACGATCGTCATGATCTCCTCCGTATCGTTATCCAGCTGTTCCTTGGTATCTGCTGTGTGCACCAGCGTCATGACAGCGAACATCATGCGCTGATCCCTTGTGGTCAGATCCTCCAGAAAATCTCTGGTCTCTTTACGCTGCTGCTCGATATCGTAGGGAAGTACTGCAGAGAAGTTGTTGTTCATGTTCTGCCGTCTCTGCCAGTTGGCGGCGTTCGTTTCCACACCAAGAAGCCTTTGCTCGACGAATTTCACCGCCTCATCGGTCGGAATCGGGATTACATCCACGGAGAGCATCAGGTTCCTGTTGATGTCGGTGATCTCCGCGATCATGTCATCCCTGATATACGCAGCGTAATCGCGCAAAAGCAGGACGCGGCCAAACCGGTCTCCGATTTTGAAATAGTCACTGTGATTCTCATAGATGTCCGGGCAGATATAGTCCCGGAAGTCATGTCCCTTCTTCATGTGATCCTTCAGGTCAAAGTAAAAGCTGGTTTCTTCTCCGGTCCGCATGAAGTCATGGATGATCCTGAGTCTTTCCACCGCGGTGATCTCCGTACACACGGATCCAAGTCTTGCAAAATGCGCCACCAGATCCGCGCCCACTCTGGCGAAGTAGATGCGGGCATCATCGATATTCTTACGAACAACTGAAATCGTCACGTACTTATCCTGGATGATGGCGTTGCTGCCGGTGGCTTTGTCCAGCAGCATCTGGTTATACTCCTCACGGTAAACATTGAGCCCGTCCTCCTGCATCCGGATCAGAATTTGTTCCTCGAAGTCCAACCGGTTCAGCCTGCGGTTATTAATGGTGATCTTCGTGGTACTCCCGGAATCCAGAGAGTTGAGAAGCTCCGAATACTCCAGGAACATCCCCTCCTTGTCGTCACGGGAGGCTACAGCGTAGTTGATGTCCGTAAAACGGTACATTTTACTGAACTTGTTCTTGCTATTCAAAAAGATCCCGTCAGGCCAGATGGTGTGGATTGGGATCATGTCCTGCACCTTTTTCGGGATGACAAAGGCTTCTTTGTCCTGCTTCAGGATATTACTTAGCGTTTTGATCATGCTTCTTCTTCACCCCTTTCTTTCTGCTTCCCCGTCTGTGAAACGGCTTCTTCTGCTTCTGCTTCGGTTCTTGCAAAAGTCTGTAGTACACGTTGGTGTTGCCGAAGGTCAGCACCTTCGGAATCAGGAAAGTGCTCCGGAACCACGCCAGAAGAAATCTCTCTGCAGTCATGCCGTTGTACTTAAGAAATCCGATCGCGGCGAATGGAAAGGCTGCTAGGATGCAGAGCCAGCTGGTGGTCTCAAGACCAAGGACGGGTCTGAGTCCAAAATACACGCCAACGGCAATCAGGCATGCCAGCACAGAAAAAACGAACTGCCTCAGTGACAGTCCGAAAAACATCGATTCCGTGTATTCACGGATTTCTTTATTGATTTTCACCTCCAAGGCTAGCACCTCCCGGATTCAGCAACGATTGCACCTTTCTCTGCCTGCGGTGTGGCAAGCTCGAACTTCTTCTCATCTCTGTCATAATGGAAGATGTTATCCGAAAGCACGTCCTTCGGCTCAACAACGATCTCATTGGCAGTCTTCACCATACCTGCAAGGTCTTCCCTCGGGATCCCGGCAGAGTCCGGGATAATCAACACCTCATGCTGGGAAGACGGGAGCACCGTGTAACTCTCGCCGATGACCTCCGCAATGTGCTCCCGGGTATCCGGATAAAACAGCGCTGCAGATCCCAGCATACCTGCGGTATTGCTCAGGATATACATGCTGCTCACATCCTCCGGCGGCAGCGGCTCACCCCTTTTCATCAGGTTCTCGCCTTCATGGGCAAAGAGTGCCTGGTTCATATCCACCAGAACCGGCGGATCGATCAGCTGGGCGTTATCCATAGCCGCCATGAACAGTTCTCTCTTATCGTAGTTCTGGCTTTCCAGCATGCCCTGCGTCACGGTCGCCCTCCAGGATCCCTTGTCGCCATCATCCATCTTGATGTCGCAGACCATGGCAAGACCGTGACCAACGGTCATATACGGCGTTGTCGCCAGAAAGTCACGATTACGTCTGATTTCCAGCAGTCTGACTGTAAGATTGTCCTTGATCCTGTCGTAATCGAAATCCACCTTCTGTGGTTCCGGCAGGCTGAGACTGCCCAGATAGGCATCCTTCAGCTCCGCTGTGAGCGTATGCAGGTCTTCTCCTTCTGTAAATCTGGCGTAGGAATCGTCCAGATAGATGGTCGGTGCCGCCTCGCTCTCTCCTCTTTTGAAGGTCAGGCCATGATGCTTCTGGTCATTGGATTTCAGGACCACAGTCTCTTGGATGTCCAGATCCTTTGTCAGCTCCTCAGGGAGCATCTGATTCAGTTCTTCTTTCACACGGCTGATAAACTCATCTCTTGTCATGCTTTTCCCTCTCTTTCTTCATCATTGCGATATAGGCCCCGAGCCTGCGCAGCTGACTGCGGCGGTGGGGACTGTTCTTTCTAACGATTCTGTCTGTCAATTGTTTGCCTCCCTTCTTTCTTTTATCCAAGTCCCAGTAGTTCTCTTGAGATCCGGTCGCTCATCTTGACGGCGCCTACCAGTACCAGCATGTTAAACACCAGCTCTCCGACATATTTCCAGACCATGGCAGCCGGCGCAGCATCACCATCCACTGCCGGCGGACTTCCCGCAAACTTCGTGAAAATGATGCACGCCAGTATGATGACTGCACCTTCCATACACACTGCTGCGTAGCTTTTGAGAAAGCCGATCCCGATGCTCTGAGATGGCTGTCCGGCAAAGGACGACAGCGGGATCGGCGATAGCGCGGTGTACATATACAACTTGAAAAAACGGCCGTACACGGTCAGGATGATGATGAACGACAGCACCGTGATAAACAGGCTGCCGATCAGCGTCACCGCCCACAGCGGAATGCTTTCAAAGAATCCGCACTCTTCAATGGCGCTTACCATCTTGTCCGGAAGGGTCGCCTTGCCGATCTTTGCGACTCCAGAAGCCTTCATCATGGTGCTCATCACGCCCTGGGCGATGGTAAAGAGCGCCAACATCAGTTCCAGTCCGTAGGTCACGACACCTTTGGCAATGCAAAAGCGAAGGAACAATTTCAGCGCGTGTTCCGGACGCTTAATCTCCGTCAGACTGGCTGTCGTCTTCACCACGCCTACCAGGAAAAACAAAACGAGCAGCGCAAGCCCGATTGCCTGCACTGCTCCGTTGATCTGCAGGATGACCTTCCATATACCACCGCCCTTGAAGCTTTGGGGTGACATCAGCAGAAGTTCCCACACTTCCGCCAGTTTCTCATTCCACGTATTCAGCGCATTGTTTAGATTCTGCACGACCCACGAATCTGACATGTCAGCCCTCCCTTCTCATTTCGTCTTGTGATCACAGTTTTCCTCACCTCCTGTTCTAAATAATAGAAAAACCTGCAACTACTGAATCAGTAGTTGCAGGTGTGTAGACCGTTGAAGTTTCAACTAATTGCTATGGCATTTGCTTTTGTGGTTTGCCAATGTTTTTCCAGCCTTGCTTTTTGCACTTTTACTGGAAGACTTGCTCGCCAATGTTTTACCTGCGGCGCCTACTTTTCCCCCATGGTGTACAGCCATTTGGTATCCTCCTTTCTTCTAATCTCCTTGCAAAAAGCAACTCTGTTTGATATATTGATTTTGTACTTAACGTCAAACAGTTTGTTTTGACAAGGGAGGGTCAGTGCTTTTGCACTGACTTTTTCATTAAGCATCGTAGAATGCTAATGGGCTTAGTATTATTGTTGAAAATCGCGGATTTTTTTAGCCAGACTAAAAGGAATTACTTCTCCATAGTTTGTCAGGCTATAAGCTTCTTCTTCATGCATATAATCTACGATATCTTGTGCAATAACATCCTTAAATTGTTTGATTACTTGATCCAATATATCCAACTCTTCAGCACTTATTACAGATAAATTTAAGGTTTCATTTGGAAGAACATGATACTTTGTGTAATCATACCCATCTTCCGATACAACTTTTACATTATTCAAGTCCATTATTGCCCTGTGTCCGATTGGCAACGCTCCCATATCATAATGTTGATAAACTAACCCAGTTATTGCGTAACCATAGCGCTTATAGCACAATGCATCTGCATACCAGAGCATCTTCATCAGTTTAACTTTATACAAGTTACTGACACGCTTCGCAAAATAAGAAATAACACATTCAAGCACATCAATAGATAGTATTTTGTACCCATTCATATCAGAAGGATCAGAATAACGAACATAGTTGCTCTCCAACAGTTTTCTACTCAAGTATTCTTTTCCGTATTCATCCAGATTCTCGTCGATGCTCTTTTTTATTAAGTCATACTTTTCTCTTGAAAACTTAGCCTTGTTCTTCTCAAGATACTCATATGCCAAAAGAGGATCTTTTTTTATGCTTCTTAGAATGTTATCATACGCTTCGTCTTGAATTGCTTTACTTTCATATCTAGAGATTGTCACTTCTCCCCAATCCAATAACAATGCAAGATCCAATTGTGATAGACCATATTCTTCTCTTATTGCGATTATCTCGTCGGATGTCAATAATTGCTTTAATCTACGATAAGCGTTTCTTGCATTTAATAGGTTTTTCCTATTAAGATTTGCAGTGACAAATTCGTTTTCCTCATCGTTACAGTTTTCGCAACGATAATACTCTTCTTCATACTCGACTATTTCTTTTTTTACAATTGTTTTTGTTTTCCGTCTTCTCAGCTCCACTTCATGTGTTTTTCCGCATAAAGGGCATTCCATACTATCTGAACAAATCAGATAGTCCTGTAATAGGCCCTCATTCTCCTTTCTCATATCTATGTCCTCCTTTTCCTTCCTCTTGTTCACTTATATGGGAATTCCATTTCCTCCTTTGGATAATGGAATGATACGCATATGATTATTCTTTTTCCCTCTCTTATTTTGTATTTTATGTAAACCATTTTCTTCTGGATTTCCTTGCCAAAAACGAACAACCATGGAGGCTCATCATTATCTCTATCAATCAACGTATGGGAATAGTCCTCCACTTCCAGTGATAATAATGTCGCAATAACATCCTCGTCACCATAATCCAAGTCAATCATCGTTGCAGATGTAGAGTACTCAAAATCTTCTTTGGAGGATTGTATTAAGATATAATCTGTATCTATATTAAAATTCGGACTTAGAAGAATATCCCTTGTTTCCTTTAATAAGTTTCGAATTGTGGAACGCTCGGAGCGACAGTGTAAAAGTATGTTAATCACCTCTTCCCCTTTATTGTCTGTTGATATTATATACTATCAATTGATAGTAGTCAAGAAATGTAGTGGGCAGAAATTCTGCCCGTTCTCATCCAACAATCATGTTCAGAATCTCTTTAGTGAACGTGATAATAATCCCCCCTGCCAATGTCAGAAAACCATTTGCTCTCTGGCTTGGGTCATGCGACTTCAGCGACAGACCGACCTGCATAATGCCAAGTCCAAGCAAAATCAGACCAATGGCTCTGATCAGACTGAAGATGAAGTTTGACAGATTGTTGACCGTCTGAATTGGATCCCCTGCCGCGTAGCAGATTCCTGCACAGACTGTAAAGCACAGCACGACTGCCACATACACCATAAGGCCCAGTCTCATGGAACTGGTGCTCCCGTTTAGGTTGATGATTCTACTCTTGTTTTCCATTGATGCTTTTCTCCTCCTTCTCCTTTAATGCTATTTGTCTTTCCACGTCTTCTTCCGACAACAGTTCATACCCCATGTCCAGTATCTCCGGCATATTCTCTGGTGGCTTTGCGTCGAAGGTCAGCGCAATCGTGTTTACGGCTCCGCTCGCGTCTCCATGAGTATACGGTTTTGCTTTACCATCTGCTGTCAGCGCTACGTTCGGATGCTTCAAGATCTCATACTTCAGATCCTTCACCGGCCGCTCTCCGCGAATAAAAAGAAGCGCGTACTGGTTGTCCAGCATTCGCACTTCATCAGGCGTCATGAGTTCCCGTCCGGTGTTCTGATCATTCTTTGAGTAGTTGCCGTTCCTGCCGAAGCTCCTGCCGTAAGTGTTCGTGTCGATGGTTGCTTTTCCCATCAGCTCACTGACATACTTGTGAGTCGCCTGTTCATTGCCGCCGAGATAAACGAACTCATCACAGTTGCCGACAACACTTTCCCAGTCCTTTTCGTAAAGCGCTTTCAGCTGCGTCAGGTTCTGCAGGATGATGCTGACCGAAACACCTCTGGATCGCATGGTCGAAAGGATCTTCTGAAAATCATCGGGCATGGCGATATTAGGGAATTCATCCAGAAGGAACTGCACATGCAAAGGCAGGCTGCCGCCGTACTTCTTATCCGCCAGTTCAAACAGCTGCTGAAAAAGCTGTGTGTACAGAATGGACACCAGAAAGTTGAAGGACGTGTCATTGTCCGGGATGATGGCGAAGAGTGCTGTCTTCTTCTCCCCAAGGGTGTTGAGTTCCAGCTCATCTGTGATCGTCAGCTTCTCTACGCTCTCCAGATTGAACTTCTCCAGTCTCGCAGCCAGAGTGATCTGGATCGACTTCAGGGTCTTTGCCGCGCCGGAATGATAGGCATCGTAGTACTTCAGCGCGATGTGTCCCGGGTCCGTCTGCCTCAGATCACTGAACAGGGAGTCCAGGGCACTCGGTGCGTTGTCTTCCTCATCCACTTCCCCGGCGCGAAGCATCTCCATGACCATGGCGAAGTTCTGCTCGTCAGACGGCGCTTCATACTTCAGATAAAACATCAAAGCGAGCAAAAGCATCTGGGCTGATGTGTCCCAGAAGGGATCGCTCGACTGCGCTCCTTTTGGCGTCGTGGACTTGAACAGATTCGTCGCCAGCCTTTGCACGTCGTTATCGTCTCTCAGATAGACGAAGGGATTGTAGCAATGACTTCTCTCCATGGAGATCAGATCCAATACGCGTAAGGAGTAGCCCTTGTCTATCAGCATCCGGCCGGTATCGCGAAGGATCTCTCCTTTCGGATCCAGAATGACCATGCTGCATTCCGCTGCCTGCATGACATTCGGCTTTACAAAAAACCTGGTCTTGCCCGCGCCGCTGCCGCCGATGACCAGTACATTCAGATTCCTCCGGTGCTTCTTTCCATCAAACCCGATCCGGACATGCTGTGTCAGGATCTTGTTCATGTTGTCCGGCTTTTGCCTGTACTTTCGGTTCACAGCTATGGCATCGCCCCACCTGGCGGATCCGTGTTCTTCACCGCGCCTGTAATTCTTCCTGGACGACAGCCAGATAAAGATTCCCATCGCGTATGCCAAAAGGCAGAAAAGGACAGCCCGAAAGCTGTCCTCTGTCCACCGGATCTGCAAAGGCCGGGCGAAGATCTCATCGATCTGCCGAAACACCTCAAACAGATTTCCGCTCCAGTATGGCGCGATCAGAAGCGCGATCCATACCACCGGGAGTATGCCGATCAGCGAAGCGATGAGGATCTCCCGATCATCTTTCATGAGACTCCTTTGCCTGCGCTGCTTTCTGCTTTTCCAGCATTCTCTGACCGATGGCTCTGGCGAACTTCTCTGCCTCTGCTTCGGTAAGTGTGATGCCTCTGGACATGCGCTTGTGATCCGGATCCCATTCTCTCACATCCACCTTGGGCTTTGTTCCGTTCCAGGACACCAGATTGACCTCGCGGGTCCACCCGGTCTCACTCGTGTTGAGCAGCGCAATGTGCTCTTTGATCTCAAACGTGATCTCTTCTCTGTTGTTTTCGCGTTCTGTCATAGGTTACCTGTCCTTTCCCGGTGCCTTCCTGACCGGCACCGATTTCACTGCGTTTCTGACTGCTTCGCTTGTCTTCGGATCGAGTGTCTTTGCTCTGGCGCGATTCCGCTCAGCTTTCGCGCGCTCATGATCTGCCCGGTACTGTCCGAGTTTTTCTCTCACTGAAGGTCTAGTCTGCTCCCCAGTCTTCCCATTTGATCGGCCGTCCTGCTTCGAGTCTGGCGCGGACAGAGGGCCGCGGTCTGTCCTTGCCGAAATGGGGTCCGGCCTTTGCTCTTTCTGTGGCGCGTTCTTCGGAAACACCCTGTCCTTTTCTCTTTCGATGTTCGTCGTTACGCTGCCCTGATCCACTGTAGCGAAACGGAACCGCTCCGTGATGCGCTGGATCTTAGCCGCATCATCTGTACGGGCGATCACATCCACGGCTGCCTTTGGATCCGGATTGTTCTTATCCTTCAGCACGCAGTACAGCACGCCATACCGCTTTGCCTCCTGAGAGAACTTTTTCAGATCCTCCTGCCGGATGGTGAATACCTTCAGATCTTTACCGGATTTCAGCATACTGGTGAGCCTGGCCTTGCCTTTTGTCTTCTGTTCCTGTTTCAGGACTGCGTACAAAAGCAGGCCGATGTTCTTGGCTCCGTTGCCTGAGATCTTTGCTGCAACCTCCACACCTTCCAGCGATAGTCTGACGATTTGTTCCGCTGCGTCTCCTCCCGGATTCATCTTTCATCACTCCTTTCTTTGATTCTTTTTACCTTTCCTGTTCCTTCTGCTTCTGCCGTTCACGGTCGATGGTTGCAAGATTCTCTCTCACATGTCCCGACCGCTCCCGGATCTGGCTGCACACCTTCACTTCCCGGCGCAGTTGCTTCAGTTCTGACGTAAGCACTTTGATCTGCTCTTTTGTTTCCGCGATCTCTTCTTCCGGAAGCACACGTCTTGCCTTCCTGCGCAGCTCATCCCTTCTGGCCGTGATGTCCGCCATTTTCTCTTCCACTTTCGCCTCATGCAAAGAAAGATCCTCGTCAGTGCTGATGTGGTACCTGCTGAGCAGTTTCGCCTGCTCACTGTACTGATCGCACTTCAGAAGATCTTCCTTCAGAGCGATATGAAGTTTCGTTGGGCTCTGTCGGTACTTCGGCAGATAGCCAAGCTCATAGCAATAACGGAGATACTGCTTCTCCAGCCCGGACCGTCCCATGATGCGGTCGATCCGTCTCTTCAGACTGTAGTTGTTCGGGATGTGATACTGCTGCCGGAGTCGTACGGCACGGATACCGATGTCATTATCCGCGATCCGCTCTTCGATCCGCTCTCTGGTATAGTCATCCCCCAGCTTATGGAGCCGAATCGTCTTTTTCCAGCCCGGCGGAACGAGTCCCCAGTACTTTCTTGAGGGATCAAAGTGCAGCTGATAGCCGCGCCTTCTGAGTTCTGACTTGAACTCCTCCATGTTGACCGACAGCGCAACGGCTTCGTCAATGGCCTGCCTTGCCACATTGTGTCTGGTCGGCATACCGGCCTGTTCCATCTTATACAGATACTGGTTGACGCCTCTGCCTCTCGGCTTGTCGATCGTCGAAAGACCGCGCTCCCGGCAAATCCGGTCACTGACTTCACGCATCATCTGATAGGTCTCCCTGCAGTCGTGGTATCGCTTGCCGTCCTTAAAGGATACGGAGTTGATGACGAAGTGATTATGAGCGCACTTTGTATTCACGTGCGTTGCGATCACGACCTGAAATTGCTCGCCCCATAACTCTTCTGCCAGCCGGAGCCCGATCTCATGCGCCTCCTGCGGAGTGACTTCCCCTTGTTTGAAGCTCTGGTATCCATGGAAAGCAACGATGCCGCCTTCCTTATCAAAACGCTGCTTCACTATTTGGAATTCATCCCGCGCAAAGGCTTTGTTGCAGTTCAGTGTAGACACGAAGTACTTCAGCTCAGTCTTGTCCTCGTT
>SVCS01000123.1:0-1576 GCA_015058205.1 Clostridiales bacterium
TTGAAATAAATGTTGATTTCATTAATATGTTTCCTCCTCGGTTTTTTACATATAGTGCAAATAATTATACCTCTTTTGCCCTTGATTTACAAGGACAAAAGCCTAAAAAAAGAGAGGCGCCTGCGCCCCTCCCAAATGCTGTTTTATGCGCGGTTTTCCTCAATCATCAGAATGCCGCGGTAGTACTTACTCTTGTTCTCCTCCTCGAGTCCGTACTCCTCCTGAAGCCGCTTGCCGATTTCCACCATTTCCTCTGTCTCTCCGGAAAACAGTTCAACCTCTACTTCGCTGATTGGCTGAACTCCGTAATCGGTGACGATTTCCCCGCTGTCGATGGAAAACTCAAACAATCCGGTTCCGGTATCGATTCTGAACTTCCTGCGGAGAAATGATGTCTGCAGGATGCACTTGAGTTCTTTTCCCTCAGCGAACTTGTATACTTCACATCCAACGCTGCTTTCATGGAACACATCGAGATCAGGTGCATCATCCTGTACCGGAACGTTGATCTCTTCTCTTACATGCAGTCCGTCCTCGCAATGACCTTTCCATTTGAGTGCTGCAACAAGACGGTCTCCCTCGCGTCTGATTCTGTACGCGATTTCATTTCTGGCAAGATCGAAACTGTCTGTGTCGAAATATCTGGCGTCGATCTGTATTTCTTCTCTGGTTCCCTCTTCTTCAAAATCAGCAAAAAGATGGTTTTCCCAGATTTGGTTTGCTGTTTCTTTGTCAGGAATATTGTACTTCAGTTCTATCTCCATTGCTTTACCTCTCTTGATAGAATTGCTCTAACCCCCTGCCTCAAAAAAGCGAATACCCGTCAATAATAGTCTTTTATACTGCAAATGTCAACTGCAAAAGCATCGCTGCTTTTTCATGACAAACGGACTGCCGGGATTTCCGGCAGTCCGCATAAGCGTTGTCTTTGCCTTTAGAATCCTGAAAGGACGAACTGATTTCCTGATGCCAGGAGTACGAAGAACAGTACGAACAGTGCACACAGCACGATAAATACAACCTTGTCGTATACTTTCGGGAAGATCGGGCCGCCCTCTTCTCTTCTCTTGATGATGTAAACGATAACTCCCGGCAGATACATAAGAGCACATACCAGAATGTATGAGAACGATGATGCGTACAGCATCCAGATTCCGTAGATGGAACCGATGATGGCTGCAATCCAAGTCCAGACCTTACCGTTGCCGCCAAGACCTTCGGTAAGTTCCCCGGTGCATGAAAGCTTGAATGCATAGAATGCAGAAAGCATGTATGGGATCATGATGGCGATGGTGGACAGATAGTAGCAGTTCTGGTATGAAGCTGAATTTATCGTTGCAACGATCATGAACAGCTCAACAAAGAGTGCGCTGAAGATGATCGAGTACATCGGCTGATCCTTCTTGTTCCTCTTAACGAAGATCTTAGGGAAGCACTTCATGTTTGCAGGTCCGAATGCTGAATCGGAACAGAGGATAACATATGTCAGCAGAGCGCAGCCGATGGATATTACTGCTGCGATATTGACAAGATGCGCACCCCATGGACCTACGATGTATTCCATTACACCTGCCAT
>SVCS01000123.1:1676-2759 GCA_015058205.1 Clostridiales bacterium
ACAAGCAGCCACAGGATGATGGAACCAATAATGAGGGATGCTAAGTTCATGCCGTCCCCAAGGAAAGGCAGCAGCTCCGACAGTGATCCCAGGAATCCTGTTGAAAATGTTACATAAGCGAGAATCGCCGAGAGCCAGTATCCCCATGCGGAGTTGAAACCGATGTACTCACCGAATCCTGCGCGTGCGTAACTGTAGATGCCGGATGTTAGTTCGGGTTTGACGATTGTCAGTCTGAGGAAGCAGCCAACAAGGCCAAGCATTCCTACGAACGTGATGCCCCAGCCAATGAGTGTGGCAAGTGTGTATGCACCTGCGTATGCGAAGTCACCGGAAAGAGCGAATACTCCTGATGCGAGAGTGCAGCCTACTGAGAATAAGACCAGAGGCAGCATGCCTAGAGTTTTCTGATTGGTTTGCATTTTATTCACCTCACGATTAGTATGATTTCAGAAACAATATGATTTCAGATTATGCCCAGAATCTGAGTGACAGACATGACAGTCCACCGTCGATCTTCCTGAACTCTGATGTATCGACGATCAGTGTCTCATATCCGAGGTCCTGAACTGCCTTCAGTACAGATGGATATCCTTCCGGTACGATAACTGTTTCGTTTACCCAGATGCAGTTTGCGCCGTATGCTTCCTCTTCAGGAACAACGACCTTATTGTACTGCTCAAATTCAGGCTTTGTGATGAATTCGCCGGCAACGAGCATGTTGTTGTGTTCCAGATAGTTGACGCCTGTCTTCAGGTGCAGAACCTTCTCGAGGGGAACCTGAACGCACTTCATACCGTACTTGTTCAGAATCTCTCCCAGCTGTCTGATGCCTTCCTCGTTTGTTCTTGCGGAAAGACCAACATAGAATGTATCATCGACCATCATGACATCGCCGCCTTCCAGCGTGCCCGGGTCTTTGATGTACTCAATCTTGTCTTCCGGGAAGAACTTCTTGATAGCACCGATGATCTCATCCTTTTCACCGTTTCTGGACTCTGCGCCCGGATTTGTGATGATTGCGCATGCCTTTGTGATGAGCGCCGGATCTTCTACAAAGCAGGAATCCGGATATCTTTCATC
>SVCS01000056.1:0-4675 GCA_015058205.1 Clostridiales bacterium
GACAAGGTCAGCAAGTGTGAAGTTCGATAAAGCTAAAGTTACTGCTCAGACGGTAGAGGTGGAAAAAATACCAATAGATGCGACGACCGTAGAGGTCAAGGAAATCTACAGCAGCAACTACAGTCCTGGTGAAACGGTGAACGCTACCAAGGTATACAATAATGGATACCCTGTTTGGACGGTCTCGATCGATAATACACAGAAAAGGACTAACACAGGAAGCGGTATCATCAACAACGTAGGCAAGAGCTCCGATGGAAAATATAAATGGAGCGTCGGCGCCGACAAGCAAGACGAACCCCGTTAACAGAAAGACAGAAAGGAGGACTAAAAGATGAAAAAGATCAAAAAAAAGATTTTAGTTATATTCGCTTTGGTACTCTGTCTGTCCGTGACAGTCGGGGTGTCTCTGGCTTACTTCAGTGATTATGAGGATGCATCAGGAGGTGCTACGCTCAATCTTGGAGGTAAGACAGAGTTAAAAGAAGGCAACGATCATGAAGAGAAAGTTATCACGATCAAGAATACCGGCGAGACTAATATGATCGTAAGAGTTGCGATCCTGGGTGAAGGAGTTCAGTATTTCAAGGAGGGTAATCCATCGTATGATACTGATGATTGGGCTGTTGCTAAAGACAGTCAGGGTGTGAAATGGTACTACTACAAGAAAGTGCTTAAGCCAAACCAGGAAACCTCAGCGATAAATGCTAAAATGTTGTTTAAATGGGAAGGTGAGGAACCGGATCATAGCTTTGAGATTACCGTTGTGCATGAGAGTTCGCAGGCTGTTTACAATGGCGAAAAGCTGGCAACTCCGGATGGCTGGGATGATATTTCAGAGGTTATAGCACCTGCGCCACTGCCGGGAGAGGGGGAATAAGCGATGAAGAAAACAAAGAAAGCATCAGGCCGCACACTGGCCCTCCTCGCTGCGACCCTAATAGTTCTCTGCGGGGGCATCATAGGAACAAATGCCAAGCTTACGATCTTCAGTGAAGACTACATAGCGGATTTCGAACTGGATCATCTTCAAGTGCATCTGATTGAGAATGGCACTGATGTATGCCATGGAGAAAACGTGATTACTTCAGTACACAGATATGATAATGGTAAGGCACGCGATGCGAAATACCATGGGAATCTTCTCGAGTACATGGGTTACAAAAACGATGACCATAAAAGTGATCTGAGCGGTTATAAACTCGGAACGCCGGGAGTTGTAGAGCCGGGAAGAACATATAAGGAAGAGATCAGTGCTGCAAACGGTGAAAACATTGATCAGTACGTTCGTCTGACGATCAGAAAATACTGGGTTGATCCGGAGGGAAAGAAAGCCACCTATATGGACCCTGCTCTGATCAGACTGGATTACAAGGATGAGAACAAAAATGTAAAGGCCTACAACACCGGAGCATGGCAGATCAATCCGAAGGAGCACACTCCTGAGTCAGACACCTACTATCTGACGAAGATGCTCCCTGGTGCGGAATCAGACAAGCTGAATCCATCGGCGCTTCTGTTCAACCAGCTGACGATCGACAGTTCAATTGTGGACGATAATCACATGAAGCAGGAAGAGGAAGTTGTCGATGATGGTGATAAGAAAATTACCATCTACACCTACACATACGATTATGATAACTACACTTTCTACATCGAAGCAAATGTGCAGGCAATACAGACGCATAATGTGAATGACGCCATAGACAGCCTGTGGGGTGTAGAAAATGTTTCCGCGTCGGGCGGCCAGATCCATGTGAAGTAAGGAGGCGTGAACATGAAGATAAGAAAAACAGTAATGATCCTTACCATGGCGCTGGTGCTTTTGCTTGGGATGACAGTGACCGTAAATGCGGAAAAGAAAAAGGTGGATGGACACTGCTGGTTTGACGGAGGAAGTACGATCGAATCAGAAGATTTCCATGACGATACGATCGCTACATCCATCAGCGGTTTGGAACCGGGTGACGATGTAACATTCCTGGTCGAATTCAAGAACAAGTATAAGGATACGACCTACTGGTACATGAACAGTGATGTGCTGCAGACTCTGGAAGAGAGCTTCGACAGAACTCAGAATGGCGGCTATACCTTCAGGCTTACCCATATCAAACCAAATGGTGAGCGGCAGGTGCTCTTCAGCAATGAGGAGGTCGGCGGCGATACGAAAGTGGCCGGAATGGAAGGACTGCACCAGGCGACAAACGCCACGAAGGAATGGTTTTTTATCCAGAAACTGAAACCGAAACAGAAAGCTTACACCGAGCTATATGTCAAATTCGATGGCGAAACAGAAGTGAACGATTACATGGACACTTATGGTAAGCTCAAAGTCGCCTATGCTGTTGAACTGGAGAATGCCGGCAAGACTACAAATAAGGTAAGCGGTGCTACAAGCACAGGCGATGATTCAAATCTGCTGATGCTGATTGCCATCATGACGTTGGCAGCACTTCTAGCGCTGCTCACGATAATGAGCTGGTTAAGAGATCGGAAGGAAGGTGAGCAGGAATGAAAAAAATGAGACTTGCGATAATCGTTTTTGTAATGTTGCTGACCTTCGGCACGATTACTTCCTATGGAACCGTTGACAAGGACAAAGCCTATGGTTATACAGTGACATTCTATGCAGGACTGCAGGGCCACTTCGGATCCGATGTTAACACTAAGACGATCACTAAAACATATCCTGCGGGAGAGAAAATTATAATCAGCCTGGATAAACTGGATTTTCATCTGGACAATCCAGAGTACTACGCCAAGGGCCTTAGACTGACAGGACACGATAATGACGAGTGGTCGAACATCACATCCAAACAAATAACCGTTGATGAGGATATGGCCTTCGAAGTTGCATATGGTCTCGAAGGCGGCATGGTCGCTTATACAGTAAACTATGTGTCAGCAAAGGACGGAACCGAACTCCATCCGAGCGACACATACTACGGAATGGTCGGTGATAAACCAGTCGTCTCTTATAAGTACGTAGAGAAATACCTGCCTGACGCTTACAACAAAGGCAAAAGACTGACAAAAGATGAATCACAGAATGTATTCACTTTCACGTACACATACACGGGAAAATCCGGTGGTGTACAAACAGATGAAAATGACAATTCAGCAAATGGTAACGGTCAGACAGGACAGGCGACTCAGGGTGCAGTGGGACAGAATGCTGCAGGCGCAACAGATAACGGAACCAATACTGCCGCTATAGGAGATAACGATGCGCCAAAGGCAGCGCCAAAGGATTACGTTGACATTGATGATCCGGAAGCGCCTCTGGCTGGAAATGATGAAGAGATCTCATCAGGTCGTTCGGCATTGCCATTTATTGCAGGTGGTTGCGGCGCTCTTCTGCTCATCGTTGCAGCAGCGTTGCTGATGCGCAGGAGAAACAATCAATAATATTATGTAATGCATTATCGTGTTGAATCGCAAGATATAGTTTTTTTAAGGAAAAGGCATGTTTGTTTGATAAGGACAGGAGATCCGAAAGGATCTCCTGTTTTATTGCCGTGCTGTCCTGCCTTTGCCTACCTATATATGGGGCTTCCTTAAAATACTGTTAGAAACCGCATACTCCCAAAATTATCTGATATAATCACAACGTATAATTGTATCGTTTTATAATGCGGACAACTATAGGAAGGCCGCAGTGGCCTGCGGATGTACATCATGAGAATTGAGGAAACACAATGGAAAAGAACTTAGCGAAGACATACGACCCGAAAGATTTTGAAGACAGAATATATGAGGCGTGGGAGACGAGCGGCGCTTTCCGTGCGGACAGAGATCCGGACAAGAAGCCGTTCACGATTGTTATGCCGCCTCCAAACATCACGGGCCAGCTTCATATGGGGCACGCCCTGGACCAGACCCTTCAGGATGTTCTGACCAGATTCAAGAGACTGCAGGGTTACAGTGCTCTTTGGCTTCCGGGAAGCGACCATGCAAGCATTGCGACAGAAGTCAAGGTCGTAGCGAAGCTTCGAGAGGAAGAAGGAAAAGAAAAAGAAGACCTCGGGCGTGAGGAGTTCCTCAAACGCGCATGGGACTGGAAGAGAGTATACGGCGGCAAGATCACAAAACAGTGCCGTAAGCTTGGCGACTCCTGCGACTGGGAGCGTGAGAGATTCACCATGGATGAAGGCTGCAACAAGGCGGTCAGACACTTCTTCGTTCAGCTGTACAACAAAGGTCTCATATACAGAGGAAACAGACTCATCAACTGGTGTCCGCAGTGCGGAACGTCACTGAGCGACGCGGAAGTGGAACATGAGGACCAGACAGGATCCTACTGGTACTTCAGATATCCGGGTGCAGATGGAGGCGAGGGAATCGTCGTCGCCACATCAAGACCGGAGACGATGTTCGGTGACGTAGCGATTGCCGTACACCCAAGCGATGAGAGATATAAGGATCTGGTAGGAAAGAACGTTATCCTGCCGCTGGTAGGTAAGGAAATACCAGTCATCACAGACATTTACCCTGATCCTGAGAAGGGAACAGGTGCCGTTAAGATTACGCCGGCTCATGATGAAAACGACTTCATGGTAGGGCAGAGAAACAACCTGCCTGTTGTTTGCTGTATCAATGAAGATGCAACCATGAACGAAGTTGCCGGTAAGTATGAAGGCATGGATCGTTATGAATGCCGTAAGGCATGGGTCAA
>SVCS01000056.1:4775-10170 GCA_015058205.1 Clostridiales bacterium
GTGCCCGAAGTGCGGCAGTGAGAACTTAAAACAGGATGAAGATGTTCTGGATACCTGGTTCTCATCAGCACTGTGGCCATTCTCCACAATGGGATGGCCGGAGGAGACGGAGGACTTCAAGTACTTCTATCCGACGGATGTGCTCGTTACAGGTTACGACATCATCTTCTTCTGGGTTGTCAGAATGGTATTCTCTGCTTTGGAAACAACCGGCAGTGTGCCATTCCATGATGTTTACGTTCACGGACTGGTCCGTGATGCGCAGGGACGCAAGATGAGTAAATCTCTGGGCAACGGCATCGATCCGCTGGAAGTGATAGACCAGTACGGCGCAGACGCGCTACGGTTCATGCTCACAACAGGTATCACGCCTGGTAATGACATGAGATTCAAGGAAGACAGACTGGAAGCAGCCAGAAACTTCGCGAACAAGCTCTGGAACGCATCCAGATTCGTCATCATGAATCTGCAGGATGAAGAGGGAGATTTCCTGCCGATGATTAAGTGCTGCGATGATTGCTGCGGCGCAGCCTGCTGCAACGATGCGGCATTGACAGGCAACCTGAGAGACGAAGACAAATGGATTCTATCCAGAGTCAACGATGCTGCCAAGTACATGACAGACACCATGGAGAGATACGATCTGGCGCTTGCAGGACAGAGAGCATACGATCTGATCTGGAACGAGTTCTGCGACTGGTACATTGAGATCGTCAAGGGCAGACTCTACGGTGACGATGAAGAGGACAAGAAGGTTGCAAGATACGTTCTCGTCAGAGTATTGAAGAGCGTTCTCACCCTGCTCCATCCGTTCATGCCGTTCATCACAGAAGAAATCTGGAGCTACCTGCCTCACGGTGAAGCCAAAGAAGATAATCCGAACAACTTCATCATCAGAGCGGATTGGCCGCAATTCGATGAGAGACTGACATTCCCGGAAGAAACAGAAAAACTTGAGATGGCAATGTCCGTCATCAAGGCAATCAGAAATATCAGAGCGGAAGCAGAAGCTGCACCGAGCAAGAAACTGTCTGCAGTGATCCTTTGCGCAGAGGGCAGAGAGACTGTCGTCAAGGCTGGCGAACGTTACATTAAGAATCTGGCAAACATCACCGAAATCACCTTCATTGATGATAAGAAGGATGTTCCGGAAGAGACCATGTCTGCCGTTGTGGATGGTGCGGAAGTTTATATCCCGCTGGATGAGCTGATGGATTACAAGGCCGAGCTCGACAGACTGACCAAGGAGAAGAAACGTCTCGAAGGAGAAGTCAAGCGCGCAGCAGGCAAGCTTTCCAACGAAGGCTTCATCAGCAAAGCACCGGCTAAGGTGGTTGAAGAAGAAAAAGCCAAGAAGGTCATGTACGAAGAGATGCTGGCCAAAGTAGCAGACAGACTGGCAGTCGTCGAAGCAAAACTCAAGTAATGAAAGACGCCCGGAACCGGGCACAGTGATATATGACAACAGCAGTAGATAAATTCCACGAATTCGACAGATTCGGAAGCGTTCTGGGTCTGCAGCGGGTTAGTGAGCTCTTAAAAAGACTTGGAAATCCCCACCATGGGATGAAGTACATACATGTAGCCGGAACCAACGGCAAAGGCTCCACATGCAAGTTCATCGAAAAAGGTCTGGCAGGATGCGGATACAAGGTTGGACTGTACATCTCACCATATATTGAGAAGTTCAATGAGCGCATTCAGTGCGATGGTGAAATGATCACCGATGAAGAACTGGAACTGTACGGAGACCAGGCGCTGGCGAAAGCAGCCGAGATGGTTGAAGACGGCCTTGATTCTCCGACGGAGTTTGAAGTCGTCATGGCCACTGCTTTCCTGTTCTTCAAAAGCAAGAACCCGGACTATGTTGTCCTGGAAGTGGGCATGGGCGGAATCGGCGATGCGACCAATGTGATCGAGAAACCGCTGGCAAGTGTCATCACCAGTGTTGCCTTTGACCATATGCATGTGCTGGGAGATACTTTGGCAGAAATCGCATGGAATAAGGCGGGCATCATCAAGGAAGGATGCCCGGTCATCTCCAACGTGAAAGACCATGATGCTGCGGCTGTTGTGGCAAGACGCGCCTATGAGATGGACAGCAGACTGTACGATGTCTCGAAGATCAGGTTTTCAACAGACTGGATCTCGCCGGAAGGACAGCAGGTGAGCATGGAGCTCTGGCATACGGATTACAGTGAAGTCATCACAAGGATGATCGGACGTCATCAGGCTGAAAATCTGAAAACAGCTTTGGCGACCATTGAAGTGATGAGGCAGAACAGAGACGTACAGATCAGCAGGCAGCAGCTCTACGCCGGCATCAGGGAAGCCATCCAGCCGGGCAGGTTCGAAGTGATCTTCAGCCCGGAGAGGGAAGAAGAGGGGCCGGCAAAGGACTGGAACGCCTATGTGGTTCTGGACGGCGCTCACAATGATGCAGGAGCGGAGGCTTTGCAGCAGACCATGGCGGATGTCTTTCCGGACAAAAAGACCCTCATCGTAGCAGGCATGGTCGAGAAAAAAGAAACAGAGAAAGTACTGGCTCATTTCGCAGGCATCAGCAGCGACTTTATCGCCACGCAGCCTGAATATGAAGGAAGAGCCATGGCTGCGGAAACTTTTGCGCAGTATATAAGAGAAACGAGAGATCCTGAAGGCAAACCGCTGAACATACTGGCAGTTTGCGGCAGTCCGGCAGAAGCAGTGGAAGCTGCTCACCAGAAGGCAGAAAAAGGAAACTATGATGTCATCCTTTTCACAGGATCGCTCTATCTGATCGGTGCAGTCAGGAGCGTTCTCCACAGGAGAGCTGACTACGATTATTATCGTACGCTGAAGTACGGGACGGAGGCAACAGATGGGAGCAACAGATAAAAGCAAAGTTCTGCTTTACTACAATGCTTACTCAGGAAACGGATTGTTCAGGAGCAATCTGGATCACATCATCGAAGAGTGTCAGGCGAAGGGATTTCAGGTCACTGCGGTCAGAGCCCAGAGAGGCATATGGATCGACAAGACCCTGCAGGAAATCGACGAAAACGAATACGACAGAATCATAGCCTGCGGCGGCGACGGGACCTTCAACATCTGCGTCAACAGCATGCTGCGGCACGATATTCATCTGCCCCTCGGCCTGATTCCGGCGGGAACGGCCAACGACTTCGCCTATTACTACGAGCTGCCTTCGGATATGAACGAAGCCCTGAAAATCGCTCTGGGCGACAGGACGACAAAGGCAGACGTAGGAACGGTAAACGACAAGTACTTTATTAATGTCGCGGCCATGGGAGCGATGGTGGATGTCAGCCAGAAGACAGACCCTTATGTGAAGAACGCCATCGGACCGCTGGCCTATTATCTGAGAGCTGCGACGGAACTGAATCAGGTGCATCCAATCAAAGTCAGAATGACGACGCCTGACGAGGTCATGGATGAAGAGATTTACTTCATCACCGTGTGCAACGGAGAATCGGCAGGAGGATTCAGGAAATTATCGCCACAGTCAAAGATGAACGACGGCAAGCTGGATGTTCTCGCCTTTCGCAAGATGCCGCTGCTGGAATTCGGGCCTCTGCTCATGGAAGTCATCAGCGGAAGACATCCTAACAACAAGCACGTCATCTACTTCCAGACACCGAGTCTGACCATCGAATCCGAAGAAGATATCCCTACAGATATCGATGGAGAGCACGGTGAGAAGCTGCCGCTGAAATTCGGCGTTCTGAAGAAGAGACTGGACATTTTCGTCGATGAGAAAACTTGGAATTACGATTAGGAAATCGCAGGAAAGATGAAACAATACATAATCAGCGAAACAGACAATTATGAAAGACTGGTGCCGTTCTTCATCAAAAACGAGCTGGAATTCACAGAAGAAGACATGGAGGAAGTACCGACAGATCTGGTCAAGTGCTGGCAGATTGCAGATCTGGAGGGGGGACTCGTGGGTGCTTTTGTACTGGCGAAGAGAGAAGGTGAGTTCATCTGTGACGGCATTGCAATAGAAGAAGAATTAAGGGGGACAGGTCTCGGCAGAAAACTGCTTGAACTGGGGATAGAAGAGACCGTCAAACAAGGCGGAAAGAGTATGTATCTGGTCGCGAGAGCGCCGGAATTCTTCCGCAAAAATGGATTTGTAACAATATCGCGGGAGGAGGCTCCAAACTTTTTTGAGTGCCTGACCTGCCCGCAGTATGGTATTACGTGTCACCCGGAGGTAATGAAAATTGATCTTTAAAACAAGCAGCAAGATCATTGCTGCAGTCCTGACGGCAGCCTTGGCACTGTCGCCCATATTCGTTACGCCAATTTCGGCTACAGACGGACAGGAAGTGGAGATGGATGCAGACAGCTGGCGCTATCAGGACGGAGACATAATTGAAGAAGGAAATGTAATCCTTCCAGAAGATGCGGACGATTCTATCGTTGAGGATTACAACTCGCAGATGGGCAGCAGTTTCGAAGAGCAGACGGAAGAACCGCCAGCGGAACCTGTGACAGATTCGGAAGAGGAAGCCGTCCAGGCAGAGGAAGTGACTGCGGAAACACCGGCAGAAGGACCTGCTGCGGACGCTTCAGCGGAAGAACCGATCCCGGTGGAAGCTCCGGCGGAGGAACCAATCGCAGTGGATGCTCCGGCGGAGGAGCCAATCCCAGCGGAAGCTCCGGCTGACCAGCAGACCGCAGTTCAAGCGGAAATGCCGGCACAGGAACCGGAACTTGCAGCTGCCGCGACAGGAAAATACTGGAAGTGGAGTTACAATGGCAAGACCATTGTGAGCGATGGAGGAGTACTGAAGGGTATCGACGTATCTTACTGGCAGGGAACCATCGACTGGGCAAAGGTCAAGAAAGCCGGTGTTGATTTTGCAATCATCAGATGCGGCTATGGATCGAATGCAAAGGATAACGATGACACCAAATTCGCGGCAAACGTCAGAGGCTGCGTGAAGAACGGCATTCCGTACGGTGTATACCTCTATTCCCACGCAAACACTGTAGCCAAGGCCAATGACGAAGCGAATCACGCTTTAAGATTGCTCAAAGCCAACAACTGCAAGCTTCAGTATCCAATCTACTACGATCTGGAGGACAAAAGGGTCGACAACGCATCGAATGCGACCATCAGGAAAATAGCGAATACGTTCTGTGCCAAGATGCATAGCAACGGATATCCGGCAGGTGTATATGCGAACCTGAGCTGGTGGAACAATCAGCTTTCCGGAGTTGACGGTTACGATAAGTGGGTCGCCCAGTGGGCGGGCAAGTGCACTTACGGCAAGAAGTACAGCGTCTGGCAGTGCACCAGCAGCGCTTCTGTAAGCGGAATCAGCGGCAGAATCGACGCCAACCTGCTCATGTGCCCAAGATCCTTGATGGACAAGTACATGAA
>SVCS01000057.1:0-6273 GCA_015058205.1 Clostridiales bacterium
GTGAGCACCTGCTGTGTAAAGTAAGTAAACACACCAATCATGAGTGTGCCGCATGCAAACAGTATGATGACTTCAAGAATAATTCCTCTTTTAACTCGTTTCATATTCCCTCCGGAAGTTCCTTATACAATTGTATATTATAACATACTATTGCCTTTGCTTTATTACTTAAATTGATTCAGATCGTTGTCTCTTCTAATTCTTTCTCTTCTGCGTTTTCTCCGCTCCCTGCGTCTTTTTGCCTTTGAGTTCTTTCTGGTCGCTATCTTATATAAAACAAACAGAAGAGCAGCCAAAAGTACGAAGAATTCAAATCTATCCTCATCCGCAATACCTATATATGACAGGATCCCGCCTGCCTCTGATGTCTCCAGGGAAACCATATCCTGACTTGCGACTTCTTTTCCGTTATCATAGGCCACCAGTCTGCCGACTACAGCGCCCTTCCTGATTGGTGCCATTGGCTTTTTCTCAATCAGTTCGATCTCTGTGGTTACCGTCTCTTCTGGGTTCTCACCTTTCAGCATCGTTACGTCCAGATCTTCTCTGATGCCTACCGCAACCTCTCTCAGTTCGCCCCGCTTCAGATCCAGATCAAACTTGAAATCGTCTTTTTCCTGGGCGGTATAAGTCTTGAAATTGGCATATCCATAATTCCAGAGTTTCCTCGCATCCTGAAACTTATCTCTTGAATGCGGCGCATTGAGAACGATTGCTATGATTTCTGTATTTCCTTTTTTCGCAATCCCGGCGAAGCAATCCCCGGCAGTGCTGGTGTATCCAGTCTTAACGCCGATGCAAGGCTTATACATCAATGCTGCCGTCAGCTTCGCATTCTGTTTTGCCGCCTTCCGCACATCAACCTCACTATCGTCGGGCAGGTATTTCTTGTACTCCTTCGCATAGTTATCCAACGCTGCCTTGTCGCCTTTTGACGCTGCGACGATCTCATCATCCCAAAGGCATCTGTTTGAATTCGTCAGTTTTCTCTTCTTCGATTTGTTGGTCGCTGGTATCACGTATTTTCGTGTTGAAACAATTTTCCGAAACCGCTTATCCTTCATGCCCTCTTTTACCATCAGGGCGATATCGTAAGCTGTTGTAACGTTATTGACGGATTCATTATTCAATCCATTAGGATTGACGTACTTTGTATCCTTCGCTCCAATCTGATGAGCTTTCGCGTTCATCATGTCGCAGAATACATCTATATCTCCTTCCCCGGCAAGATAACCCAGGTATTCCGCCCCATCATTGGCTGACACCAACATCATTCCGTACATGATATCTTTGATCTTAATGGTCTCACCTTTTTTGAGTTCCATGGTGCTGCCTTCCGTTGTCGTCTCCATATCCACCGTGACCTCCTGCTTGAGGTCAAGTTTGTCAAGACATACGAGGCAGTTCAGTATCTTCGTAATGCTGGCGGGGTCTCTTTTTTCATGGGCGTTTTTTTCATAGAGCACTTCACCGCTTCCCGCATCCATCAGAATGACAGATGTGGCCGTCGTATCAGGCGCTTTCCCAGCGCCTTCGTATGTTTTTTCCTCAGCATAAGACGGCACGACTCCTGTAAGAGCCAGCGCCGCCGTTACTATTATGATTACTAGTTGTTTTAATATCTTTGTCTTCATGATCAAAAACGATCCCTACTACAAAGGCTCCCGAACATTTTCAGGAGCCTTTTTTCGTTGTGCTCATTGCGTATTGATCAGTCGTCATACACGCTGTCGGTGTCTTTATCGCGTATGCTGCCGGTCTTTGCGTCAATGTCGTACTCATACTTGACTTCTCCGTTGATGAATTCGACTTCATAGATGTTGACGCCGTCATCAATATCAGGACTCTGCTTTGTAAATTCAACTGCATCTGCACGGCTTCTGTTGCTTCCTCTGCATCATTGCTTCCACATCCCACCAGTGTGAAGAATGATGTCGTTCCTGAGGATGTCAATCATATACTTTGCATTGTTTATACCATTTACTCGACATGATTGCAAGTGCATTAAAAAAGCCGCGCAGGTCGTTTCATGCCTGCCCGGCTTTTGTACATATTTTTAATACTTCTTACCGAATCCGCTGATCAGAACAGCCAGATGCTTCGGATGGAGCAGCTCTGCATTTTCCTTAGCTTCCCAGATTTCCGGGTACTTTTCAATGGAACCATTGATGGATGCAAACAATGTTGACAGTTCATCAGCCGTCATGCCGCTTGCCTTGAGATGTGCTTCATATTTCTCAGGGGATACCTTGATATCCTCGGCCATTCTCTTGTACATGGCAGCGAAATCACTGCTTGTCATCTCTTCAATGTTCTTGAGTTCCGGATGAATGACATCACCCTGCATTTTGTTGTCGATCAGTTCAACGACTTCTTCCAGTGACATGGAATTCTTCTCAATCAGTTTTTCCAGCCCTGTCAGAGAATGCTTCGCTTCTTCATGAAGTTCTTCGTACGCTTTTGATAATTCTTTTGCTTTTTCTTTCATATTTGATTTCCTCCTTGAATGTCATTTTTATTGCCTGAAATAGTATACGCTTTGTTTTAAAAAAATCAAGCCCCTCCCTATTTCAATAAAAAGACGGCAGTAATACTGCCGTCCACGCTTTTCCCGTTTCGTATGCTTGTTTCTTATTCAAAGGCCACACTGTCGTAGGTCTTATATACGCCCTTCTGCCGCAATTCGCGCGAAGCCTGACTCTGGTATGTTCCTTCCACGATGTTATCAAAACCGTTCTTTCTGATGATTTCCTCAATGTAATCAACATACGGACATCTGTCATGATGCCTGTTGTCTGTTACGACACAAGATGCGAGATGAACTGCAACTTCTGACTTTTTGATATCTGTTAATGTACGGAGTTTCATCTCAAAATGCTCCAGACGCCCTGCTACACAGGCACCATTGCAGCCTCCGCAAGTCATTGTAAGATATTTTGTACCATCTTTATAACCGGCAAACGCTGCGCTCTTTCCAAAGAAACTCTCAGAGCATGCAAAACCGGAGCACCGTTTCATTGTGTGTTCGCACTGAATGACAACAACATATTTGATCGATTCCTTATCCATATGATTCCTCCCTCCCTGCACTCGTTAACAACTTGACTGTAGTTATTTTATCACAATAAAGCAGAAAACAATAGTGAAATAAGCATTATGTGCTTCTTCTCACCAGTTCTGGAATCTCTTCTGCGTTGTCGATGATAATATCCGCGCCATATTGCTCCAACTCTGACCGAGACCGGAACCCCCAGGTTACGCCGACAGTAGTAACACCAGCGTTGCGCCCGGTCATCATATCCGTATTGGTATCCCCGAAGTACAGGCATTCCTCTTTTGCCGCTTCGAACTGATCCAGTATCTCAAGCACGCCGGTTGGATCGGGTTTGATCGGAATCCTGTCGGTCTGTCCCTGAATACAATCAAATAATCCTTTTCCGAAGATCGTCTCAACGACACTGATTGCGCTTATATGTGGTTTATTTGAGAATACTGCAATTGTCACACCGCTTTTTTTGAGTTCCCCAAGTGCCCAGACGATGCCGTCATACGGCTCAACGTGAAAACATGGATCTTCCTGCAACCAGTCACGGCACATGGGCAATCCTTCTTCCAAATGCACTGCATTGCTGTCACCAGAAGCAATCAGCGCTCTTCGGAGCGCATTCTTTATACCATCTCCAGCGAAATAATTGAAGGCCTCCACCGGCTGCTGCGGTAATCCGAAGTATTCCAATGTCATATTGACGGGTCTGGCAATGGATTCCTGTGATCTCACCAGCGTTCCATCAAGATCAAAAATGCATATCTTAATCATGCAGTCATCCTTTACAGCAGCGGTGCAATCAGTTTCGCCAGAGGTCCTACGATTTTATAGAACTTCTCTGTCCCGCGAATCGTTTCTTCTGTTACAGGACGGCATTTCACCAGCGTATCCTGAAAATCACGCTCAATATCAGAAATACAGTCGGTCCTGTACATATATGTTGCACATTCAAAGTGGTGGTACAGGCTGCGGTAATCCAGGTTGATGGTACCGACAACACCCTTCTCATCATCGCTGGTCCACACCTTCGCATGCACGAATCCCGGCGTGTACTCATAGATTTTCACACCGGCACGCAGCAGCTGCAAGTAATGGGATTTTGCCAGGGAATAAGCCAGTTTTTTGTCAGGAATACCCGGCAGAATCAGCTTCACATCGATACCTCTCTGTCCGGCATACTTCAGCGCCGTCTCCAGTTCCCCGTCCAGGATCAGGTACGGTGTCATGATATGCACATAACGGCCGGCCCGATTCAGAATATCCATATAAACCGCTTCACCGACTTTGTCCTCATCCAAAGGACAGTCGCAGAATGGAATGACATAGCCGGAAGGATGAATCTCCGCGGCATTGTCTGTTTCAACCTCTTTATATACCTCTGTGAAATCGGCTGTTTTCACATCTACATTTACATTCCACATCTGCAAGAACATCAGCGTAAAGCTGCGTACAGCGTCGCCCTTCAGCATCACGGCAGTGTCCTTCCAGTGACCGAAGCGTTCAATCTCATTGATGTACTCATCTGCCAGATTGACGCCGCCATTGAACGCGACTTTCCCGTCGATGACGCAGATCTTGCGGTGGTCTCTGTAATTGTAATGGGACGAGATAAACGGCCGAATTGGTGCGAAGGATTTCGCCTTGATGCCCTCTGCCTGCAGCAGTTTGCAGTAATTGGACGGCAGCGTGGAAATCTCGCACATGCCGTCATACATAACGCGTACATCCACGCCTGCCTTTGCTTTTGCAGTAAGGATTTCCAAAATCTTACCCCACATATAGCCTTCTTCGATGATGAAGTACTCCATGAAGATATATTCTTCCGCCTTGGACAGTTCTGTCAGAAGCGCCTGGAACTTCTCTTCACCGGAAGGAAAATACGTTGTCTCGGTTTTTGCAAAGGCAGGAAAACAACCGCTGCGGTTCAGATATGTCAGCAGATCATCTGTGTAGCTGTCTTCTTCCCGCAGTTTTGCTGCCGCCCGGGAATCCTGCGGAATCGCATTTTTCGTCTCTGAGATCATCCGTTCTGACCGCTCTTTGACCAAACGGTGACCTGTATTTGTCTGCGTGAACAAAAGCATCAGTGCGCCCGGAACCTGCAGCACTGATATGATCAGCATCCATGTCAGTTTCGCCGTAGAATCCATTTTATTATTGAACAGATAGATCATCATGATCAAAGTGAAAATGGCCAATGCGACATAAAAGTGGTGCAGAGAATCATTCAGCAGAATCAGCGGCAGAACCATCACTGCCAGCTCCACTATAATCAGCAGGACGATAATGAAGAACCGGCTGAATATCAGGCCAAGGATGCCTTTTCGTTTCGGTTTTGCTAAGCGTAGAACGCTGTCTTGTTTACTCATTTCGCACTTCCTTCTTCATACACAACCACGTGCGGATATGGTATTTTGATTCCATTTTCATCAAAGGCCTTTTTGACTTCTTCCAGAAGATAGTACTGGGCGTCAAAGTAGTGCTCCGTCCGGCACCAGGCCATCAGATCCAGTTCGACAGCACTGTCGCCATTGCTGCGCACTCCAATCACAGGTTCCCGGTCGTCCACGATCACAGTTCCTTTACGGCAGACTTCTCGCATGATTTCCTTCGCCTTGACCACATCGCTGTCATAGCTGATGTTGAACGTCAGATCTACACGGCGGAATTCCTCTCTGCTTTCATTCATGATAATGGATGTATTGACTAGTCCGTTCGGAATCGTAATGATCTGGTAATTCAATGTCCGCAGGGTTGTCAGAAACAAGTCGATCGACTGCACCCTGCCCCGGTGTTCCCCGATATTGATCAGATCGCCTTTCTTAAACGGCTGTGTGATGAGAATCATCAGGCCGCCGGCTATATTGGCCAGACTGTCCTTCAGCGCCAGTGCGATGGCCGCGCCTGCGGCGCCCAGAACGGCAACGATGGTTCCGATATTAACGCCCAACGCATCCAGGAATATGGCAACCAGCAAGATGACACAGATTACTTTGACCGCATTGATGATAAATGCATTCAACATTTCATCCAGACTGTCGATTTTTTTCAGAATCCGTCGGAGCACTGTGATGATGACTGTAATTGCGATCATGCCTATGATGATGATCAGTGCCAGATGGATTACCGTTGGCCACGGCTCAGGGATGTTCAGTAGACGATCCATTCTATTTTTCTCCTGTTTCTGTTTATATCTTCTTGTTTCTAACTTCTGCAGACTTCCCTTT
>SVCS01000057.1:6373-8545 GCA_015058205.1 Clostridiales bacterium
CATTGCTATGCTCCGTTATACTTCGATTTCAGGACCTGGCAGGAAGTGTCCTATCGCTGCTGCGATGGCGGTAGGAATCACCCAGTTGAATCCGAATGTATCCAAAGGCAGTGCCGTATGAATCCATCCGAGCGCTGAAATACCGAAGGTGTCGGTCAGAACAGTGAAAAGACTGATCACAAAACAAATGCACATACCAAACTGATAGAAATTCTTCTTCCGGAAGATGTTGCGACCCAAACACGTCAAGGTCAGGAACATGACAGGCGGATAGAAGAGCATCAGAATCGGTGCTGCGATGCTGATGATTGCAGAAAGGCCGAAATTACACAGTACTGCAGAAACAATACAAATGATTACTACCATGAAGGCATAGCTGCGTGATGGAATCATTCTGTTGAAATACTCCCCGGCTGCTGATGTCAGTCCGACTGCTGTGGTCAGACAGGCCAGCGAAACGATAATACTCAGAAAAGCGACACCAAAGCTTCCCATCAGCGCATCTGTGATGTTCACTACCAATCCTGCCTGATTGATTTCTTCGCTGATAAACTGCTGCTGCCATTGTGATCCTGTGGTCGCCCCCAGATATGCCATTCCTCCGTACACGAAACAAAGGAGCGCACCTGCAATCAGCGCCGCGCTGGCTGCAGTCTTCCGCTCTTCTCTTTTACTCTGCAGCTTTCTGCTCCTGATGGATTGAATAATGATAATGGAAAAATAGATTCCTGCCATCAGATCTAAAGTCTGGTAACCATTAAAGATGCCGTCTTTGACCAGATTATCTGATGTAGGAGCGCCGGCCTGCGCAGCAGGAGCCGCAATACCGATGATAATCAGCACTGCAATGGCAACCACCAGAATTGGCGTCAGATACTTGCCCAGAATATCGACGACCTTGGACGGTCTTATGGTCAGCAGAAGTACAACCCCAAAAAAGATGATGGAAAATACCAGTCTGAGAATTCTGCTGCTTGGATCGATTCCAAACAAAGGTGAAATGCCCATTTCAAAGGTTACGGCGGCGTTTCGAGGAATCGCAAGCATAGGTCCAATACAGATGATGCATACTGTATTGATGATCATCGCGCCCTTCGGTCCGATGCTTCCAGTCAGGCGGTTCAGATCCCCATCCACTTTCATCATAGCGAATACACTGCAGATACCAAGTCCGGCATCTGCAAGGAAATATGCGATATAGCCTTTATACCATTCCGTTCCGCCGGTAATTCCAATCTCCGGCGGGAAAATTAGGTTTCCTGACCCAAACAACATTGAAAAGAGGGCCAAACCCACAATAATATACATTCCAATATGATGCTTCATTTCAATAAGTCCTTTTCCTTTGGTATATCCCAGAATACCCCACAAGTAGACATCGTAGCATAATGGTATGCTTTTCTCAACAAAAAAAGCCGGATCAATGTTGATCCGACTCCTATCAGTAGATTTTCTGCACATCCTCCGCACTGATTCCGTTTGCTTCACAAAATGCAAAGAGCTCTGAAGGATTCCTGATCAACATCAGTTCTGTCATCTCTCCCGTCTGCCTGTCTTTACTGCACAGCACCTGCTCGCCTGTGCAGATACTGCATCTGATTACTGGTATGCTTTGCTCCAGAGAAACATGCGGAATATCTTTGTTCTTTTTCTTAAAAATACTCATCAATTCCTCCCTATGCTATTCATTCAGCCACATGGCTCCTGTTGCTGCGGAACACGCAATACAGATTACAGGTATCAATGTCAGACTTGCTAACAGAATGATCATTTTAATAATATGCCTTTTATCGCCGGGAGACATATTCTCCCAGTCTTTCTTAAACTCTTTATTGAACATTATAAATCGTCTCTTACTCCAGCGGCTCTGTAGAAAACACAACATAGAACAGCCAGCTCTTTCCGACCAGGTTTTCTTTGTCGGAAGAAACATCAAGGGCGGATGTATCCAATGAATCGTTTCCATCACTTAATGCGCCCAGATAAATCTTTTGACCATCTGCAATGTCCCTTGTCTCCGATATGGACGTAACTGAGATGTTGTCGCCCTCCTTCACAGGATAATCCGTAAGCTGAATGTCAGATGCACTGCCGGTATCCCCGTTTACTGATAATCCTATGGTTGCAGTCCCATCCACACTGTTGAATCCTGCGATTCCCTGTGACGTTTCT
>SVCS01000057.1:8645-10154 GCA_015058205.1 Clostridiales bacterium
TATGGTCTCAATTCTATTCTATTGTATCATTATGTTCTATTTTTGCGTATAATGAAAATATGAAATGGAAAACACCTGAGCCGCGTGAATACTACGCGAAGTACAAACATATCAATACTGCCAACAGCCGGAACTGGTTTGAGTGCTATGAACTTCCGGGAAATATCATCGCGATTTGTGAGCCTCAGCATCTGCAGGAAGTCAACGCATTCCTGATCTTCGGTGAGGAGAAGGCGCTCCTTCTTGACACTGGAATGGGAATCTTCAGCATCAAGCCCCTTGTGGAAGAGCTTTGTTCTAAGTATGACGTCGCAGCTGCAAAGGCACCGGGGTCATACTTCCAGTCCCTTCAGGTTGTCAACTGCCACTGCCACTTTGATCATACAGGCGGGAACTGGGCCTTTGATGAAATCTTCGCAGTGGATGACCCGATTGTCCGCAGGCAGGCACAAAATGGTGTTCCTTTCGAACCTCTCGCGAACCAGATGGATGAGGATATGTTTCTCTATGACTACCCTCCTGGTTTCGATCCGGATCGTTATTGCATCAAGCCGTATGCTTTCAGTCCCTGTGAAGATGGCCATATCTTTGAACTAGGCGAAAGGAATGTAGAATTCATTACAACGCCGGGACATACAAGTGACCATGCGATGCTGTACGACCACAAATACGCTATCCTCTTCGCAGGCGACATGATCTACTTCGGCGCGATTTACGTACAGTTCGGCAACGACATCATGGGTTATTCCGATATTGACAAATACATCGCCTCATTAAAAAAGATCAGGACGAGATGTCCTGATCTGAAATCCATATATGTTTCGCACAACGACTTTATCACTGACAAAGATGCTATCAGTCTGATCGAAAACGCACTGCGTCAGGTAGCGGATGGCAGCGCGGAAGGCACTCCCCTCCAGGATGAAAAGTACGGTTACTACATGGATCCGCCGACCATGCGTCAGTACACGTTCAATGGGTTTTCCATCGTTGCCAGAGAATAATCGCAGGTATTTACCACGTTACGGCGATATCCAATTGTCTTGGATTACGGGATGCGAAACCACCGGTATCCACAACGATAGCAAGGCCGTTACTGGATTCCACAATGCTTCCTTTCGGTCTGATGCTCAGACCGGCTGCGCACATGACATAGTAGCCGTACATTTTGACGCCGTCAGACCTTACCCAATACGGCTCGTGGAAGCCGCGGCCGTTCATGATATTGATGCAGCCGGACATATTCAGATTATAATATGTCTCTTTGCCGGATGGCCCGGTGATTGCCCCTCTGGACCGGGTTAGAACAGGTCCGTCATAATCAAACGCACCCTGAACGGCTTTGTACTCCTCTGAGTTTTCGATATCTTCTTCCACGGTGCAATGCACAAACCGATAGGAACCATCCTCATTTAGTCCGTCATCCAGCTTGGTACCAACCATAACGACCTTGTCTTTGTCTTTTTTGATGACTTTTTTCTCAACGGTCTTCTTGGAGGTCACCTTGCC
>SVCS01000008.1 GCA_015058205.1 Clostridiales bacterium
TGGTGCGGAGACGGCATCATCCTGCTGACGATGTGCATTCCTACACACGCCAGAGCTTCTGAGGCAGTTGCTCTTGAAATCGGTCACAGACTGGGACTGGAAGATCCTGTTGTTATCAGTAAGGAAGTTCTCCATCCGGCAGAAGGCACTAGAATTGAGATGAAGGGAAAGGTTCCATTCGATATCGATCCTTCCACACTCGAGATCCCGGCTCCGCCGCATCACCAGCCAGATGCTGTTCTCTACAAAGAGTTCGAAGAGCATCCAATGGTAGTTGTATGCGGAACAGTTGGCAATGACGAACACTCCGTAGGTCTCCGTGAGATCATCAACATCAAGCACGGCGGAATTGAAAAGTGGGGCGTTAAGGTTAACTACCTCGGCACTTCCGTTCCTGTAGAGAAGTTGGTTGACGCAGCAGTTGAGCTGAACGCCAATGCTATTTTGGCATCAACGATCATCTCACACGACAATGTTCACTACAAGAATATGAAGAGAATCAACGAGCTGGCAATCGAAAAGGGTATCCGTGACAAGGTCATCATCGCAGCTGGCGGAACACAGGTAATTCCTGAAGAAGCTCGCGAGACTGGCATTGATGAAGGATTCGGAAGAGACTCCCACGGTATCGACGTTGCTACATTCCTCTGTGAAGAAGCAATGAGAAGACGTGGAGAAGAACCTCCTGAAGTACAGGAAGTAATCTAATCACAATCAACAATAAAGACATTGCGGGAGTGTTCTGACGAACGCTCTCGCTCTGTCTTATTCATTAAAAAGGGATAAACAACAATGAAAGTAGACGTACTTGTAGCAGAAATCGGATCAACGACGACCGTAGTAAACGCATTCAGAAATATCGATAGTGAAAACCCGGAATTCTGGGCACAGGGACAGGCGCCGACTTCCGTACTGGAAGGTGACGTCAGAGTGGGCCTGCAGGGTGCGATCGATGATCTGTGCGCGAAGAAGGGCATCGATAGCCTGGAATATGACGAAATGCTCGCAACATCATCAGCGGCGGGCGGACTGAAAATGACTGTCCATGGACTGGTCTATGACATGACTGCCAGAGCTGCGAAAGAAGCAGCCTTGGGTGCCGGCGGCATCATTCACTTCGTGACAGCAGGCAAACTCAGGAGAACAGATCTGGCGAAGATCAAGGAAATACAGCCGAACCTGATTCTCATCGCCGGGGGAGTTGATTATGGTGAGCGGGATACCGCCATCGACAATGCGGAGAAGATCCGCAGCCTTGGACTGAAGACACCGATCATCTACGCAGGTAATATTGAAAACCAGGAAGAAATGGAACTGATCTTCGATGAGGAATCCGGACAGAAGCTCTACAATGTCGAAAATGTCTATCCTAAGATCGACGATATGAACGTTGAACCTTGCAGGAAGGTCATCCAGGATGCCTTTGAGGATCACATCACAAATGCTCCGGGAATGGAACATGTCCGCGACATGGTAAATGGACCGATTGTCCCTACGCCAGGTGCCGTTATGCAGGCGACAAAGCTTTTGAACGAGTGCCTCGGTGAAGTCGTCGTCATCGACGTCGGCGGCGCGACGACAGATGTCCATTCAGTGTGCAGAGAATCAGACAACGTCGCCAGGATTCTGACGGCACCGGAACCAATGGCCAAGAGAACAGTAGAAGGCGATCTGGGTGTTTACGTCAATAGAATGAAGGTCATTGAATCCATAGGTGAAGAGGAATTCCGCGAAAAGGCAGCGCAGGCCGGATTCGATCCGGATAAGACGCTGGAGACTTACAGGGCGATTCCTAAGAATGAAGATGAAATCAAGATGGTCGAGATTCTGACGGAGGAAGCTGTCATGAAGGCAGTTGACCGCCACGCCGGCCAGATCAGATATATTTACGGTCCGAGCGGCCGCAGCACCGTTGCTGAAGGCAAGGACCTGACGCCGGTTAAATACATCGTCGGGACAGGCGGGGCGCTGACCAGGCTTCCGCACAGAGTCGATATCATGAGCAGAATCTGCGAATACGATCAGACCGGGACCAAGCTGTTCCCGACCCACCATGCGAAGATTGCAGTAGACAATGACTATATCATGGCGTCCCTCGGTGTACTCAGCGTCAAGCACAGAGAGGGTGCGATCAAACTGCTCGAAAAGTCCCTTGGATTTGAGTTCGTGAAACTGGAAGAGGGGCAGTACGGGATCAAGTCCACCGCCCAGCAGGGAGAACTGACCGACGGACCTGCCGCTTTGGCGGATGTAGCAGCAGAGCTGGCCGAAAAAGACTCCGACCGCGAAGCCATGATCCAGCACATCCTGGAATGCGAAGAACAGGGTTACGACATGACGGCGTACAAGCTGGATTACGGTCTCATCACAGAGGAAGAGGCGGAAGCCATTGAAGCGGCAAAGGCAAAGGAAGAGGGAGAACGCATCATGGAGGAGGCGGCCCTCAAAGACCGCCGCATTGTCAGAGCCTGCGGCGTTGGAGAACTCGCAGAAGACGGACGGCCGAAATGCAACCGCGAGTGCCACATATGCGCCCACGTGCACTGCCCGTTCAGAAACAAATAGAAAAACAAAAACAAATAGAATAGCGAAAAAACCGGAGCCCCTTTCTCCGGTTTTTTCTGTCGTTCATCATTATCATTATCTGTTTTGTGAGGAGGTGTGTCTTTTGACATTGTTATAATAGAACAATTAGTTGTCATTTAGCGGTGGATTATGTGAAGGCTTTGTGAAGATGAAGAAATAGTGCTATACTGATTTTTGCATGAAGAAAGGACAAATGGCGAGATGGCAAATCAGATAGACATGCTGCACGGATCATTAATGAAGAAGCTGTTGCTCTTCGCGCTCCCGCTTGCTGCAACCGGTACGGTGCAGCAGCTTTTTAATGCAGCAGATGGGATCATCCTGGGCCATTTCGCAGGCAGTAATGCGTTGGCGGCAGTTGGAAGCACGGCGCCGATCATCAACCTGTCTATCAATCTGTTCATCGGATTATCCATCGGCGCCAGTGTAGTCATCGCTCATTACATCGGTCAGGGCAGGTCAGACCGCATCAGTGACGCAGTGCACACCGCCGTGATTTTGTCTCTGATTGCAGGCGTGACGATTGCGGTGGTCGGTATCTGCATCAGCAGACCAATGCTGCACGCCATGGGCTCGCCTGACAATGTCATCGGACTGTCCACAGTTTATCTGCGGATCTTCTTCGCGGGCATGCCGTTCATGATGATCTACATCTACTTCTCGGCGATTCTGCGAAGCAAAGGCGATACGAAACGGCCGCTCCTGATTTTGCTTGGTTCGGGCATTGTGAAAGTGGCGGTCAGTCTGTTGTTCGTGGTGGTGCTCGGCATGAGCGTCAAGGGTGTTGCTCTGGCGACGATTATCGCCAACTTCTTGAACAGCGGAGCGTTGGTTTATCTTCTCATGCACGAGGATGGCCCATTCAGACTCAGGTTGAAAAAGCTCAAAATCACAAAAGAACATTTCATCAGAATTCTCAAGATCGGCGTGCCCGCCGGAGTGCAGAGCATGGTGTTCTCCTTTTCCAATGTCATCATCCAGTCTACGATCAACGGATTTGGATCCGATGCGATTGCGGGATCTGCCGCGGCGGTCAATTATGAGTTTTTCTGCTATTTCGTATTGAATGCCTTCGGGCAGGCAGCGGTTACATTCACGAGTCAGAACTACGGCGCACAGAACGCCGGCCGGTGCAGGGAAGTGTTCAGGGACTGCATGCTGTTGGGGGCAGCGGCCATGTTCCTGTGCAACTTAGGATTCTTCCTAGGGCGGTCATTCTTCGTGCTGGTGTTTACGACAGACGTCCTGGTGATCCCATGGGCCATGATCAGGTTCAGCCATGTGCTGATTTTTCAGTGGATCGCGTCATCCTATGAAATCAGCGGTCAGTGCCTGCGCGGCATGGGTCACTCGCTTCTGCCGGCCATCATCTCTGTCCTGGGGACCTGCGTTCTGAGAATCGTGTGGATTTTCACCATTTTTCAATTCTTCGCGACATTCGAAATGCTTATGAACATCTACCCGATCACATGGGCCGTTACGGGTATTGCGACGCTCATCTCATACGCAATTATCAGCAAAAAAGAATTCAAAAAAATCAGCGGATAGCATACGCTGCCATCCGCTTTTTGATTTCCTTTTTTATAATCTGACAGACACTTCGCCGCTGGTCAGTGTCTGACGTGTGCCGTCTTCATATTCCACAATAAGGCCGCCTGCATCATCGATGCCGATTGCGCGCGCCTTTCGTCCGCCCAGTTCCTGGGTGGGGTCCTTGCGGTATGTGCCTGTGTAGACGGTGATTTTCCGGCCGATGACTATAGAGCGGCTGCGGTAGGAATCCATAAATCCAGATAAGTCCTTCGTGTAGCGGAGGACTTTTTCAGTGATGGATGCAGCGAGAAGGGATTTCGCATGGCCATCAAGACCTTCTTCAGAAATGCTGCCGGCAATACCGGCAAGCTCAGGCGGGAAACTCTTTTCCGAGGTGTTGATGCCGATTCCAATAATCAGGGAATCAATCTGACCAGTTTCAAAATCTGTGGTCGCCTCTGTGAGAATGCCGCAGACTTTTTTCCCTTCCAAATAGATGTCATTGACCCATTTGATATCTGTGGAACAGCCGCACAGCGCGTCAATCGCTTCGCTGGTCGCCGCGGCGGCTGCAACAGTGACCATAGAAGATCTGCTGATGTCGAAGCCCGGCCGGATGACGATGCTGAGATACAGCCCGTCGCGAGGAGAGTAGAATCCGCGGCCGAGACGCCCCCTACCCGCTGTCTGCTGGCGGGCGATGACGACAGCAGGTGCATTGGTGTTTTCATCGAGAATCAGGCGGCGCGCTTCCAGATTTGTTGAATCGATGACATCGTAAACAAACAGGTTCATACTGCGCAGATCGGCAGGCAGTGCATTTCTGACGGCGTCTTCGCTGACCGCCGTTCCTTCCGATGGCATCATATATCCTCTGTTTGTGACAGCATCGATTTCATAGCCTTCATTTCGCAGTGACTTGACTGCCTTGCAGACGGCAGCTCTTGATACGCCGAGCTGACCGGAAAGCTCTTCTCCGGAAATATATTGGTCTCTGTTCTTGTTCAGCGCTTCCAGCACTGCATCTTTTACCGCCATGTTTCTCCTCCTGCAAAGGCAACGCACTATGTTTCTATATGCACAATTGTAAACCTGCAGCAGATGATTATCAACCGCCAGATGAACGCAAGATACTCTTTGCCACTGCCCTAGAATGCGTATATAATGTAACTGCTATGAAGAAAAAGGATGACAGAAAAGAATAAAGCTGCAGCCGTTGCAAGGATATTAAGGGGTATCAGTGAAAACCGTCTTCAGTTATTACAAAAAATATATACCATTCATGTTCATCGTGCTGGTTGCCCTCTTCGGGCAGGTCTGGTGCGAACTGTCCCTGCCGAATTATATGTCAGATATTATCGATAACGGTATTGTCGCAGGGGACATGAACCATATCAAGAGTGTTGGAACAATTATGATTCTGGTTGCCGCAATGGCGGCAGTCTGTTCTATTACCGGCAGCCTTTTTGCGACACTGACCGCGGCGAAGAGCGCGCAGCGGATCAGAGGGGACATCTTCCGCAAAGTCACATCGTTCAGTTCTGCGGAACTGGAGAAGTTCTCCACAGCATCTCTCATTACAAGATCTACAAACGATGTGCAGATGGTGCAGCAGGCCACAACGATGGCGCTGCGCATGATGCTGTTCGCACCGCTGATGGGAATCGGGGCAGTGATCATGGCGCTTCGCACCAGTGTTTCTCTCTCCTGGACCATAGCGCTCGCGCTCATATGCGTCCTGGGACTGATGCTGTTCTCTTTTGCTGCAGTATTTCCGAAGTTCAAAGTTATGCAGGAAAAGCTCGACAGGGTGAACCTGATTATGAAGGAACGGCTGTCGGGAACGCTGGTAGTCAGGGCGTTCAGAACGGAGGCAAAAGAAGAGGGCCGTTTCGACGATGCGAATATAGATTTGACCAAACTGTATATATTCGTCAATAAGTGCCTGGCGTTCCTGCTTCCGACGATGACATTCATCATGAGCGGCGTAGGACTGCTGATCATATGGGCAGGTGCGCATCTCATTGAGGCGGACAAGCTCATGATCGGTGATATGCTGGCCTATCTTCAGTATGCGATGCATGTCATCATGTCATTTATGTTTGTTACCATGATATTTATCATGCTTCCGAGAGCTGCGGTTTCCATGAAGAGAATCGGGCAGGTTCTTGATACGAAGCTCTCCATTATGGATCCATCAGATGCAAAGGCAATAGAGCCAGGTTCTGAATACACCGTTGAATTCAGAAATGTTTCTTTCAGCTACCCTGATTCAGAAGAGAAAGTACTGGACAACATCAGCTTCACAGCCAGACCTGGACAGACAACCGCAATCATCGGAGGAACTGGAAGCGGCAAATCGACACTGATCAATCTCATCCCGAGATTCTATGATGCCACAGAAGGACAGGTGCTTCTGGGAGGTACTGATGTTAGAGATTTGGAACAGACAGAGCTGCGCAGTCACATTGGCCTTGTTCCCCAGAAAGGCATCCTCTTCAGTGGGACAATAGAGAGCAATCTTCGTTACGGCAATGAAAACGCATCAGAAGAAGAGCTTGTAAAGGCGGCGGAAATTGCGCAGGCCATGGAGTTTATCAGTGAAAAGCAGAATGGATTAGAGGAAGAAATCGCGCAGGGAGGCACGAATGTATCCGGCGGGCAGCAGCAGAGACTGTGTATCGCGAGAGCACTCGTCAAGAACCCGGATGTGCTCGTCTTTGATGACAGTTTCAGCGCCTTGGATTTCAGTACAGATAAAGCGCTGCGAAAAGCGCTCAAGGAAGAAATCGGCGGACGAACATACATTATCGTAGCACAGCGTATCAATACAATCATCGATGCGGAACAGATTGTCGTTCTGGACAATGGCCGCGTAGTGGGACTGGGAACACATGAAGAACTCCTCAAGTCCTGTGAAATATACAAGGAAATCGCCCTTTCACAGCTGAACGAAGAAGAGCTCAGCAAGGCTGCGGCATCCGGAAAGGAGGTGCACTGATGGCAGAGATCAGTGAAGAGAGAAAAAATCCTCCTAAGCAGCACGGACCTGGTGGCCGCGCTGCCAGAATGATGCCGGGCGAAAAGGCGAGAGATTTTAAGGGCACGATTGCGACACTGTTCGGATATCTGCGGCCATATAAGTGGCAGCTTGTGATTGTTGCGGCAGCTTCGCTTCTCAGCACCGTCTTCGCCATCGTTTCACCGACCGTCCTTGGAGCAGCAACGGATAAAGTTGTGAAGGGCGTCATGGGCGATGGAGTGGATTACCACGGTCTTCTGATGATCATCATCGTGCTGCTTGCCATGTACCTCATGAGCTGGCTCTTTGGAGCAATCCAGAGTTGGATCATGGCAATCGTATCCCAGAAAATCATCTACACCCTCAGGGAAAAGATGTCCCGCAAGCTCGACAGACTGCCGCTCAAGTACTTCGACAGGGTTTCCTACGGAGACGTACAGAGCCGCATGGTCAACGATATCGAGACGATCAATCAGACGCTGACAGCAAGCATTACCCAGATGATTACAGCAATCATAACGTTGATTGGAATCCTGATCATGATGCTGCGTATCAGTGTTGTTATGACACTGGCGGCAATGGTCGTCATTCCGGCATCTATGATAGTCATCAAGCTCGTAGTCAGCAGATCCCAGGGACACTTCAAAAATCAGCAGAAGTATCTTGGTAAAGTTAACGGCCATGTTGAGGAGATGTTCTCCGGCCATGACATTGTAAAGGCGTTCAACAGGGAAGAGCGTTCGGAAGCGGAGTTCAATGAGTATAATGACAAGCTCTATGAGTCCGCCTGGAAGTCACAGTTCCTGTCAGGTCTTATGATGCCGCTGACAATGCTCATCGGCAACATGGCATACGTCATGGTCTGCTTCCTCGGCGGATATCTGGCCTTGAACGGCAAAGTATCCATCGGACAGATCCAGGCCTTCATACAGTATGTCAGATCATTTAACCAGCCGGTGCAGCAGGTGGCGAACATAGCCAATCAACTTCAGTCCACAGCGGCAGCGGCGGAAAGAATCTTCGAGCTTCTGGATGAGGAGGAAGAAAAGGATGCTTATGGCACAGATGAATATCCTGATCCAATCGAAGCACGTATGGCGAAAGACGCCAAACCGCTCCGCGGTGAGGAGAGTCTCTGGAGTATCGCCCTCAGATATGTGAAAGAGTCCGTGAAGGAAGCCGTAAGAAAAGACTCCCTCAAATATGATTTCACAGAGGACGTGGACGGCGATGTTGCCTTTGAACATATCAAATTCGGATACGTGCCGGGAGAACCGATCATCAAAGATTTTTCCTTCGAAGCCAGAGCGGGACAGCGCGTTGCCATCGTAGGACCGACAGGCGCCGGTAAGACGACGCTGGTCAAGCTGCTTATGAGGTACTATGAACTGGATGGCGGAAGAATCCTCGTGGACGGAGTGGACATCCGAGGAATGAGCCGTCATGAATTGAGAAGCAAGTTTGGAATGGTTCTTCAGGACACATGGCTCTCCAGCAATTCCATCAGAGAAAACATCAGATATGGCAGGACGGACGCGACAGACGAGGAAGTCGAGCAGGCAGCTAAGGCAGCGCATGTGGACCACTTTATCAGGACGTTACCGGGCGGATATGATATGGAAATCAATGAAGAAGCATCGAACATCTCTGCCGGGCAGAAGCAGCTCCTTACAATTGCGAGAGCGATTCTTGCAGATGCGCCGATACTCATACTGGATGAGGCCACAAGTTCTGTAGATACACGTACAGAGCGTATCATCCAGAAGGCCATGGCGAACCTTATGGCGAACAGAACCAGCTTCATCATCGCACATAGATTATCCACCATCAAAGACGCCGATCACATTCTTGTGCTCGACCATGGGGATATCGTGGAACAGGGAAACCACAAGGAGCTTCTTGAGCGCGGCGGCTTCTACGCGAAGCTGTACAACAGCCAGTTTGCAAACTGATAAAAAAATATGTACGGCCTGCGGATTATTCCTATATGTTTGTGGTATAATAGGCGGGATGGAATAAAAGAACAATAAACCTTATGAAAGGGATAAAAAATGGAAAATAAAAAGACACCTGCAAGCACAATTATCTTCTACATTATCGGCATCATACTGCTGATTGTTTCCGCGTTCATGCTCGTGACGGCAATTACCTACACGAAAACATATCTGCAGTCCTATGATGCGTCATTTTCCGATATGTGGTCCAATTCAATCCAGTACATCATAACGCAGTTCGTTCCTTACCTCGGTATGGGCGTCATCTGCCTGGGACTGGGCAGAGCCATCAAGGGATCCGCCGTTGCAAAGGCAGCAGCGCCTAAGGCAGAGGCAAAAGCAGAGGAAAAGACAGAAGAGAATGCAGCGGAAGCACAGTTGGCGGAAGAGGCAGCCGCTCTGAAGGAAGCGCTGAGTGACGCTGACGAAGGTAAGATTGAAGACCTGATCAGAAGGATCGACACCAACAGAGAAGTGCTCAGCATCAAGATCGAAGAAAAGGAAAAGAGAGATTCCTACAGAATCAAAGAACTGGAGAAGAAGGTCGAAGATTTCCTGGCCGACGTTAAATATATCAACGAACCGTTGGAAGAGCTGGTTTACAAGCAGGCGGCAGGCGTTGATGAAACAGAAGAAATCCCGGCACCAGCGGAAGCTGCTGCGGAAGTCGCAGAAGCGGGCGCCGTACCGCAGATCTTCAGAATGGCGAGAAACCTGACCATGCCGCAGTGCCCGGCTGTGAAAGCAGCTGCTGAAACTGCTGCTGAGACCGCAGAAGTGGGCGCGGTACCGCAGATCTTCAGAGTGGCGAGAACTCTGACCATGCCGCAGTGCCCGGCTGTGAAAGCAACTGCTGAAGCAGAAGAGACCGCAGAAGTGGGCGCGGTACCGCAGATTTTCAGAGTAGCCAGAAACATGACTATGCCAGCAGTATAAAGACAGAACGACCGAAGACATCATCAGGAGAATCAATGAAACGTTACAAATCATCGAGAATGATCAGGATGGAACATCTCAATCACCACGGAAACCTGTACGCGGGACAGGGCATTGAATGGATGATCGAGAATTCCTTCATAGTAGTAAATTGTGAGTATGGTGATCCCCAGGGGCTGCTGTACAAAAACACTCATAAATTTGATTTCTACAAGTCCGTCAATCCGGGCGACATCGTCTATTACGAAGGACTGATTGTCAGAACCGGAAGAACGAGCATCACGATCAGAGTGGGGCTCTACGATGAGAAGACTGGGGTTCTCCATGCGGAGGGATTCACCACGTTTGTTTCCGTGGATCCGGAGACGGGCAGTCCTGTTCCTCACGGAATCACCCTCGATGAACCCGCGGATGATGAGGAAATCAAGTGGAGAGAAGAAGCTGACAGCTTCTTTAGAAAGAAATAGAAGCAAAAGGCCGGAATTTCATATTCCGGCTTTTTAAGAGGGGCCAGTTATGGTATAATATTCGATTGAGAATAGCCCTCAGAATAAGGAGAAATGAATGTTCGACAAGCTTGATTTTATAACTGAAAAATACGATGAACTCTCACAGAAAGTTTCAGATCCTGATGTCATAAACAACCAGCCGGTATGGCAGAAATACATCAAGGAAATGGGTGAGATTGAGCCAATCGTCAAGAAATACACAGAGTACAAAAAGGCAAAAGAAGACCTTGCAGAAGCGAAGGAAATGCTAGAAGACGGCGATGAGGAAATGAGAGAACTCGCCAAGATGGAAATTGGTGATCTTGAAGAAGCGATTACGTCAGCAGAAGACGAGCTGAAGATATTGCTTTTGCCGAAGGACCCTAATGATGAGAAGAATGTTATTCTGGAGATCAGAGCCGGCACCGGCGGTGAAGAGGCGGCGCTCTTTGGGGCAGACCTTCTCAGAATGTACACCCGCTACGCTGAGCGGAACCGCTGGAAGACAGAGCTCATGGACATCAGTGAAACAGGAATGGGCGGCGTCAAGGAAGCGGTCATGCTCATAAAGGGTAAAGGTGCTTATTCAAGACTCAAGTTTGAAAGCGGAGCGCACAGAGTGCAGCGCGTTCCAGAGACAGAATCCAGCGGCAGAGTCCACACATCAGCGGCGACGGTAGCCGTGCTTCCTGAAGTCGACGACGTAGAGATCGATCTGGATCCAAACGATGTAAGAGTCGATGTGTATCGTGCGTCCGGCAACGGCGGTCAGTGCGTCAATACGACGGACTCAGCCGTAAGACTGACGCACGAGCCGACGGGTCTTGTTGTTACATGCCAGGATGAGAAATCTCAGATTAAGAACAAGGACAAAGCGTTCAAAGTTCTCAAAGCAAGACTCTACGACCTGGAGATGCAGAAGCAGCAGGATGAGATTGCGGGACAGAGAAAGAGCCAGGTTGGAACAGGTGACAGAAGTGAGAGAATCAGAACATATAACTTCCCGCAGGGAAGAGTTTCTGATCACAGAATCGGGCTGACACTTTACAAACTGGAGACGTTCCTCGACGGCGATCTTGATGAAATCATAGACGGTCTTATTACAGATGATCAGGCCAGAAAGATGGCAGAATTCTAGAAAGCAGCAAACAATCTATGAGTGAGAAGAAAAATACACTGATATTAGAACCTACTAAGGAGAATATAGAGAAAGCAGCGAAGATCATACGCAAAGGCGGACTTGTCGCATTTCCAACGGAGACGGTTTACGGTCTCGGAGCAGACGCCATGAATGCAGATGCTGTTGGCAGAATCTATGAAGCTAAGGGAAGACCGAGCGACAATCCGATGATCGTTCATATTTCCAGAGCAAGCGACATAGGACAGTTGACCCCGATGCTTTCACCGCAGATCGTTGAAATCATTGATAACTTCTGGCCGGGACCGCTGACCATTGTTGTCAAGAAAAAACCGAGTGTTCCGGACAGAACGACAGGCGGCCTGGATACTGTGGCGGTCAGACTGCCGGACAGCGAGGTGGCAAGAGAACTGATCAGCGCATCCTGTTGTCCGATCGCAGCGCCGAGCGCAAATCTTTCCGGTGGACCAAGCCCGACGAGAGCACAGGATGTCATCGATGATATGAACGGCAGAATAGATGCAATCATTACGGGAGAAGACTGCAGAGTTGGAATAGAATCCACAGTACTGGATCTTTCCGGTGAAGAGCCGGTGATACTCCGCCCGGGCATCATTACGGCGGAGGCGATTGAAGCGGCGTTGGGAAGAGAAGTCAAATATGACGACTCTCTGAAGGAAGCAGCGAAGCATGTACAGCTTGATCCATCCCAGGGTGTGAGTGAGTCGGATTTCAAACCGAAGTCACCAGGCATGAAGTATAAGCACTACGCGCCAAAGGCAGAGATGGTAGTCGTGGAAGGGGAGAGAGAACGCGTCAAAGAAGAAATCGCCAGACTCAAAGCGTTAAACGAGAAAATCGGGAATCGTGTCGGCGTTATTCTCTTTGAAGAAAAAGCTTTCCTTGAAGCGGCACACGACTTCTTCGCGAAACTCAGAGATCTGGATAATGAAGGCGTGGATATGATTCTGGCAGGGGCTTTAAGCGACAGCGACGGCGTTGGTTTCGCAGTCATGAACAGGATGCTTAAGTCTGCCGGATACAATATAGTTAAAGTATAATCAGGATCGGAGGAAGAAATGCTGGTAGCAGTAGCAAGTGATCACGGCGGATTCGCCCTGAAGGAAAAGGTAAAAGAATATCTGAGACAGCGCGGAGATAAAATCGTGGATCTCGGAACAACAAGCGAAGATTCAGTAGACTATCCGATCTACGGCAAAGCCTGCGCAGAGGCAGTTGCATCAGGCAAAGCGGAGCGCGGCATTGTCTGCTGCGGAACCGGAATCGGCATCTCAATCGCAGCGAACAAAGTCAAAGGCATCAGATGCGGACTTTGCACCAGCGTTGAAATGGCGGAGCTTACCAGAAAGCATAATAACGCCAATATGCTGGCAATGGGCGGCAGGACCACAGATCCGGCTCTGGCAATGGAAATCGTGAAAGCTTTCATGGATACAGAGTTTGAAGGCGGCAGGCACAAACGCCGCACCGATATGCTCGATGAAATGTAAACAACGCAAGAATGCGATGTTTGCCGCGGCGGTACCGCGGTGATATAAAACAGTTTTTTCAGAAGAAGAAAGGCAGGAAAAAATGGGAAAAATCTATGTTTTCGATCATCCGTTAATTCAGCACAAAGTGGCACTGATCAGACAGAAAGAAACCGGCACAAAAGACTTCAGACAGTTGGTTGAAGAGATTGCGATGCTCATGACTTTTGAGTCTACCAGAGATTTGGCACTTGAGGACGTTGAGATCGAAACACCGATCTGCAAGACTACCGTCAAGATGCTGAAGGGTGAAGACGTGGCAATCGTTCCGATCCTCAGAGCTGGTCTGGGCATGGTAGAAGGCATCCAGAAGATCATCCCGAATGCCAAGGTTGGTCATGTGGGACTTTACAGAGACCCGGTAACACATGAACCGCATGAGTATTATTGCAAGATGCCGGATGACATCGACAAGAGAAAGATCCTCGTTACCGACCCGATGCTGGCAACAGGCGGAAGTGCGGTAGCAGCAATTGACTTCGTAAAGGCAAGAGGCGGCAAGGACATTACATTTATGTGCCTCATCGCTGCACCGGAAGGAATCGACGTTCTTCAGAAGGCACACCCTGATGTAGATATTTACATCGCGGCTAAGGATGAATGCCTGAACGAAAACGCATACATCGTACCGGGCCTCGGCGACGCTGGCGACAGAATTTTCGGAACGAAGTAAATCAATAAGGAAACGAATACCTCAGAGCAGCCCGCGCAGCTCCGCGGGCCTGCTTTGATTCTCATTTTAAACTGCAAATTATAATTAAAATAGACAGGAGACATCACAACATGAACTACAATCTGATTCCGGACAACGTAAGCAAATTCGATAACGTGTACGATGTTCTGAAAGAACGCGGATTCATCGAACAATCCACGGACGAAGAGAAGGTCAGAGAGCTTTTGCAGAACGAAAAGGTCAAGTTCTACATCGGCTTCGATCCGACAGCAGACTGTCTGCATGTAGGCCACTTTATGCAGGTCATCATCATGATGTACATGCAGAAGTTCGGACACACGCCAGTCGTCCTTATCGGCGGAGGAACCGGCATGGTCGGCGATCCGTCAGGAAGAACTGACATGCGTCAGGTCATGGACATCGAAACGATTGAGCACAACTGCGAACAGTTCAAGAAACTCTTCGATCAGTTCCTGGAGTTCGATGAAGAATGGAAATATGAAGGAAACGAAGGCGTTTATACGCCGGGTCACGAAAACAAAACACCGGAACCAGGAAAAGCCATTGCTGTTAACAACGCACGTTGGCTCAGACCGCTGAACTACATAGACTTCCTGCGTGAAATCGGATCTCTGTTCAACATCAATACGATGCTGAGAGCAGAATGCTTCAAGCAGAGAATGGACCGTGAGGGCGGACTGACCATGTTCGAACTCAACTACATGCTTATGCAGAGCTACGACTTCATGGTCATGGCCAGAGACTTCGGCGTGAAAATCCAGTTTGGCGGAAACGACCAGTGGTCAAATATCATCGGTGGTGTTGATCTCACTAGAAAGAAAGTTGGTAAAGAAGTATACGGAATGACATTCTCCCTTCTGACCAACAGTGAAGGCAAGAAGATGGGCAAGACCCAGAAGGGCGCACTCTGGCTTTCACCTGAGAAGACTTCCCCATATGAATTCTATCAGTATTGGAGAAACGTCGGCGATGCAGACGTTGAGAAATGTTTGAGGATGCTCACCTTCCTTCCGATGGACGAAGTAAAGAGACTTGCTTCTCTGAAGGATCAGGAAATCAATAAAGCGAAGGAAATACTCGCCTTTGAGGTAACAAAGCTCGTCCACGGCGAAGAGGAAGCTGCAAAGGCTCAGGAAGCAGCACGCGCAGCCTTCGGCGGCGCTGGCGGCGGGATGGCAAATCTGCCTGTCGTTGAAATTGAAACAGATGCGCTTCAGTCGACAGATAAAGAAGGAAACCAGCTGGGCGGACTTGGCGTGGCGGCATTCCTTACGAAGCTCGGTCTGACCGGAAGCAACAGAGACGCGATGGATGTCATCAGACAGGGCGGATTGAAGATCGACGGTGAGAAGATCACAGATCCGAAGACTCTGATTAAAGCGGATTCCTTCAAGGAAGACGGAATGCTCGTCGAAAAGGGCAAGAAGAAAAAAGTCATCGCGAAACTGAAATAGCAGTTCCGAAGGCGAAAAAGCATGTAATGATAAACGAAACATACACTTCAACTGAAGAGAAGGCGGCACAGCTGTATGACAGATTCTGCAGCCGTGCCTCCAAGGATGATGAATTCAGCGACTGGGCGGGTTACAGAGCCGAGTTGACAAGATTCGTCATAAACCACACCCGCTCCGGCGGGTCTCTTCTAATTCTGGGAGCCGGCAAATGCAATGATCTGGATCTGGCAAAGCTGTCAGACCATTGCGGAAGCATTACCTTGTCAGATTACAGACCGGAGACGGCAGAGGATGCGCTTTGCCGATATGGGATCACTGCGTCAGCTGCCTCAGAGCGGGTGACGTTTCTGGAGGCTGATTACGTGGGAATCCCTGATTCAGCGTACCTGAGATATACAGAACTCCTGCTTGAAATCATGAAGAAACTGCGCGATGAGCAGGGAGACAGCCTTGAAGAAATCGCAGGGCAGGAGCTGCAAAAGCTGCAGACATGTCTGGAGCAGATATACCAAGACAACGAAGCCTATGAAATTGATTTGGGAGAAGCAGCCTTTGATTACGGCGTGATAGAAGGAGTGCATAGCCAGCTGAACAATTCCTTCCGAGGGCTGTTCCAATATGTTCGGAAAGACGTTGAAGATCAGGCCGGAGAAGTCAAATATGCAGAGGATTTGAATGCTGCAATCTTCGCGGTTACGAGAAGACACACAAAAAAAATAGTGCTTCGTTTCAACGAAGCAGTGTTTGCCGCTGTCAGAGAAGGCCTCATCTACGGCTATGAAAAAAACATCATTTACACACCTGAGGGAGCAGACCATCCAACGATCGGAACAGTGGATGGCGCCCGACAGGCGGGAGAAGTCATCAACGAGCTTTCCGCAGAGGATCGCATGAGCTGCTTGTGGCCTCTCTCCCGCAGGCGTGGTATTAAATTCGAAATGGAAGTCCGTTATCTCTCTGCAATGAACCTGTCTAGATAAAGATTTCCCCTTCTGCCAGAATTGCGGCGCTGCCGCCGATTTTGATTGCGGAGCCGTCAATGATGGAGCGTATTTCCGATGGACGACCCATTGCTTCACCTTGTATAAACAGGCAGTCGGCCTTGCTGCCAATCAGCTCATTCCGCTGCAGATAGTAGGTGAGGGATCCGTTTGCCGTTCCCGTTGCAGCTTCTTCGTCGATATCACAGACGGGAGCGAAATCTCTGCAGTAAGCATCGACATCATCACGTCCGCCGGCGGAACTTCCACCGCGGTGCTTGCCGCCATCCAAAGTGAAGGCATGAATACTGAGGACATCGCGTTCTCTTGTAAAATCCGTCAGTGCAGCAAAATCAGGGGACATCTTTGCAAGCTCGGCTCTTGAGGCAACGGGAAACATAATGTCCGGGAGACCGGTCGAAACGATTTCAGGTTTCAGTCCGCTGCCATCGCCTCCATTCGCCAGACATTGTTCCTCTATAACAGGAATGTTATCTTCATAGGTAATTCCAAGAATCTCATACAGCTCACGTAACGTGGCAACATCATCGATCATCCCCAGATATTCAGGCGCGGCCATATCCATCAGAATAGAATCTTCTCCGATTACAATATCCAGATCACCTGCCATCGTCTTATTCAGTACAGTTGTTCCGGCTTTGACCAATCCTGCCTGACGCAGACAGTGGAAACTGGCAATCGTCGCATGCCCGCAGAGATCCACCTCGGCAGCAGGCGTAAAGTAACGCACGTGGAACGCATTATGGGCACCATCCGCATCTGCCTCAGACAGAGGTTTGATGAACGCAGTCTCTGAGTACCGCAGTTCCGCTGCAGTTTTTCGCATGGTTTCGTCATCAGGAAAATCGAATCCTTTGTCGAGAATCACAACACCGGCAGGATTTCCGCCGAATACTTCTTTTGTAAAAGCGTCTGCTATATAGAATTTCATTTCAGTTGCCTCCGAATATTTATTCATCATTACGGTACGAGAGTATTATACAATGATTCCGCATGGGCATGTCAACAGAATGAAAGCCGTGGAGACAAATGAGAACCCCCTGTTCTGAAGAACAGGGGGTTCTCGATAGTTATTACACCGATTTGTCTAATTTCCGATTACAGAAGGTTATAAGCCTTACCTACTTCTGCCAGTGCTTCGTCCAGTGCTGTCAGAACCTTATCGATTGTTTCGTCAGCCTGTACGAGAGGTGGCTCGATTCTTACTGTCTGAGCGTTAACCAGAGTACCTGCAGTCATTACCTTTCTAGCGAACAGAGCCTTTGTTACTTCGTGGCCGATTTCGTCAGTAGGGAATTCCATGCAGATCAGCATTCCTGCTCCTCTGGAAGTGGTCAGAACCTTTGGATACTTCTCATGCAGCTTCTGCAGACCAGCCAGATACTTCTCGCCCTTTGCCTTTGACAGTGCAGGGAGATCGTTTTCCAGCATGTATCTGATTGTTGAAATAAATGCTGCGCAAGCGAGTGGGTTACCACCGAAAGTAGGTGATCCGAGGATCCATGGATTCTCGAACATCTTACCTTCACAACCAGTACCAACACCTGACTTCTCATAAGTCCAAGGTCTTGCGATGATACCTGTGATAGGTACCAGACCACCGGATGAAGCCTTACCATAAGTCATGATGTCTGGAGTAACTCCTTCGTAGTCGCATCTCCACATTGTACCTGTACGTCCAAGTCCTACCTGGATTTCGTCGAAGATCAGAGCTACGCCGTGATCGTCAGCGATCTCTCTCAGAGCCTTGAGGTAGCCATCAGGTGGGATCATTACGCCAGCTTCGCCCTGGATAGGCTCTACGATGATACCAGCAACCTTTTCGCCAACAGCTTCCAGGTTTTCGATAGCAACTCTTGCCGCATCAGCATCACCAAACTTAACGTGCTGAACCTGCTGTACCATAGGAATATAGTCTTCTCTGTAAGCGCCCTTGCCGCCCATTGAGATAGCGCCCATGGACTTGCCGTGGAATGCACCTACAGTTGAGATGTACCATCTGCCGCCTGTTGCCAGTCTAGCCAGCTTCAGAGCCATTTCTACAGCTTCAGCTCCGCCGTTTGTGAAGAAGCAGTACTGCAGGTCGCCCGGAGTGATCAGTCCCAGCAGGTGAGCCAGATAACCTCTGAGTGGGTCAACCAGTTCCTGTGAATGCAGGGAGTATCTGTCGAGCTGTGCCATTACAGTCTTCTTGATTTCAGGGTTGCCGTGTCCGCAAGCGAAGATACCGAATCCGCCGAGGCAGTCGATAAATTCAGTTCCGTGCAGATCTCTGAATACATCGCCTTCGTCTTCCCATTCGATGAATGCAGCATCTGTTGAAACAGATTTTCTGTATTCGAGCCAGCCTGGGTTAACATTCTCGTTGAAGTTAGCGATTGATTCTTTCATGATTGTGACTTTTTCGTCTTCAGTCAATGATTCTGCTTCAATCAGACCAACAACTCTCTTAGCTTCTTCTAAAGCTTTTGCCATGTTTCTTTCAGTCATGTTATGACCTCCTTAAATTTTGGAATACTTTTGTTTACTGTCCGGAAATGACAGTTTCGGTATAACTATGCAGCGCATATCTCGCACTTTAGTATGCCAATATGCTACTGTACATATTATAGACCTATCGTATCTCAATTGAAACAACAAGTTTGCAGTATGTTGTTGAAATTGAGGAATTATATTGCCGATTTCAAAATATTTATACATTAGCTCACAAAACCCCTGTCAGCGGCAGATTACACTGTCTTGTTTTGACAATGATACCAATAAAGGATAGAATGAGAGAAGTGTAAAATTCATTGAAATAGGAGATAGAATAATGTATCCGAAACTGATTGTTAACTTAGAAAAACTCAGAGAAAATATCGACGCTTGCGCGAAGATCACAAAGGAAGATGGAAACTGTTCACTCATGCTTGTTACAAAGGGCGTGTGCGCAGATGAGAGGGTCTGCGATATGATCATGGATCATCCGCAGGTGGACTACATGGCGGATTCTAGAGTTCTGAATCTTGCGAAATATCATGACAAAGCCAATGAAAAGGGTAAGCAGACGGTGCTTCTCAGACTGCCGATGCTCGCAGAGATAGAAGACGTTGTCAGATATGCAGACGTGAGCTTCAACTCAGAGATGAGCACGCTGAACGCGCTGAATGAAGAGGCCGGCCGTCAGGGCAAAACCCATAAAGTCGTTCTCATGATCGATCTGGGGGACCTGCGTGAAGGAATGTTCTTCAAGAATGAAGATGAAATCTTCAGCACAGTAGATGCAGTGGAAGGAATGGATCATCTGGAGCTTCACGGTATCGGTGTAAATCTGACTTGCTACGGCGCGATTATTCCAAAGAACGACAATCTGTCCGTACTTGCTGATTTTGCAGAAAGAATCGAAGCAAGACTTGGAAGAAAGCTCGATATGGTATCAGGCGGCAACTCCAGCTCCATCTATCTGATTTGGAAGGGACAGATGCCGGAGAAAATCAGCAACCTGAGGCTGGGCGAAAGCTTCCTCCTCGGAAACGACACCGCTTATGGCGAAACGGTTCCGGGAGCTGTTCACGATACACTTATCGTGGAAGCGCAGATCATTGAGCTGAAGGAGAAGCCATCCCTGCCGATCGGCGAAGTGGGCAAGGATGCTTTTGGAAATGTGCCGGTATATGAGGATCGCGGTATTATCAAGAGAGCGATTCTCGGCATCGGCAAGCAGGATACAGAAGTCGACGGCATGATTCCTGTGAAGCAGGATGCTGACGGCAACTGGATCGATGATGAGTCCATCGAAATCCTGGGCGGTTCCTCCGACCATACTCTGATGGACATGACAAAGGCAGACAGAGAGTACAAGGTAGGAGATACTGTAACATTCAGGCTTGAGTACGGCGCTATGCTGAAGGTCGCAACAAGTCCTTACGTTGAGAAAGAATACAGATAAGGGGAAATGAGCTACAGAGTCAGGACCAATTTATTCGAGGGGCCCTTTGACTTGCTGGTCTACCTGATAGAGCACGCAAGGATGAGCATTTACGATATCAGAATATCTGAGATCACGGCCCAGTATATTAAATATGTTGAGCAGATGCGGGAGGCAGATGTAAATCTGGCGTCCGAGTTTATGGTGCTCGCAGCACAGCTTCTCGAAATAAAGTCTAAGATGCTTTTGCCTCGCACAGTCATTGATGAAGAGGGAGAGACGGTCTACGAGGATCCCCGTACGGAACTGGTGGCCAAGCTTGCTGAGTATAAGAAATACAAAGCAGCTTCCGAAATGCTGGAAGAACGACGTGAAATCGCAGCGGCTTCTCTGGAGAAACCGCAGGAAGATCTGACGGAGTTCACGGGAGAACCGGATGAGTATCTGATTCTCGATGCGGATAAGTTCAAGCTTGCCTTCGAGGAGTTTCTCCAGCGAAAGAAGAGGCTCGATGAAATCAGAGCCCATCACATCAGAACAGAGAAGCAGAGAATCACCACAGAAGCGAGAATCGCAGGAATCCGGAACTTCTTCAGCGGGCTTCCGGAAGGGCAGCGGGCAAACTTCAACGAGCTTGTGCAGAACAAAGAAAGCAAGTATGACATCTCCGTCACGTTCTCATCCGTTCTGGAGATGATGAAAGAAAGACAGCTCGATGCAGAACAGAAAAAGCTGTTTGGGGATATAGAGGTTTATGCGACTGAGCATCTTATGGATGAACCGGCACCGGCTGAAGCAGAGGCGCCGGCTGAGGAACAAGAGGTAGCAAAGGATGGCGAATAAAACAATAAAATCAGCAATTGAATCGATGATGTTCGTTTGGGGAGAACCCCTGCACATTAAGGACATTGCGGACATCTTCAATGTCGATAGGAAAGAAATATACGACGCCTGCAAGGAGCTTCAGGAAGAATACGAGCAGGAAGGCCGCGGTATCGTGATCCGTGAAGTCAACAAGAGCTTTCAGTTCGTGACTCGAAAAGAAAACCTGGGATATATTGAGAGACTTTGTACTCCGGTAAGGCGCAGAAGACTTTCCCAGTCCGCCCTTGAGACACTGGCAATCGTTGCCTACAAGCAGCCTGTCACAAAGGGGGAAATCGAAGCCATCAGAGGCATCCGCTGCGACAGAGTTCTGGAAGGTCTCGCGGCTAAGGGCCTTGTAGCGGTTACAGGCCGCGCGGAGACAGTCGGCAGGCCGAATTATTACGGAACGACCAATGAGTTCCTCAAGCAGTTCGAGTTTGAATCTCTCAAAGATCTTCCGAAGATCGAAGACCTGGAAGGGGCGATTTTCGAAGTGGAAGAGCCACCGGTATTTTCTGGCGTCGTAGGGCAGATGTCGCTGGAGGAATTTGCAGCAGAGAAATCGGATGAGCCAGTTGGTGAAACGCCGGACGGATCAAATGACGAAGCAATCGATGAGGCAGCCGCTGAAGACAGCGAGTAGGTGTATCAGGCGTACTGTAAAAAAGCGCGCCCAAATCATCAGATAGTTTGCACACAAACGAATATATGAAGTATAATGATGCTGTACAAATTTACTTCGGTAAATTGTCGAAATCATTATGCTTCTTTTTATTATCTGGAAGGAGGGTTTTGTTATGTCGTTAAAAGAACAAAACGATATTATCGCTAAAGAGATAGCGACATTCAACGCCAGAAAGTCTCTGCTTGCGGCTGCGATCATCATCGTTGCCACATTCATACTTAAGATCTTCCTGCCTGATGACCCCGCCCAGTTCGGCGTACTGTGTACGATTCCGGCACTGCTGATGATCCTCTATATATTTATCACCAAGAGAATCATCGAAGCGCTGACCATCGGTGCGGTAGTAGGATTCATCATGGTTGGAGAAAGTGGATCGAACACCTTGCAGGCCTTTAGTGATTCATTGCTGTCAACAATGATGTCAGAAGACATTGCATGGCTAATCATCGTCTGCGGACTGATGGGCGGTATCATCTCGTTGATTGAAAGATCAGGAGGCGCATATGCATTCGGACAGTGGGCGGCAAAACGGGCACGAAGCGAAAAGCCTGCACTCATCTGGACTTGGATCCTGGGATGCATCATCTTCATCGATGACTACCTCAATTCCATGACAGTCGGTTCCTGCATGGCTCCGCTGACGGACAAGCATAAAACTCCAAGAGAGATGCTCGCTTATGTATGCGACTCGACAGCAGCTCCGCTGTGCGTACTCATTCCGATTACCACGTGGTCAGTGTTCTGCGGAAGAATCCTCGTAAAGAACGGCTGGCAGGTAGGTGACGCCAGCGAAATCGAGATGTTCGTCAAGACCATCCCATTCAACTTCTATGCGTGGATCGCAGCACTGATCGTACCACTGGTTATCGTGGGTGTTGTACCTAAGATCTTCGGCATGAAGAAAGCTTATCAGAGAGTTGCGGACGGCGGTCCGTTGGCGCCTCCGGGATCCGAGAAGATTTCGATTCTGGCAAGTGACCACGGAGATGAGATGAACATTCCTGAGAAACCTCATATGTTCAACTTCTTCATCCCAATCATCTGCCTTGTAGGATTCACCATTCTCTTCGACACAGACATGGAGATGGGCGTACTGGCGACACTGGTTGTCATGTTCATCATGTACATGGCACAGAACATCATGTCTGCAGCAGAATTCTGGGATATCATCATCAAGGGAATCCAGAACATGATTCTGCCGCTCATGCTGATGGTGATGGCCTTCGTATTTGCGGATATGAATGAACAGATCGGATTCACCAAATGGTGTATCGAGTCAGCGACAAATATCATGACGCCGGCAACAGCACCGATGATCATCTTCCTGGTACTGGCCTGCACAGAGTTTATTACAGGAACCAACTGGGGAATGTACATCATCGCGCTGCCGATCATCATCCCGCTGGCGATGAACATCGGCGTAGATATGCCGCTGGCAGTAGGCGCCTGCATTTCCGCCGGTGTATTCGGTTCGCACATCTGCTTCTACTCAGATGCGACAGTACTGACTTCTGCAGCATGCGGATGCGACAACTTCAGACACGCGTTCACCCAGATGCCTTACGGTATCATAGCAGCCATTGTTTCCTTCATCTTCTATGCCGTATTCGGATTCATCATGGCATAAGACAGCAGGAAGGATCATCATGCAAAAGCAATAAAAAGGGCGCCGCGTTGCGGCGCCTTTGTTGTGCGGAGTTCTATCGCGGGGTCCAGCTTCGGAGCAGTTCAATCTCCCGCTGATACCCTTCAAATTCGTTCGGCGTCTCCAGGATACATGGCAGGCCGGCCAGCTTCGGATGATTGATGAAACGGCCGATTACATCCAGGCCCAGCTCGCCTTCGCCGATGCAGGCGTGCCGATCCTTGTGAGAACCGGGTGGATTCTTGCTGTCGTTGATGTGTAGCGCTTTGAGGTAATCCAATCCGACGACACGGTTGAATTCTCCGAGTACTCCATCAAGGTCGTTGATGATATCATATCCGGCATCGCTGATGTGGCAGGAGTCCATACAGACTCCAATCTTTTCTTTTAACTTGACACCTTCGATAATCGCGGCGATTTCCTCAAATCGTCCGCCAACTTCAGAGCCTTTGCCAGACATAGTCTCCAGCAGGACGATGGTTGATTGCTCCGGTTTAATAATGTCGTTGAGAAGTCCGGTGATCATTTCGATGCCTGCGTCGACACCTTGACCGACGTGGCTGCCCGGGTGAAAGTTATAGTAGTGGCCCGGCAGGAACTCCATTCGCTGCATATCGTCTTCCATGCAGATCTTTGCAAATTCCCGGACGTTTTGTTTGTCGCTGCACGGGTTCAGCGTGTAAGGTGCGTGCGCAACCAGCTTACCGAAGTTGTTCTCTTCCAGCAACGTCATCAGTGCAGCAGCGTCATCGGGATCGATTGCCTTTGCTTTGCCGCCTCTTGGATTGCGCGTAAAGAAAGCGAAGGTGTTCGCACCGGCTTCAATTGCCTCGCGTCCCATCGCTTCAAAACCGTTCACAGAGGATAAGTGATAGCCGAGATAAAGCATTACCGCGCTCCGTTCCTGGCCATCGTTACGGCTTTGGCAAGCTGGTCGGCGCAGGAGGTTGGTTTAAAGCCGCAGGTGTTGCCGGTGAAAGCGTCGGCAATGGCGTCGACGGTCCAGCCGTCCACGATTTTGGAAATGGCTTTGAGGTTACCGTTACAGCCGCCGGTGAAGACGATATCTGATACGATATCGCCATCGAGATCAAACTCTATTTTGATTGGGCAGACACTCTTCGGAAAGTATGTGTGTTTCATGTAAGTGAATCCTTTCTGATGCACCGCACAGCGGCGCTTCTTAAATGTTGTTATGATTCCGCATTTAGCGGGATTTTTCATTTATAATATCAAGTGCAAGCTATTATAACACATGAATAGACGAAAGGAAAAAGCAGCCATGAAAGAAAACAAGGGAACAAAGAAAAACCTGAGATTCATCTTCGCGGCAGCATTCATCATGATTCTTGCGATGGGCACGATCGCCCTGACCGGATGTGGAGGCGGAGACAGCACAGAACAGGCAGCAGAGCCAGAAGTCATCATCAATCCGATAACTGGTATTGAAGTTGAGTCAGAAGACGCTCTTCCAATGAGACCTGTACAGGTATCCATACCGAATGACACTTACGGGGCAGTTCCGCAGTCGAATATTTCATATGCGGATGTCATTTATGAATTCCCTGTAGAAGGTGAACTGACAAGACTACAGGCGATCTTCTATTCACAATTTCCGGATAAGGTCGGCCCACTCAGGAGCGTAAGATATTATTTCGTAGATATTGCGACCGAGTACAAAGCGTTCCATGTTGGTTATGGATGGGGCAAGCACGCCAGAAGCTATATGAAGAGCAACAATGTGCCTCACATCAACGGAATGCAGGAAACAGATATGTTCTATCGTGTAAGCGATAAGAGCGCGCCAAATAACGCATATATCGATTGGGCAACCATTGAAAAAGCAGAACAAGATCAGGGCGCGTTAGATCAGAGACAGAAGATCAAACCATGGAAGTTCCGTGACGATGCATGGAAGGAAGAAATGAAGCAGGCAAAGGCTGACGCACAGGCGCTCATTGATGAGAAGGGCGACAGCACGGATGAAGAGGACGTAGCCGCAGTTGAAGAAGCGAAGGCACTTCTGGAAGAACCGGAGAAGGCTTCCGAACTCAGTGTTAAGGCACTTGGCTGCAACAGTACTTGCAAGTATGACGAAGAGTCAGGCAAGTATCTGAGATTCTGGTATGGCGAGCCGTTCATCGACAAAGAGACCGGCGAACAGCTTCAGTTTGATAACATTCTCGTTCAGAAAGTGCACAGCGACATCATGACAGATGATGAGACAGGCGCACAGGACCCGAAGGGCAGACTCACCATTGATATGTTTGCCGGCGGCGAAGCATTGCTCTTCACACAGGGCGAAGTCGTTAAGGGTACATGGTCAAGAGATAAAGTAGAAAGCAGAACAGTCTTCAAGGATGAAAACGGCAAGCAGTTCAGATTCACTCCAGGAAAGACTTGGGTATACGTACTTGACCAGGATAAGGAATTCTCATACGAATAAAAACAAGAGAAACATCACTTCAAATGAATAAACCTATGACAAAGGGACTGCCCGGAAGAGCAGTCCCTTTTCATATCTCTATGTTATTGTGTGAGTTTTATTAATCAACCATATCCTGCAGAACTGTATTGATGACAGCACCGCCCACTTCAGAACCGTAGCCGCTGTTCTCTACGACAACGACGAAGGCGTACGGATGATCTTCATCATTCAGGAAGCCGGTGAACCAGGCATTCGGTCTGTCCTGGCCCTCGACTTCTGCGGTGCCGGACTTGGCGCAAAGTGCAAGGCCAGGGAACGCGCTGTCACCGCCGTAATGGTTCTCAACATTGTTGCGCATCATGCTGGTCAACGCCTCTGCCGTTTCTTCATCGATCATATCCTCTGTCTTCAACGCAGTTGTTGCTGCATCAAGTTTTTCTGAAACAATGTTGGAAGGCTTGATAATGGATGGCATCACAGCGGTGCCGCCATTTGCAATGGCACCCATGTACACCATCATGGCGCATGGGTTGACCATATCGTGCCATTGGCCGATGCCTGTCCAGGCAAGATTTACGCCGCCGTCAGGATAATCGAAGGTTCCGGCTTTCGTTTCGATACCATCGATATCATAGCTTCTGTCAAGTCCGGTCTTTTTGACATATTTCTTCAATGTCCTGCTGCCGACTTTTTCGGAGAGTCTTGCAAAGTAGCAATTGCATGACACTTCCAGAGCCTCTTTCAGCGAGACCGTCCCGTGGACAGCCAGGTCGGTGACTTCATCGCCATGGCCATAATCAATACTGCCTTCGCAATTGACTTCGTAGCTGTACGCGTCATCCTGGGTTTCAATGGATGCCGCAGCCGTCACTAGCTTGAAGGTTGAGCCAGGTGCAAAGGTCGCGGATATGAAGCGGTTGATGTATGCCCCTTCCGGAATCGTTGAAGGCGGATCCTCTGGATCATAGGTCGGAGAGCTGACCATGCAGATAATCTCACCGGTCTTGTAATTGTAAACGCCTACGGTGCCTTTGCGGCCGGAGAGGGCGCGATAAGCGGATGCGCAGACATCTCCATCCAACGTGAGGGAAACATCTTCACCGTCATTGTTGAGGCTGTAGATTCCGTTGATGAAATCGAAGCCGATCATCCGTTCAAGGAATACTCTGTTGGCACCCGTTGCGATGTTGTTGTCTCTGTCTCCGGTGATGTGCATGCATGCAGCGCGGACATCGGAGTCGTCGTTATAGATGATTCCATCCGAGGTGTTCCGCATCAGCAGTTCCCCGTCCGTATCGTACAGAGCACCTTTGGCGAGGTCTCCGTCGGCGTAAACATCACGGTTTCCTTCGTAGACCGCCCAGGTACCGCCGTCATGCCAGTCTTCGTAGATGAAGAAGCAGACGCCGCCCAAAAGGATGAGTCCGAACAGGAGGCACAGAAGCGCGCGCTTTTCAATTTTTTTCATCGCTTGCCTCCTTTCTTCCCATCATTGAAGATGCCGTCATTCCCGAATATATCATCAAGGGTCAGAGGACCGTCTTCCTCTGCCTTCGTGTTTTTCTTTGTTGTTGGCGGATCGAATTTGCCGAAGAAATCTTCGTCGCTTACTTCCGTATATCTTACTGCCTTAGGGTGCTGCGGATCTTCGCGGCGTACGCCAGGCGTTGCCTGCGGACGTGAAGGCTTCGCCGGAGACGGCTTCACAACTGGGGCAGGTTTTGCAGCAGGTGCTGGTTTTGCCTTAGGCGGAGCCTTTTCCGGAGCTGGTGAAGGTGCCGCCTCTGACTTCTTACGTCTGAACAGCGTGCGCTCCGATTCTTCTTGCCGTTTCGGTTTAGCCGGTTCCGGAGATGGCTTGGAACGCTTTGGTTCAGGTAACCAGTCATCTAATTCGTTGGCTTTTTTCGATGGCTTCTTGTATTCTTCGCCCAGAAGTGCATAGAGGTCTTCCGGATCGTAGATGTCAACAGCGGATACAGATTCAACAGATTTGAGGCCCTTGTCAGGGTCCTTTTCATGAATGCGCACGGCAAGGCTCGCGTTCTGACGTGTGTCCGCCGCCTTCAGGAATCCCAGCATGCCCCATGAGACGATCATGCTTGTACCGCCGGATGAAACGAATGGGAAGGTTACGCCAGTCAGCGGCAGCAAATCTACGGATCCGAACACGTTCAAAATTGTCTGGAACATGAACATGGATGTCGCCGCACATGCTGCAATGCTGTAGTAAGTCGAACGTCCTGCGATGATGGATCTGTATGCAAAGACACCAAGGGTGATGATGCAGAGTACAGCAAGGACAGCGATAACGAGTCCCCACTCTTCTGCAAGCATTCCGAATACAAGGTCGGTAGGAGCTGCGGCCACGTCACTCAGGTTTCCTTCCCCTGCGCCAAGGCCGGGGATTCCGCCGCTGGCGATAGACGTCATGGTCTGAACCTGCTGGAAGCCCTTATCTGTCGGGTCCTCCCATACGTGCCGCCAGACAGAGAATCTGTCAGCGACATACGGTTTGAATCTGAGCACCATCAGCCCCATCAGACCGGCGCCGCCCAACACGAGGAACATTTTAGTGAAGTCACCGCTTCGCAGGAAGGAAATCACCAGATACGTTCCGAAGAAAATCATCGCCGTACCGAAGTCTCCCATGATGGCAAGGCATCCTAAACAGAAAATGCTGAAGCCCAGGAATATTGCAAGATTCTTTCGCTGCTGCAATTCATTCAGAGACGCTGCACCGATGAATATGAATGCGATTTTTACAATTTCAGAAGGCTGGAATGTAAAACCCCCCAGACTGATCCAGTTCTGGGATCCATAAGCGACGGTACCAATCGCCAGATTGACGATGAGAAGAAGCACGCTCGCGCCGAGGAATATCGGGATGAGCTTTTTCGCTTTGTTCAGGTCGCGAAGGAGCCAGCACATTGCGAAGAAGAGCATGACGCCGAGCACGACGCAAAAGGCCTGCTTCAGCACAGCATATGGGTATGCTGACGCGGTCAGCGAAAGACTCAAGGTCGACAGGAAGAAGGCGATCAGTTCCACTTCGAAACCAGTCCGTTTGAGCATGCGGAGAAAGATGACATACACCCACATGGTGACGCACAGGATCACAAAGGCAGCGGTGAGCTGTCCGGGGTAATCCTCTCCGAGGGCGACATGGAACTGAATTACAGTGAGAAGCTGGAAGATGGTGATTGCCAGCATGGAAAGCCAAGGGGAAGTCCTCTTGGTGTGGCGTTTTCTCTTCTCGATATTTTCAATACGTTCCCGTGCGCTCAAAGGGTAGAGCTGGAAGTCTCCGCCGCCGACTGTAAGGGTGTCGCCAGCGCGGAGAATGGCAGGTTCCGTGACTCTTCTGCCGTTGATAAAGGAACCGTTTTTCGAATTGAGATCCCTGTATTCCCACACGCCTTCAGAGTCGCGCACAAGGGTTCCGTGGCTCCTTGAGACGCCGCTGAGATTCAGGATGATATCACATCCGCGGGCGCGGCCCATGAGGTTTTCCCAGTGGGTGAGGGGAACGGTGCTGGAATCAGGGCACTTCAAATATGCCCAGATCTCAGAAGGATTGCGCATTCTGAGCAGGGCAAAAATCTGATGCAGCAGTATCAGGATTGCCAGTCCCATACAGACCCATCTGACGCCTGTCGTAAAGTACAGCGTCACATATTCCATTATTCCATCATATCCGTTTTCCATGATTGTGTTTTATATTTTTGCGTCTCGGATGTATACGTTGCTTTTGTAATTATATGACCGGTTTGTGTTGATTATATGTGCTGCAGTGTGATTGCGACGATTGGAATTGTGATGAGACACAGAATCGTGGTCAGCATAACGCCCTTCGTGGCGAATTCAACATCTGCATGATATCTTTCACTGAGTATGACGGAGAGCATTGCACATGGCATCGCTGCTTCCATAATAATGACCGTTCCGAACAAAGTGCCGCCGCCGATGATCAGCTTGACCAGGATGAGCGCTACGGCAGGGGCGACCAGCAGTTTCAGTAAACATACCAGATAGGACGGCTTGCTGCGGAACATATCTTTGAAGCTGATGCGGGCCAGATGCGCTCCGACGATCATCATAGCGAGGGGGCTTGTTGCGCTGCCGATGGCATCGACCGGTCCTCCGATGATCGGCGGAAGGGTAATGCGGCAGACGTAGAACAAAAGTCCGATCAGTACGCCGATAAAGCATGGATTGATCAGACCGCTGATCGTTTCCTTGAAGCTCATCTTCTCCTCACCTTTGGCGGCCTGCCGGATGAGCGTGACACCGATGGTGAACATGAGCACGTCAAAGGACGAGTCGCAGATAGCACCGTAGAAGACGCCTTCTTTGCCAAAGAGTCCGTCCAGTACCGGCAGCCCGAGGAACCCTGTGTTCCCGAAGACCATCATGAAGGCCATGATGCCGCTTTGGGATACCGGGAGCTTGATGACTGAAGTGAGGATTTTGGAGATGATCATGGCGATGATGACTACGCCGATGAAAATCAGCACGACATATCCGCAGTTCTGCAGCTTTTCCATGGAGAATTCCATCTGCATCGCGGCTATGACAAGACAAGGGTATGTCACATATGTGATGATATTCGATACCCCTTGTGTGTGGTTCGTATTGATGATGCCGAGCTTCATGATAATGTAGCCCGGAAGGATCATGATGAATACTTTAGCCAGCGCCAGAATGACATCCAGCGCGCCCATACTTACCATAAAGAGATTTCCCCTTTCAGTGCAAAAACTCACTGTAATTATAACTGTTTTCACCGTAATTAACAAGGACACAGAACGGTGTTTGTGTTAGAATCAAGGCATGGAAAACAGCAAAGGCAAGACGAAAGATTTCAACCAACCTACATTAAAAGTATTCCTGGAATATTTCAAACCCCACATGGGGCTTTTTGTGCTGGACCTGACCTGCGCGCTGATTGCGTCTGCAGTGGATCTGATATTCCCGCTGGTTGCAAGGCACGCCATGTATCATATGCTGCCGGAGAAAGCTTTTGCAGCTTTTTTCCATGTGATGGTGATCGTGGGAATCGCATTCCTGCTGAAAGCGATCATGCATTACATCATCACCTATTGGGGGCACATGTTCGGCGTGCGTGTTGAGGCGGATCTTCGAGACGATCTGTTCTCACACATGCAAAGTCTGGACTTCAACTTTTTCAATAAGAACAAGACGGGGCAGCTGCTGTCCAGAATGACGGGCGATCTCTTCGAAATCACGGAGATGTCCCACCACGGACCGGAGGATCTGTTCATCGCAAGCATCACAATCATCGGCGCTGTGATCATCATGTTTACGATTCAGTGGAAACTTGCTCTGGTCATTTTGATTTTGCTTCCGATCGCATTGATTGTCGTTATGCTCAACCGCCGCAGGATGATCAGAACATCCAGGCGGGTCAAAGAGAAGCTGGCAGAGATCAACGGCGAGGTGGAATCGGGTCTTTCGGGAGTCCGTACGAGCAAGGCATTCGCTAATGAAGCTACGGATTATGCAAAATTCGCAGCTGCAAATGACGAGTTCAGAACGGCAAAGTGTGACAACTACAAAGCCTTTGGGTTGTTCGCATCATCACTGGAGTTCTTCATGAGCATTATGCCTGTAGTCATCATGGCTGTAGGCGGATGGATCATCATGAGGAATGAGATGAACTATGCGGACCTGATTACTTTCTACCTTTACATTTCAACGTTCATTACACCGATCAGAAAGCTGGCCGGCTTCATGGAAACGTTTATGAACGGCTGGGCAGGTCTGACGAGGTTCGTTGAAATCATGCGTCTCAGCCCGGAGGAGGACGTGGCGCCGGGAGAAGGGAAACCGATTACGGCTTATGATATTGACATCGAGGACATCTGGTTCGCTTATGATGAGAAGAATATGGACGTCATCAACGGTGTCAGTCTTCACGTCAAAGAAGGGGAGACTGTTGCGATTGTCGGTCCGTCCGGAGGCGGCAAGACGACCCTTTGCCAGCTCATACCGAGATTTTATGATGTAGATAAAGGCGTCATCAGAATTGGCGGCACAGATATACGTGAGATTGAGAAGAGTACGCTGAGAAAGAACATCGGAATCGTGCAGCAGGATGTATTCCTGTTTCCTGAGACGATTGCGGACAATATCCGGTACGGCAGACCGGACGCCACTGACGAGGAGGTCATCGAGGCCGCGAAGAAGGCTGAGATCTATGAAGATGTCATGGCCATGCCGGATGGCTTTGCATCCTATACGGGAGAACGCGGCGTGCTGCTGTCAGGCGGTCAGAAGCAGAGAGTATCCATCGCCCGCATCTTCCTGAAGAACCCGCCGATCCTGATTCTGGATGAAGCCACATCAGCGTTGGATACGATTACGGAAGCCCGCATTCAGGGTGCCTTCGACAAACTGGCGGAGGGAAGGACGACCATCATCATCGCCCACCGACTGTCTACAATCAAAAGCGCCGACAGGATTATCCTTATCGATGACGGTGTCATCAAGGAAGAGGGTACACATGAAGATTTGATGAAGATTGGCGGACAATACGCATCTTTATATAAAGTGTGATAAGATACCAAACATGGAGAAGAAGAAACAGAAAGATATATTGAAGCTGGCTTTGAGAGCCGGCAACATCATGATGAAGAGCGGCGCGGAAATATACCGTGTCGAAGATACGATTGAACGTATCTGCAAAAGCTGCGGCATTGAGGACGTCGACGTCTTTGCAACGCCGACAGGTATTTTCGTGTCCACTGATAATGAAGAATCAACCAACACAGTCACATATATCAAGCGCATCAAAAGCAGTGAGACAGATCTCACCAGAATCTCGCGCGTCAACCAGTTTTCCAGATCCTTCACCACAACGGATATGACGGTGGAAGAGGGGAACGTAATACTGGATGATATCGAAAACAGCAGGCCGTATCCATTCTGGATCCGGGCACTGGCTGCGGCGATGGTTGCATCTTGCTTCAGCGTTATATTCGGCGGGGGAGCCATGGATTTCTGCGTGGCGGTAATCGTAGGACTCATGTGCTATCTGATTTCCCGTTTTCTCGAGAAATATGAAATCAACTTCTTCATCAGAGGATTCTGCTGCTGCGCCTTTGCGGCGTTCTGTTCCCTGCTGGCAGCGGCGTCCATTGACGGAGTCAGCTATGCGCCTGTCATCTCCGGCTGCATCATGCTCTTCGTTCCGGGAATTCCGATCACAAATTCCATCCGTGACTTCTTATCGGGCAACATGCTTTCAGGAGTGGCCCGCCTGACAGAAGCCTGCATCATCAGCGTTTCGCTGGCAGCAGGCGCAGGCGTTGTGATCAAACTCTGGTACATGCTGGGAGGGATTACGTTATGATGCATCTGTTCACACAGTTCCTTCTGGCGCTGTTCGCCACATTGGGATTCGCAATTATATTTAAAGTACCAGTCAGGCACATTCCTGCCTGCATCGTAGTAGGCGGTCTGGGCTGGATCACTTATCTTATTACGGATTACAATCTGGGTTCACCGGTTATGGGCTGCTTCTTCGGAGCCTGCATGGTCGGCCTCTGCAGCATGATTTGCGCGCGTCTTTTCAAAGAAGCCATGACCATCTTCGTCATTCCGGGGATTCTGTGTCTCGTTCCCGGAGCCAAGATTTTCTATACCATGGAAGCACTGCTCAGAAGCAATGTTGAAGATATGGCCCATGTTGGAATAGAGACACTGATGATGGCAGGCGCCATCGCCATGGGTCTGCTCGTTATGGGCGCGATCATCAAAGTGTTCTGGGCGCTGGTGCATAAAACAGTCAATATTAAGGATTTTCTGAAGAGGGAGCTGTAATGAAAGCAATAATCACAGTAGTAGGCAAAGACCAGGTCGGAATCATGTACAAAGTTTCCGGCATTCTCAACGAGAAGCACGTCAACATTGAAGACGTCACACAGACCATTCTGCAGGAGTATTTCACCATGATCATGGTCGTGAAAATCGATGAGACAAAGGCAGGATTCCACGAAGTGGATGTTGCACTGCACAAGATGGCCGAGGCAGAAGGCCTTTCCATTCACGTGCAGAAGGAAGAAATCTTTGATGCTATGCACAAAATATAACAAGAGACAGTGACAGGAGACTGAGATGACGATATACAAAGATGTTCTCGAGACGATCCATATGATCGAAAAAGAAAATCTGGATATCCGGACAACGACCATGGGGATTTCCCTGCTGGACTGCTTTGGGAGAGACCACAAAGCGGCGTCGGTAAGAGTCTATGACAAGATCACCGGGCTCGCTGAAAAGCTTGTGGAAACCGCTGATGAAGTGGGCGAAGATTATGGCATCAAGATTGTCAATAAACGCATATCCGTAACACCGATCGCCTTGGCCGGCGCAAACAGCACCGAGGAATGGCTTCTCTATGCAAAGGCATTAGACAATGCCGCAAAAGCAGTCGGCGTCGATATTATCGGAGGCTTTTCTGCGCTGGTTCAGAAAGGCTGCACGGCGAGCGACGAGAGCTTTATCGAGGCGGTACCGTACGCCCTTGCCGAAACAGATGCCATGTGCAGCAGCATCAACCTGGGGTCCACAAAGGCAGGTATCAACATGGACGCGGTGAAGCGGATGGGACCTCTGATCAAAAAGACGGCATACCTTACAAGGGAGAACAATAGCTTCGGCTGCGCCAAGTTTGTTGCTTTTGCGAATGCTGTGGAAGATAATCCGTTCATGGCGGGTGCGTTCCACGGCGTTGGCGAGGCAGAAAACGTGATCAACGTCGGAGTCAGCGGACCTGGCGTAGTCAGGGAAGCCCTGCGCGGCATGGACGGTGCGTCGGCAGATGAAATCGCCGAAAAGATCAAGCAGACCGCCTTCAAAATCACGAGAGCAGGACAGCTTGTGGGCAGGGAAGTGTCGGCGCGGCTTGGCATTCCATTCGGCATTCTGGATTTGTCCCTTGCGCCTACGCCTGCAATCGGCGACAGCGTTGCAGAAATACTGGAGACGATGGGTCTTGAACGGTGCGGTGCCCACGGAAGCACGGCAGCACTGGCGATGCTGACTGACGCGGTCAAGAAAGGCGGCATCATGGCATCCGGCCATGTAGGAGGTCTTTCAGGAGCCTTTATCCCTGTCAGTGAAGACAGGCAGATGATTGCGGCTGCGGAAGAAGGCTGCCTGACTTTCGATAAGCTGGAAGCTATGACCAGCGTCTGCTCCGTAGGACTCGACATGATCGCCATACCAGGCGACACACCGGAGGATACCATTTCCGCCATGATTGCCGATGAAGCGGCAATCGGTGTCATCAACAACAAAACGACAGCTGTAAGAGTGATTCCGGCCTACGGGATGAAAGCCGGTGACAAGGTTGACTGGGGTGGACTCTTCGGGTCGGCGCCAGTCATGGAAGTCAATACCTTCTCAAGCAGTCAGTTCATACAGCGCGGGGGACGCATACCGGCTCCGGTGCATTCTTTTAAGAATTAATATTGTATAATTGTTGACTGTAAGGGAAAAATATGTTTTGTTAATAAGCAGGTAGAACTATGTTACAAATACAAACAAAAGACAGGAGGAACAAATGTCATACCAAGAGCATTTCGAGCAGATTGTAAAGGATCAGCTGGAGAGAGTTGAAAGAATGAAGAACGCACCTGCTGCACCTGATTTTGCAGCAAAGGACAAGGTGGTCATAGGAGCCATCGACGGAGACGGTATCGGTCCGATCATCATGGATTCCTGCAGAGAAATCCTGAACAAGCTGCTGGCTGATGAGATCGCCAGCGGAAAGATCGAGATCCGCACCATTAAGGGTCTGACCATTGAGAACAGAGTAGAAAAACTGCAGGCTGTTCCTGATGATGTACTCGCTGAGATCAAAGAGTGCGATCTGCTTCTCAAGGGACCTACCATGACGCCGGGCAAAGGCGACAACCTGCCGAATATCGAGAGCGCCAATGTTAAGCTGAGAAAAGAACTCGACCTGTTCGCGAATGTAAGACCTGTTGTGATCCCGGAAAAGGGCATTGACTGGATGTTCTTCAGAGAGAATACGGAAGGCGAATACGCTCTGGGAAACAGAGGCATCGATATCAATGATGACATTTCAATCGACTTCAAGGTAACGACAACTGCCGGCACGCGGAGACTTGCGAGAGCTGCATTCGAACACGCCAAGAACAATGGCAATAAGAATGTAACCATCGTAACCAAAGCCAACATCATGAAGAAAACAGACGGAAAGTTCCTGGAGCTCTGCTACGAGATGGCGAAGGAATATCCGGAAATCAAGACAAATGACAGATACGTTGACATCATGAGTGCAAACCTGATCAATGAACTGGTCAACAAGGACTTCAACGTATTCATTCTTCCGAACCTGTATGGTGATATCATCACTGATGAAGCAGCGCAGATGCAGGGAGGCGTAGGTACAGCAGGAAGCGCAAACATTGGAAGCAGATATGCGATGTTTGAAGCAATCCACGGTTCCGCTGAGAGAATGATTAAGGAAGGCCGCGGCAAGTTCGCAAATCCGGCAAGCATTTGCAGAGCTGCAGTCATGATGTTGCGCCACATGGGAGCGTTCGAGAAGGCAGACATCCTGGAGAAGGCTCTTGATGCAGCGGCAGAAAACGTCAACATCATCCGTGACGGAAGTGGAGATACCGCAGACGACTTCACGAAGTTCGTACTGGAACAGCTGTAATTCGGAAGCAGTATTAGGTTTGTAGATTATAGTGCAGGTTTACTGAGACGATGTATAAGTTCAGTGAGACAATGGAAGCAAACAGTGCGCCCGCGTCCGCGGGCGTTCTCGCTAAACTGCAGGAAGATATTCTTACCGGGCAGATGAGGCCGGGAGAGAAAATCATCGAGCAGAGATTGTGCGAGAGGTACGGCGCCAGCAGGACGCCTGTAAGGGAAGCCCTGCACCAGCTTGAACTGGATGGTCTTGTGGAGTATATCCTCAACAGAGGTTATTTCGTCATCGGAATGTCCGAACGGGATTTCGAGGATATGTTTGACCTGCGCAAAGCCTATGAAATGCAGGCTGTGAAATGGGCGATCGAGCGGATCACAGAAGAAGAAATGGAGAATCTGGAAGAGACCTTCGAGTTCATGGAATTCTACACCATGAGAAACGACATCGAAAAGATGCAGGTCATCAATGCGGGATTCCACCAGATCATATATGAAGCATGCAAGAACAGAATGCTTCAGAAACTCTTGACCGCCTTCCAGACGTACCTCAAATACAAAAGCCCTGAAGTCGACTATCAGGAGAACTACCTTTCCGTAGTTCTGGAAGAGCACAGGGCGATATTCAAAGCCTTTATGGATAAAGATCCGCGTGAAGGCGGCCGCGCTATGGAGATTCACGTAAACCGTGCGAAAGAGCGCCGCTGCGGATAAAGCGGGCGCGGCGCTGCGGATAGTGTTAGAGCACGCCGCTAATGATGGTGTCGAAGAGCTTCTTGTTGATTCTCTTTACCGGTGCGGCGGAGAGATTGGATAGCACGACGGTTATCATATCGAGATCCGGACAGATCCAGAAGCTTGCGCGGAAGCCATCATCGGTTCCCTCGTGACCTAGCAGGTGATAAGTGCTTTGGGTTCCATCGCCGGCAGTTACGGACTGCTCGCGCATGAACCAGCCGAGCCCCATGTGTTCGCCGTTGTTTGGCACAATGGCATACGTCTGCCAGATTGTTTCATACATATCCGGGTTGAGCAGCGGTCCATCCGTGCTGCGAGACGACGCAAGATGGGCATTGCCCCACCGCAAAAGGTCACGCAGGTTGGAAGTCAGCGTGGAACTGGGTGCATGCTGACGTGTATAAGGATAATATTTGACAGGTCCGATCGAACGATCGGACTTTTTTTCGTGCGGACTTGCCATTTGTGCAGGTAAAGGACAGTTTTTCGCGGCGAAGCCAGCGAGATCGGCACGTTCAAAGGTCTTCATGGTTGAGTCAGTCATTCCCGAAGGTTTCAGCAGGTATTCCGCAACAAAATCTTCATAGGATAGTTTGCCGCCGCTTGGACGTTTGCTGTCGTCAGCTAGCATGCGGTCGGAATACTCAGATACCATCTGCCCGAGTATCTCATAGGCGATGTTGCTGTAACGGAACCGGTTGTCTCCTGTTGCTGCCGTACCGTCGGCAAGACCTGTTTGTTGTGTAGGTGGCATCTGCGGATGCTGCTGCTTTTGCGGTTCCCAGAGCATTGGCTGATTGAGCACTTCCTCAGATTCATAGACATATCTGCGCAGTGAATCCTCGTCTGTTTCGCAGTCATACCAGTGATAATCATCCACATCCCCCAGCCCTGATGTATGTGTAAGCATATTCCAAAGCCTGATTTCGCTATATCGCTTATCTGCGATACACAAATCCGGCAGGATATCACAAAGCTTATCCTCCAGATTCAGAGCGCCGGCTTCCACCAAAAGCATAATGGCAGAGGATGTAAACAGCTTGGAAACGGAGGCGCAGTGAAAGATGTCGTCCGCCTCAAGCGGAGTGCGCGCAGCATAATCCCTGTAACCGCGCACGCCAAGGAATTCTGCCGGAGCAGTCTTCGTCTGGTTCTGACCCGCGCCGCCGATTGAAACGCCGACCGCCAGACCGGGAAGATCATTCAGATTCATGATTTCATCGAGGAAATCATTGCATTTGTTTGTTAAAAGGTCTCTATTCATAATGCAAGTATAACATATGAAGGGTAAACACAGAAAAACCTTCAGAGTTTGTATAATATGCGATTGAATTCTGAAGGTTTTCAAGTCTACAAATCAAAATCACCAAAGGAACAGACCAAATGAATATTTGTTAATATCACAGAACCGACACACATATCTGTTATATAATAAGTCGCAAGAAAACAGCATGACCACATGACAGGGACATGTCATCAAGACCACCGAAGACAGACCATATAGGAGGGAAAGGGGTTGAATATGAAAATGAAGAAGAGATTAGCAGTGATTCTTGCCTTTGCATTGGCGTTTACCATGAGTATGAGTTCGGTTGCCTTTGCAGCAGAAGGCGATGGATATCTGGCGTTGGGAAGCGACTTGTCGGAGTCCGAACGCAATACAGTAATGGATCTGCTCGGCGTTGATGATCCGGACAACTACAATGTGATTTATGTCACGAATGAGGAAGAACATAAATATCTGGATAGTTACGTTGACACCGATCAAATTGGAAGCAGAGCACTGTCATCTGTTCTGATCAAGGAACAGAGCGGCAGCGATATCGATGTAGAGATCCACAACATTGGCTATTGCACCGAAGGCATGTACAGAAATGCGCTCCAGACGGCAGGGGTCGAAGGAGCGGAAGTTGTTGTCGCCGGACCATTTGAAATATCAGGAACGGCAGCCCTCGTTGGAACAATCAAGGCGTACGAAGAGATGAGCGGCGAAGACGTGGACGATGAAGTCATCGAAGGCGCAGTCGATGAGCTTACCACCACTGGTGAAGTCGGTGAAGAACTCGGTGATAAGGGAGCCGCAGAAGATATTGTGTCACAGGTCAAAGAAGACCTGGCAGACAATCCTGACATGTCGGATGATGAAATCGTGGAATCGATCAAGCAGGCGGCCAGCGAGGCAGGCTACGACCTGTCCGAATCCACAATCGAAAAAATCAAAGACATGGTCAAGAATCTGCAGGGATTGAACATCGACTGGGGCGGCCTCAAGGAGAAGCTCTCCCAGATTGGCAATAGCAGCTGGTATCAGAGATTAGTGAACTGGTTCATGGGATTCTTTAATTAAAAAAGAATCGTCCGCAGAAGCGGGCAGGTGAAAAAGATGAACGATGGATTAACAGAAGAAAAGAAAGAACTGACGCAGGATGATCTGGCCAGAGAACGGACAGAGTTGTCTGAGCTGCGGACCGGTATGGCGACGGAACGTACGGACCTCGCCTATGAGCGAACAGCGCTTACCAACTCACAGACTTTCCTTGCCTATTGCAGAACAGCAATCGGTACTTTTGCGGCGGGCATCGGAATGTTTGAGTTCATCAACAATCCGGAAATCGTCCATATCGGCATGGGGCTGATGGTAGCTTCGCCAATCATCGTGATCATCGGGGCGGTTCATTTCCTGAGGGTGCGCCACAGGCTGGAACAGGAGGCCGAACGACGCAAACAGGTCGCAGCCAGAATCGAGCAGGAGTACAGAGAAGCCCGCGAGGAGCAATTAGAAAACTAAAGAAATAGTTCCGTAAGGAAGAATGTCCAGAGCGCCAGGGTGCCCAGTGAGAAGAACGTAGTGGAAGCTACGCCTTCAGCGGCAAACTTGGCGTTTTTGTTATAGCGGTTGCAGAGAATCGTTGTGATCGCGGCCGAAGGCATCGCCATAAGGAAGACGTGCACGACCATGACGAAATTGCTGACCGGCAGCAGCATGTCAACACCGAGGGTGAAGAACGGAACCACAATTAAGGAGATGACGCAGAGGATCAGATTTCTCGGCGTGAAGATTTCCTTGATTTTGCTGTTTGAGAGATTGATGCCCACGATGAACATGGCGACAGGAGAAACCGTCGCTGCCATGAGCTGAAGGGTGCTGTCAATGAATGACGGGAAGTGGAATCCGCTGATGAAGATCAGGAGACCTGCGATGGATGAGAGGAACGGAACGCTCAGCATCCGGACCATCAGCTTCATGGTGAACAGCTTCTCGCCTTTTTTATGCAAAAGCATCACAACCCCAATGGAATACATGAACGTGGTAAAAATAATGTTCATGATGATCGCCAGAAACAGACCGTACTGTCCGAACATGACGGTCGTGAGTGGATAGCCCATGAATCCGCAGTTGGTGAACGCCAGCTGGACGGAATAGATTCCCTTGTCCTCTTCCGGAATGGATTTGATTCTGTTGATGACAAGGGTGGCGATGACGGCGATGACGATGGTAACGATGGCAAAGGCAGCAAGGGACCAGATGATGTCGTTGAAAATCTTGTCATTGAGCTCATTCCGCTGCATGCTCTGCAGGATCATGCACGGCACAGCGACATTCAGCACGAATGCGTTCAGTGTCGTCAGAGCATCATAAGGAACCAGCCGGATCTTATACACGAAGTATCCGATGCCGACCAGCAGGAATATGCTTAATATTTTCAGTAGTATTTCCAGAAACATAAGGGTATTGTATCACAGAACCAAGGG
>SVCS01000058.1:0-2686 GCA_015058205.1 Clostridiales bacterium
GGGTTCGAACCCGAAAGGGCGCGACTGTCGTGAGAACGTCCGGTGGACGTTCGAACAAGGAGCGGGTCAAGCGAGCTGTAGAGAGCTCGCGCCGACCGGCGGATCGCTGTTAGGCGATACGCGTAAACCCCTGATGGTGTACCAAACAAAACGGAGTATCATTGACTGATACTCCGTTTTATATTATTCCGCGTCTTTTTTATAGAGCCTTTCTATGAATGCATATATTTCCGGTTGTTTCTTTTTGAGAGGAATAGGCCTAAGATCATGATTCGTAAATCCGTGTCGACTATGACCTGTCGCATGGAGCGTTCCTGTTTCCGCGTTTTTTACCTCGTAATCAACTTCTAAAGAAGCAGGACCCAGTTTGACGATACGACAGGAGATTGAAATGATTTCATCATACACAGCGGGCTCCTGGAATTTAACTTGCACGCCTAGAACTGGTATCTGGAAATCTTCTTTCTCCATTTCAGAATAGGGGAAGCCTTCTTCTCTGAAATACTCTGTTCTTGCCGTTTCAAAATAGCGAATGTAATTCGCATGATGCATGACCATCATTTTATCAGTATCAAAATACTGCACACGTGTTTTATAACAATATGGTTCCATTGTATTAACCTTCTTTTTTCATTGCCAGTTTCAAGCGGCCATCTTCCATATCGGACAGCGCCATTTCTTTCACGAGATAGTGCTGCAGTTTTCCTGTAGCGGTCATCGGCAGTTCCTTCACAAATCTGTAGTAACGAGGTCTTTTGTATACAGACAGATGATCTGACTGCAGGCAGAACTCGACCATATCAGATACGGTAAGATCATCATCTTCTGGTACTACATAAGCAACGACAGCTTCTCCTCTGACTTTGTCAGGGACACCTGTTACTGCAGTCTGGTGCACTTTTGGATGCAGGTTCAAAGCTTCCTCGACGATGGCCGGATAAATGTTTTCACCGCTAGAGATGATCATATCATCCTTTCTGCTTGCGATTGTAACGAACTGGTTTCTGTCCCAGGTCGCCAGGTCGCCTGTGTACATCCAGCCGCCGTGGAACTTCTTCTTTTCCTCTTCCTCATTATTGTAATAGCAATAGGATGACTTCGGCGTCCGGATGATGACCTCTCCGATTTCCATCTCGTCCATTGCAACCATATCGTCAGGATCTGCGAACCTATCCTCATATGCTTTGACGACTCTAACGTCATCATCAGTGCAGGCGCGCCCGGCGGTTCCCGCCATCTCTGGCAGTTCGTAAGGTCTGAGGAATGTGTTCCAGAATGTTTCTGTTGTGCCGTATCCATTGAAGATATTCGGCGTCAGGACTTCCTGGACGCGGATGCAGTCTGTTCTTTCAAACGGCGCACCCATAGTGACGATCCCCTTCAGGGAAGAGAGATCCGCACCGAATTTTTCCTGTTGTCTGACCAGCATCTTCATAATGGACGGAGCACCAATCAGGAATGTTACACCGTACTTCTGCACGTTCTTGAGGGCAAGCTGCGGCTGGAAGGTTCTCATGATAACGACTTTTCCTCCAGCGAAGAATGTCGGGGCAGGGCCACCAGAGTGGATTCCGCCGCGGTGGAACCAAGGGGTTGTGTTCATCGTCGCGTCTGTAGAATTCATTGGGAAGTGCATCATAACATCATGACATGTGAGCACTTCGTTGGCATTGTATAATGGAACTCCTTTTGGTTTTCCGGTGGTGCCGGATGTATATAGACGCATCATTTCGTCGTAGATATATGGCTCAAAGTCTGTGACCGGTTCTGTGCCAGGATAATCTTCGATGAAATCACTGAAACGAACATGCCCTTCAGGGAGTTCTCCTTCTCCCACCATAATGATGAGCTCCGGTTTCTGCTCAAGAGAAGCAAGTGCCTTGATGGAATTTTCTTTGTTTGATTCGTCATAGACATATACTTTTGGCGTACTGGATTCCAGGCATACTCTCGATTCCTCTGGAGCAAAGCCAGGGTTTGCAGGGCTTGTTATCGCGCCGATCTTTTGCGGTGCGAGATACAAGAAGACAAACTCGGGACAATTTGGCAGCTGGAACAGCACAACGTCTCCCTTTTGCACGTTATGATCAAGAAGCGCATTGGATAACTTATTCACATCCTCATTGAGCTGGCGATAAGTCCAGGTTCTTTCAGTATGAGGATCCACAAGAGCCTCTTTATTCGGCAGTCTGCGGACCACGCGAAGGAACCCTTCAATATAAGTGAAATCGCGTTCAAATACTTCCCTGAACATATTCTTGTGTTCAGGTGCGCTGTAATCCATTAGTTCGTCAATGGAAATATTCAGTTCTTGTGCCATTTTTAACGCATAGGAGACGGTTGGCTCCGCGTTTCCTGCACAATATTTTTTTATCATGTTATAGGTAATACCAGTGTTGTTCGCTAAGTCGGTCATTGTCATGTTGCTCTTGGAAAGAGCGTTTTTTAAGTTCTCATTAAAAGACATTATCATTACCTCCTTACATGTCTTTAGGACTGATAATATCATAATGGTGAATTATAATTCACACAAGACAATTATATTTCACTATAAACTGAATTATAATTCAGTTTATAGGTGTATGTGTAGAGCTCTGCTCATAATCCCCCAGTGGGGCTTAAGCCGAATTAGAAATTATGATAATCTTCAGTTAAGAGTCAGTAGAGGGTAAATGGTATGAATATT
>SVCS01000058.1:2786-4547 GCA_015058205.1 Clostridiales bacterium
GCTTTTGCGCTGAAAAATGTATCTTTCTCATTAGAGGAAGGTATGATCACTGGCTTTATCGGCCGCAACGGCGCGGGCAAAACCACGACAATCAAATCCATGCTGAATCTGGTCCACGCGGACAGCGGAGAGATTTCTTTCTTCGGAATGAACCTATACGATCATGAGACTGAGATCAAACAGCGGATTGGCTATTCGACCGGTACGGTCAGCTGGTATCCCAGAAAGCAGATCCGTAAAATCGTAGATGTTACTAAAAGCTTTTACCCCAGCTGGGATGAAGACGCCTATCGAAAATACATGCAACTGTTCGGGATCGATGAGAACAAGAAACCAATTGAACTCTCAGAAGGGATGAAAGTGAAGTTCAACCTGCTGCTGGCTCTTTCGCATCGCGCGGAGATACTGATACTGGATGAGCCCACAAGCGGCCTGGATCCTTTCTCGCGCGACGAACTCCTTGATGTGCTTGGAACACTGAAAGGCCATGGTGTGACGATCTTCTTTTCAACGCACATCACATCAGACCTTGAAAAATGCGCGGATAACATCATCTATATGAGCAATGGGGAGATCAAAGCAGACTGCGCAAAGGCAGATTTTATCAATAAGCAAGGGAGATCAGGGGAAACGCTGGAAGAGGTCTTTCTAAGAATGGAGAAGGAGGTCAGATCATGAATAGTCTTTTAAAAAAGGAGATGTGTCTCAGTGCGATGCTGCTTACATATCTGTTTATAGGCTTTGCTATCATGACTCTGCTTCCGGGCTATCCGATCCTCTGCGGCGTATTCTTTATCACGCTGGGGATCTACCATAGCTTTCAGAGTGCCCGGGAATCGAACGACATTGTCTTTTCAGCACTGCTTCCGATTGCCAAGAGGGATGTCGTCAAGGGCAAGTATCAATTCTGTGTCTTGATTGAACTCTGCGGATTCTTCATGATGGCAGTCCTAACGCTCGTCCGCATGACAGTTTTTTCAGAATCCGCGATATACCATCAGAATGCTCTGATGAATGCAAATCCGTTTTTTCTTGGGATGGTTTTGCTGATTTTCGGTATGTTCAACCAGATTTTCATAGGAGGATTTTTCAGGACGGCATACAATCTCGGAAAGCCTTTTGTAACATATATCATCACATGCTTTCTCACCATAGGTATTGCGGAGGCTTTGCACCATGTCCCGGGACTGGAGCCGCTGAACGCGTTCGGAACCGATCACATCGCCCTGCAGCTGTCTGCGCTTATTGCAGGAATATTTCTTTATATACTGCTGACCATAATGTCATATAATAGATCGTGCAAAAGCTTTAACAATATCGATTTATAAAGAGGAGAACGATCATGCTGAAAGATAACTTGATAATACTCAGAAAACTGCGCGGATACTCTCAGGAGCAGATTGCTGAAAAGATAGGGATCTCCCGTCAGGCATATGCGAAGTGGGAGAGCGGTGCCACGATACCAGATATCGGCAGGGCGGCTTTTCTGGCGGAAGTGTACGGCGTGACACTTGACAGTTTGATGAAAACGGAGTCTACTGAAAATGTAGGGATGGTGCCGCCGGCTCCAAAGGGAAAGAACATCTGGGGGACAGTTACCCTTGGAGACAGAGGTCAGATTGTCATCCCTAAAGCAGCCCGAGATCATCTCGGAATCAAGGGCGGTGAACGCATGATAGTAGCCACCGATGAGGTAGGCGTTGCCCTGATTCCCGCAGAGTTTTTTGAAAGTAAAATGCAGGAACTTATGGATAAGCTGGA
>SVCS01000058.1:4647-5819 GCA_015058205.1 Clostridiales bacterium
CCGACCTTTTCTGCAAGTTCGTTCAGTGACATCTTGCGATCGGCCATCACTCTGTCGAGTCTAAGTATAATCGCCATAGTGACCTCCCTATAATATTTCGTCAGATTCGTTCTGAAGTTCACAGCCGTAGTCAAAGAGAAGAGCTACAGCCCAGAGCATCAATCCAATCAGAATCGCAGGAATGATACCTGTTTCAAGTAATACGATTACTGCGACGAATACTGCAATGATTTTGATGAGTTTTACGTTTTCAGGGATGAAAGGCGAATAGTCTTTGTTGATATTTCTGAAAAGCGTACCAATCTTTCTGAAAAGGTAAGCGGTAACCAGGGTGAGTGCGATGAGGAAAATGAGGAAGATTACCATAGCGCTTTTGTATTCCATATTCTTTGAGAGCATCTGGAATAACTGATCGCTCTCCTGTCCGCTTACGAAGTACTGCAGTTTATCCTGAGCGATAAACAGAACCGGGATGGCAGCTGCGCAAATTGCGGCTCCAACATAGTTTACAATCTCAATGACTCTTGCAATTACTGCGAAAACTTTGCTAGTCTTCTGAAGGTTTGCTAATTTGGTTTCTTTATCCATAATGATGTCCTTTTCCTATTTGTTGCTTTGAACTGTGAAGTATGTTCACGCAGGATCCTTACAATGCTTATTATATGCATGAATTAATGTTTGTCAACACATTTTTAATGTTTTACGATAAATTTTTTACAAAACAGTTAAAATAGAGCTGTCTGTACGGGGCGTATCTGAGCAGGAACAATGACGTCATCATGCTCTGCAGGAGAAAAGCATCTGCGGATGCAATCAGCAAGAGCGGTATTACTGTTTTTGAGCCTGATAAAACGGTAGGACATTATACAGAGAATGTCAGAGCTGCAGTTTCCGGAGATTTTGATGAGATTGTGGATCTTGCGATCATCATTACCAAGGGTGCAGATACGGAACAATCGATTCGTGATAATCTGAATATCATTGATGATCATACATTGGTGATGACTCTTCAGAATGGAGGGGGCAATAACCTGAAGATAGCGAAATATGTTCCTATGGAACGTATCCTGGTCGGAACCACAAGGCACAACTCAGTGAATCTGGACAAGGGAAATATCAGACACAGCGGTTCCGGCGTAACATTCATCGGGAGCAATACGAACAGCAGCTGC
>SVCS01000058.1:5919-9875 GCA_015058205.1 Clostridiales bacterium
AGCTGCATAGCTATCTCGCACTCAATCCGAAGAATGCCGAAGAAGCACTGATAAGCCTGTCAAATCAGATTTCACTGGCAATGAAGCACATCGAAATGATAAATGAAGAATTAATGAAAAACAATAAAAACAACACAGATGCCGAGCCTTTTCGACATCTGTGTTATTCTACCAGGCTGTATAACCTCCATCGACCACAAGTGTGGTCCCGGTGACAAAACCGGATTCATCGCTAGCTAAATACAGATATGCCCTGGCGATGTCTTCCGGCGTGCCAATCCGGCCGATGGGGTGCAAGGCTGTCATATCGTGGGTATACTCTTCATATGTCATTCCGCGTTGCTCTGCATCTACGGCATACATAGGACTTTCGATGTAACCCGGGGCAACTGCGTTGACTCGTATCTGGTAACCTTTCTGGCCGCATTCAATCGCCGCGCATTTCGTCATAGCGATGACAGCAGCTTTCGATGCGCAGTAAGGTGTGAACAACGGATCTCCCGCAACGCCATCCACAGACGAAGTCGACACGATGGAGCAGGGTTCTCCGTTTCCCTTCATCGCTTTGATGCCGAGCTGAATTCCATAGAATACACCAGTCTGATTCGTCGCAACAGTTTGCTCATAGTGTTCCAGGGATGTGTCTTCAATCAACTCCGCGAAGCTGATCCCAGCATTGTTGATCAGAATAGTAAGCTTGCCGCAATTCTGTATCGTGAAGTCAATGGCACGCTCCCAGCTTTCATAGCTGGTCACATCCAAATGACAGAACCAAGCTTTCTGCGTATCAAACTTCGCGTTGATTTCTTCTGCAATTCCGCGACCGGATGCCTCATCTCTGCCGCAGATGATGACGCGTGCGCCTTCTTGCGCGAACAGTCTCGCGGTTTCTGCCCCGATACCCTTCGTAGCCCCTGTAATCAGGGCTACTTTATTCTGCAGTCTCATTTCACGAGCCTCCTTATTTGATGATGCACTACAGCGTGATTCCGTTGCTTCCAACTGGGATTGTCGGATCAATCGCCTCTACTGCGGCAATGATGGATTTGGTCATATTCAAGTCAAAACTGCTGCAGAGTTCGATTCCATCCACACCTGCTTTTGCAAACCGTTCTGCTTCCTGCAATGCCTGCTGTAAATCCTTGATAAAGACCGTGTGTGTGTTCATCTCCGGTGACTGTAATTCAAGATGAACAGGTTCCTCCACACCGCCGAATATGATCTGACCATATTCCTTGTATTCTTCCAAGGCTTCCAGTTTGCGGAGTTCTTCAGGAAGGTACGCAGCGAAATGAACTTCTACACCTTCCGGTGCGTCTTTCATCAGTTCCGCGATGTGGTCCTCATTAAAATCTCCGCAGAGATTGATCAGACTGTAACCGTCTGCGATAAGCTCTTTCGCGTATTCTAAAACCCGGTCCACACCGTTGAGTCCCGCAACCAGACTCAGCCATTCACCGTCGTCAAAGGAGTCAGAGTAAGCATCCACCGACAGATCAGGAACGTTTTCAAGAAATGCGTATTTATTCATAATTACCTCCCATTGTTTTAATAATCAATTGAGATTTAGCCAAATAGATTCAGTGTGACTGTACTCACTACAATCATAATCAAGCCAAGCACGCCAGTCTTCGTGAGCCGCTGATGATAGAAAAAATAACCGGCGATAGGTGTAACAATTGTCCCTACCGCGCCCCAGGTTGCCCAGGCAATGCCGAGATTCAAATCCATCAGACACCAGCCAAAAGCCGCAAAACAGATTACATAAGCGGTGACGGCAATAATTGTCGGCCGTCGTACTGTAAAGCCTTTGGTTGCCGGCAGCATTGTTGTTCCAATGACTTCACAGACAATAGAAATTGCAAGGAGTATATATGCCTGAATCATGATGCCTCCTCTTCCGCTGGGGTGCCGAAGCAGTTCAGCAGAAATACGCCCAGGCTCATAACGAAGATGGACACCCAACCGATGGGAGACATGGATTGATGAAACAGGTAAACACCCATCAACGAAGCACCGACTGCGCCGATTGCGCTCCAGGAAGCGTAGGCCACTGCCAGATCGATTTCACTTAAAATTTTGCAAAAGATAAAATAGGTTATGAAATACAGGCAAATCGCCAGTACTGAAAACGAAAGAATCGTGTACCCTTTTGAAGCCTCCAGACAGGCTGTTCCAATCTGCTCAGACAGGATGGAAAGTGCCAAAAGGAGATAGGCGTACTTTCGTTCCATGTGCCACTCTCTCAGCATTAATGGTCGTTCTTCTCTCATCTATACCACCTTTATGCATCAGATCTTCTTATGGCTGTTATTATACCATAAGCGATGATATGATATATAAAAGACAACGATAAACAAATATTGAAGCGGGAAAAACAACGATAATGAGAGCAAGAATGAAACTACGATATTCAGATCCGAAGAAAATATTCAACATCTATACAGATCAGATTCCTTATCTGTCCGTTAAAATGCTGGATGACCTGGGCGTTCCTAACCTGTATTCCACCAGGTTCCAGTCCTTTGATGAACAGAGAAACGAAGGAAAAGAAGGTCTGCGTGTCGTCGTAATGAAGCACGAAGACGCTGCTGAAGCGGCGCCGGTAGTGTTCAAAAACAGGGACGCTCTTGCCAGGCAGCTGGGGTCGTCCATCGAGCAGGAATCCATCACAGACCAGATGCATACGAATCATATTTATGTTGTCACAGAAAATGATCTTGGTCCTATTCTGCGATCGGAGAAACCGGCGCACAGAAGAAACATCGACGGTCTGATTACCAATCTTCCGGATGTGCATCTGACGGCATTTGGCGGAGACTGTCCGCCGATCTATATTGCAGATCCCGTGAAACATGCCATCGGTCTTGTTCATGCAGGATGGAAAGGAACATTGGGAAAGATTCCCGCAAAGGCTATCGAGCGCATGACCACACAGTTTGGAAGTGACCCACGTGATTTATATACAGCAATCGGTCCCGGCATCTGTATTGACTGCTATGAGATGGGCGACGAAGTATATAAACAATTTTCTGACCAGTGGGGAAGAAAGTCAGCGGATCAGATCCTCCGGAGATATCCTGCCTTTGCAGAAGATGGCAAAGAAATTCCAGGTGGAAAATACCACCTGGATCTGAGAGAAGCCAATCGCATGACTCTGTTAGAATCTGGCGTAAGGGAAGACCGCATTGCGGTTTCTAATGTCTGCACCATGTGCAACGCGGATATTTTCTATTCTTATCGAGCACACCGCATGGAGAACGAACAGGCAGCGATGATCGTCAACCGGTTCAATGTGTAATAGAACGATTAACGCTCATCACCTTGCCAATGCCGCGCCAAGCGCGAAAGCCTTCTGACATTCTTGTGGGAATACCTCATCATGTCGTTTCTGTCTCGCTTCTGGATCAAACATCGTCCACGGCCAATCCGTCTTACTGTAATCCTTCAGCTGCAAAGTCTCGCCGCTGATGAAGATTTCAGTCGGCCCTACGAATTGGCTGAGTGCCTGCTGATAGTTCTGCAGCAGCATCTGATAAGCGGTGTCCGGAGCGTTGCTGGTCATTATCAGCAGAACAGGAATCGGGCGCTCATTGCAGCACGGCGTCTCAACAGTGTACGTCAGGTTCTGGAAGATCAGACGCTCATACAACGCACGGAAAGAAGCCGTCAGCTCAGACAGATAATTAGGTGAGCCGATGATCAAACCGTCTGACTCCCTGATTGCATCTAAAACCGGCGTCAATCCATCTCTGCAAATGCAGCGGCCTTTAAACTTCTCCTTTTTGCATCCGAAACAGGATATACATCCGGTGTATTTCTCAAGGCGGAACAGATCAAATCGTTCGACTTCTGCGCCAACGGATTCCGCTCCTTTGGAGGCTTCAGTAATCAACGTATCGGTATTCCAGCCTTTTCTTGGTCCGGCGTTTACTGCTATGATTTTCTTTTTCATC
>SVCS01000059.1 GCA_015058205.1 Clostridiales bacterium
AGCTCGCTTGACCCGCTCCTTGTTCGAACGTCCACCGGACGTTCTCACGACAGTCGCGCCCTTTCGGGTTCGAACCCCTACTGATTGATATGGGTACCAAATAAAAATGACAGCCGTTGGCTGTCATTTTATTTGGTACACCATCAGGGGTTCGAACCCTGGACACCCTGATTAAGAGTCAGGTGCTCTGCCAGCTGAGCTAATGGTGCATATTTAATTCTTTCGCTCATGCGCAATAGTTAGTATACAGTTTTGGGGTGTTTGTGTCAAGGTTTAATTGCACTTTTCCTGCACAAAATCAAAGAACGCATCGCTGCCGGAGATTTCGTAATTCTTATCACCATAAACAAGGATTCCGCGGCCTTCGAAGTTGTAGCCATAACTGCCGCCGTCTGCAAAGTTAAAAACAACATAATGGTAGCCGTCAGTTACGGATGTTTCACTCTCACCAGTCACAGTGATGTTCTTGAGGGCTTTGTAGATTTCACGGATTTCAGTCTGGTCTTCCGTTTCATATGGTTCACCTGCACCGCCCTCGTCATAAAGGAGTTCAACGCTCTCGATACTGCCTTCATCAAAGGCGGTCATGAGTTTTTTCGCGCCTTCGGATTTATCAAAAACAAGGATCGGGCTGCTGCCGCTCAGTACCTCACCTATTTTAGGCGTATTGTCATCGTCCAGATCTCCACCTTTGCCGCTGTCGCCGAAGAATCCGTTCGGCACGCCGACGGCAAGAAACATGATCAGACACACCAGCATGCATCCTACCAGAACGATCCCTGTTTTCGAAAATCTACCTTTCATCTTCTATCTCCGATGTTGTTGCTTTTGCTTTATTTCTCCAGTTTTGCAGCCGCTTCATCGAGCCAGTCGCCTTCGAAGGCTTCAATCATACCGCGGTCACAAAGTGCCGCAAGCTTCGGATCGATCGGCAGCTTAGCCAGAACCTCCAGACCGAATTCCTTCGCAACATCATCCGCTTTGCTCGGTCCGAAGATCTGATGCTCTTTGCCGCAGTCTGGGCACTTGAAATAAGAGTAGTTCTCCACGATTCCCAGTACAGGAACATCCATCATCTCTGCCATTTTGATCGCCTTGGAAACAACCATGGAAACAAGATCCTGCGGTGACGTAACAATGATGATTCCATCAACAGGAATCGACTGGAAGACGGTAAGCGGTACATCGCCTGTGCCCGGAGGCATGTCGACGAACAGATAATCAACATCTCCCCACATAACGTCCGTCCAGAACTGTTTGACGAGTCCGGCGATGATCGGTCCGCGCCAGAGCACCGGATCCGAATCGTTCTCCAGAAGATTGTTCACCGATATCGTCTTGATGCCGCTGGATGTGAGCAGCGGGAAGATTCCGTCTTCGCTGCCTTCTGCCTTTTCTGTTACACCAAAGGCCTTCGGGATAGACGGACCTGTTACGTCTGCATCCATAACGCCAACATTGTGTCCGCGTCTCTTCATATTAGTCGCCATCAGGGAAGTGACCAGTGTCTTTCCTACGCCGCCTTTGCCGCTGACAACTGCGATGATTTTGCCCACATTGCTATGCTTGTTAGCCGCCTCAATCAGTGATGCCGGGTCAAAGCTTCCGCATGAGCCGCCGCTCGGACAGCTGCCGCAGTCGTGTGTGCAGTTTTCTGGAGTAGGTTCTCCGCCATTTCCTTCAGGACTGAATTTTTTTAAGTTTTCAAACATTTCTATCCACCTCTTGTCTAGTCTTTATTAGTTTGTATTTATGTCTACGGTTTCTGTCTATTCCACAGTTCCCAGCGCCGTAAAGCAGGCATCCTGCAGATGTTCTTCTTTACGTAGCCTGTTTCTCACCGGCTTCCATACCGGGGCGTGGAAGAAGCATTCCTCCGTAACACTCATCATATAATCAAAATCTTCGCTTGGAATCGCGATAGCGATTTCGTCTTCCCCTCTGAATTTTCTCTGGGCAAGATCGCTTCCCGTAATGACCGCTCTCGGCTTCTCTCTGCGCTTTTCATCCAGCGGAATGCGCACCAGAGATGCACAGCCTGCAGCGGTCGTTGCAATGACTCTATCGTATTCTGGTTTATCATAACCATGCAGTACAATGACAGCTGACAGCTGATCAGGATTGCAGAAGCAAACCACCACGTCGCACTTCATTCCTTCTTTGTACGGCTCGAATTTAATGCCGTCATAATGGCCGCCTTTCCCATCTTCCATGACGTTCTTCGGCAGCCCTTCGTACAGTCCGTAGGCGGTTTCTTCATCACATTTAAAGCGCTCTCCGTCAGGCGTCCACTGTGCCTTGGATCCTGTGGTCAGGAATTTTCCAAACCCGCCCGGGATGCATGGAAGCTGATCCTTGAGTCCGCTATTGCTTTCGAAGCCTTTGCACCCGCAAAAGCCCAGCCCTGTGACAATCGTCTCGCCCGCCAGGATTCTGTCAAATAATCTGTAGATACAGCCGAACGTATGCGTTGGTGTCTCGTCCTTTAAGTATACGCGGCTGATTGCCATGACTTTGCCCTGCAGAGCAACTTCTTTTTCAAATTCTGCAAAACTCATATAATCTGCCTCCTATCTGCTTCTGAATATAAGTCTGAATACCGGAAATGCGATGATCATCGCTCCGCCGACAACAGCGCCGACCTTCATCGCCGACTGAACTCCATATGTCACCATCACGTACAGCATCTGTCTGGAAAGAACCATTCCGTCGCCAGTGGCATCCACCGTCTGATCGATCATCATCGATAAAATAAACAGGAACGCCGCAATCACGAGAATGATTACCCCACACAATATCAGACCGATTTTGCTGCCCCAATACAGTGCAACAATCAGCAGGCACGCCATGATCGCAATACCTGCGGCCCCATATCTTACCTGGGCAGATGTTACCGTCCGCGCCATCTCGATCTGCTCTGCGGTCTCTTCATCTACAAAAGCATCCAAGTCCATCTGGTTCAGAACATAGTTGACGCCCTTCGTAAGATTCGGCATGGCTGCGTTGAGTGCATCGTCAAACATCTTCCGCTCACCTTCATTCATGGAAATCGTACCGTTTGCGAGGCACTCATCCATCCCCTGGCTGAAGGCCATGTTCAGATCATCTGAACCGACTTCTTCCATCCCTTCTCCGTAAACCTGACTCTGAAGACAACGCGCTGTGTACTCGGTAAAGAATGCAGTCATTGCATCTGATTTGAGGACAGACTGCATCGTCTCGCCGTAGACACCACCCAGGTTGACCGTGTTCTGCTGTATGATGTTGTCGGTCAGCTGCCCGACCGCATCTGTTTCTGTTATGGCTTTCTCAACGGCATCCTCTGATATAGCCTCGCTCACTGCATAGGAGCCGAGGGCCAATGATGCACTGATGATGAGTATGATTGCCAACAGAAACGCCAAAATCCCTTTGATTACTCTCATGCCGCAATTATACCATAGAATTCATGCTGTTCGGCAAAACAAAAGAGACCCTTTCGGATCTCTTTGTCTGCTTGAATAGTCGCCTTAACGCTTTGAGAACTGGCTTGCTCTACGAGCTTTCTTGAGTCCGTACTTCTTTCTTTCCTTCATACGGGAATCTCTTGTGAGGAAGCCTGCTTCCTTAAGAGCCGGTCTGTAAGCTTCTCTGTCTGCTTCGCAGAGAGCTCTTGAGATACCGTGTCTTAATGCGCCTGCCTGTCCAGTGTAACCGCCGCCTTCTACAGTAGCGATAACGTCGAACTTGCCTTCGCAGCCTGCGATCTCAAAAGGTCTTCTTACTTCTCTCTTCACGATGTCCAGTGCCAGATAATCGTCGAGAGGCTTCTTGTTAACTGTGATATTGCCAGTGCCAGGGACGAGTCTTACTCTGGCTACTGATGATTTTCTTCTACCTGTTCCGTAGTACTGAGTCTTTGCCATTTTCAGATCCTCCCTTCTTACTTAATATCCAGAACTTCCGGCTTCTGAGCTGCATGGTTGTGCTCAGGGCCTGCATAAACCTTCAACTTCTTGTACATCTGTCTGCCGAGCTTTCCGTTTGGCATCATGCCCTTAACAGCATGTCTTACTGCCTCAGTCGGATGCTTCGCCATCATGTCTTCGAAGTTCGTCTCCTTGAGTCCGCCCGGATAACCGGAGTGTCTCTTGTAGATCTTTTCCTGTCTCTTCTTGCCTGTTACTGCTACCTTCTCGGCGTTGACTACGATAACGTAATCTCCACAGTCAACATGCGGTGTGTAAGTCGGCTTGTTCTTGCCTCTGAGAACTGCGGCGATCTGTGATGCCATTCTTCCCAGATTCTTGCCATCAGCATCGACAACGTACCATTTACGTTCAACCTCTGCTGGCTTGGCGATGAATGATTTTGTTGACATTTCGTCTTCCTTTCTGCCTACTCGGTTCGGAATTCCGAACTGTTTCGGTCCTGCCTACTTGGTTGGCTGCGCCAACTGTTTCGGCGTCTAAAAATACCTTCTAGTGTGCTCGCTGCCGGAACTGAATCCTGCTCGCACGAAAAATCCGCGCCGCTTGCGCGACACGAAGATAGTATACTCGCAAAAGTCTTTCATGTCAATAAAAAACGACCCGCATTACACGGGTCGCTATGCATCTTATCGTTAATGCCTGTGGCCGCCGTCTGCGACATTAGAACGGGTCTCGGCTTTGGCCAGCATGAGTTTGGCGTTCTGCATCTCTGCTGAATCTTCATCGGCGTCAGGATGCTTGCCCAGCCAGTCTTCGACTTTGGCTTTCTCGCTGAGGACACGCTCCATGTCAATGTCTTCGGACCACTCAACTGCGTCGGTATAAATAACGATGCTGTCCTTCACATCGATAAAACCTCCTGCAACTGCAGCGACCCGCCATTCATTTTTCGCGGCGCCCTTTTCCTGAATCCAGAGCTCGCCAACATCGAGAAGCTTGCATGCCCAGACGTGACCTGCCATGAATCCCTCATCTCCGTCGAGCGTCGTTACGATGACGAGTTCAACCTCGCCGCGGTAAAACAGCTTGGACGGCGTTATTACTTCTAATCTTACGCTGTTAGCCATATCTAAACCTTCCGTTTCAGACTGGGAAAGAGCTTATGCTTTCTTGCTCTTTTCGTATTTTTCTACTACTTCATCTATGCTTCCGGCGAACAGGAACATCTGCTCAGGAATATCGTCGTGCTGACCTTCGAGAATCTCCTTGAAGCTGCGGACTGTTTCCTTAATCGGTACGTACTTTCCTTCCATGCCTGTGAACTGTTCTGCTACGCTGAACGGCTGTGACAGGAAACGCTGGATCTTACGAGCACGGTTTACGATGAGCTTGTCGTCGTCGCCCAGTTCGTCCATACCCAGGATGGCGATGATGTCCTGCAGTTCTTTATATCTCTGCAGTACTTCCTGTACGCCACGGGCTGTGTTGTAGTGATCTTCGCCCAGGATCAGCGGATCCATGATTCTGGATGTGGATTCCAGTGGGTCTACTGCCGGATAGATGCCCAGCTCAGTGATTGCTCTGGACAGTACTGTTGTAGCATCCAAGTGAGCAAATGTCGTTGCAGGCGCCGGGTCAGTCAGGTCGTCCGCCGGTACATATACTGCCTGTACTGAGGTGATGGATCCCTTCTTTGTTGAAGTGATTCTCTCCTGCAGCGCACCCATCTCCGTTGCCAGTGTCGGCTGATATCCTACCGCTGAAGGTACACGTCCGAGCAATGCGGATACTTCCGAACCTGCCTGTGTAAATCTGAAGATGTTGTCTATGAACAGCAGTACGTCCTGTTTTTCTTCATCTCTGAAGTACTCTGCCATTGTCAGACCTGTAAGGCCTACTCTCATTCTGGCTCCAGGCGGCTCGTTCATCTGACCGAATACCATGGCGGTCTTTTCGATTACGCCGGATTCGATCATTTCATAGTACAGATCGTTTCCTTCTCTTGTTCTCTCGCCTACGCCGGCGAATACGGAGATACCGCCGTGCTCTTTCGCGATGTTACTGATGAGCTCCTGGATCAGTACTGTCTTACCTACGCCGGCTCCTCCGAACAGACCTACCTTACCACCTCTGGTATATGGCGCAATCAGGTCGATTACCTTAATGCCTGTTTCGAATATCTGGGCTGATGTATCCTGCTCTTCAAAAGACGGTGCGGCTTTGTGTATCGCCGACTTCATCTCGGTTTCGATCGCAGGCTTGTCATCGATCGGCTCACCCAGTACGTTGAACATTCTTCCCAGAACTTCCTTTCCTACTGAGATCGTGATCGGCGCTCCGGTATCGATAGCTTCCATGCCTCTCTTGAGTCCGTCTGTTGAGGAAAGGGCTACGCATCTGGCTACATCGTCTCCCATATGCTGGGCGACTTCCGAAACGATGGTTCTCCCTTCAAACTCTATATTGACTGCGTTCAGCAGCTCCGGCATCTCGTCCTCATTGAACTTGATATCGATTACAGGACCGATGATCTGATGGATTTTTCCTTTGTTCATTTTCGTCTCCTTATGCTTTTGCAAAAGTCGTATGCTGCTTAGTTCTGCGCTTCAGAACCTGCAACGATTTCTATGATTTCGTCAGTGATTGCCGACTGTCTTGCCCTGTTGTAGTTCAGGTTCAATGCATCCAGCATCTCTCTGGCGTTATCTGTCGCGTTCTCCATTGCCATTCTTCGAGCCGCGTGCTCGCACGTAGCTGATTCAACAACTGCAGAGTAAATCTTCGTTTCAACATATTTCGGAACAAGATAATTGAATACCGCTTCTACGGAAGGTTCGTACTCAACGAACTTGTTGACCGTCATAAACTCCGGATCCTTCTCGACTTCAAACGGAAGGATGACTTCGTTCTTTACCTGCTGCTCCATCGTACTGATGAAGGAAGTGTAAATCAGAACGACTTCATCGATCTCCTTGTTGTCATACATCTCGAGAATTGGTGTGGAAAGTTCCTTTGTCTCTAGGAATGAGATGCTTTCCGGCGGCGCAAGGTATGAACTGTGGATGTTGTATCCGCGTTTCTCAAAGTACTCCTTGCCTTTGCTTCCGACTGCCACGATGACAGGCGGTTCCCAGTCAGCATCGATTTCCCGCTGTGCTTCTCTGATGATATTGGTGTTAAATCCGCCGCAAAGGCCACGTCCGCTCGTTACGATAATGTACGCTGTCGTCTTGATCTCTCTGTTTCCTGCCAGGTACTCCTGCGGGATTTCAGATCCCGAGTTGAACAGCTCCTGAATGGTATTCGTAATGAAGTGGGAATTCTCGTTCGTCTTCTCGAATATGGCTTTGGCCTTCCTCAGTTTACCGGCTGAAACAAGCTTCATGGAGTTGGTGATTCTCTCAGTGCTGGTGACAGACTTTATACGCCTTTTGATGTCCTGTATGGACTCTGTAGCCATAAGTCACACCCCCTCTTATTCGCTATCTTCTGCAGCCTCTTCCGCAGCTCCTGCAGCCTCTTCCTCTACTGCATCCGGCTCAATGATGTCGACTCCGATTGCGCGGAGATATTTCTCATTGAACTTTTCAATAGCAGCTTTGAGCGTTTCTTCTGTACTCTCAATAATCTTGCCTTCTGCCTTGATGCTGCGGCCTACCTCAGGATACGTGGACATCATGTATTCCAGGAACTCTGTCTCATAGTTCTTGACATTCTCAACGCCGACTTTCTCAAGATAGTGGTTGATTGCAGCATATATGATCATTACCTGGTTTTCTACAGGCAGCGGCTTGTACTGCGGCTGTTTCAGTACTTCCATGAGGATTTCGCCGTGATCCAGTCTCTTCTTCGTCTCTGCATCGATATCAGATCCGAACTGTGAGAAGGATGCCAGCTCTCTGTACTGAGCCAGCTCCAGCTTGATGCTGGAAGCTACCTGCTTCATCGCCTTGATCTGTGCGTTACCTCCTACTCTGGATACGGAGATACCTGCGTTAACCGCTGGTCTCTGTCCGGAGAAGAACAGCTCTGATTCAAGGTAGATCTGTCCGTCGGTAATGGATATTACGTTTGTTGGGATGTATGCCGATACGTCTCCTGCCTGTGTTTCGATGATCGGCAGCGCGGTCAGTGATCCGCCGCCCATCTCATCGGAAAGCTTCGCAGCTCTCTCCAGAAGTCTGGAGTGCAGGTAGAATACGTCGCCAGGATACGCTTCACGTCCAGGCGGTCTTCTAAGCAGCAGTGACATGGCTCTGTATGCGACCGCGTGCTTGGACAGGTCGTCGTATATGATCAGTGCATCCTTGCCGTTGTCTCTGAAGTACTCGCCCATAGCGCATCCTGCGTACGGTGCGATGTACTGGAGCGGTGCTGAGTCTGATGCTGTCGCACTGACGATGATCGTATAGTCCATCGCTCCCTTGTCTTCCAGTGTCTGTGTCAGCTGGGCTACTGTGGACGCCTTCTGTCCGATTGCAACGTAGATACAGATAACATCTTCACCTTTCTGGTTAATGATGGTATCGATTGCGATAGCTGTCTTACCGGTCTGTCTGTCGCCGATGATGAGCTCTCTCTGTCCTCTGCCGATCGGGATCATGGAGTCGATTGCCTTGATACCTGTCTGCAGCGGCTGGTTAACGGACTTTCTCAGCAGAACGCCCGGCGCGATGGTTTCTACCGGTCTTCTTTCGCTCGCCTGTATCGGGCCTTTCCCGTCAAGCGGCATACCCAGAGCGTTAACAACTCTTCCGACCATGCCCTCTCCAACTGGAACCTCTACTACTGTTCCGGTTGGCTTGACGATATCGCCTTCCTTGATGTTTCTGTCAGAACCGAGTATTACAGCACCGACGTTGTCTTCTTCAAGGTTCTGGGCCATTCCGTATGTGTCCTCACCAAACTGCAGCAGTTCGCCTGACATGCAGTTCTCCAGACCGTAAATTCTCGCGATACCGTCACCTACCTGAATGACCGTACCGAAATCGGAAACGTCCAGCTGGCTCTTATAGTTCTTTATCTGTTCTTTTATGACCGAACTGATTTCCTCAGGTCTTAAATTCATAACTTTCCTCCCTAAGATAGATTCATTTGACTTGCCAATTCGTCAAATTTCTTCCTGTATGACGCGTCAATGATCTTGCCTTCTACAAGAATCTTGAACCCCGCTAACAGGCTGGGATCTAATTCATTCTCCAACTTAACATTCATCTGCAAAAGCTTCGAAGTCTGCTCTTCCAGCTCGGCCATTCTCTCATCGGAAAGTTTCACGACGGAATAGACCGTTCCATAAGAAACGCCTTCTTCTCTCTCAACGAGGCTTTTGTAGACTTTGACGATTCTTCCGAAGTTCATCGTTCTTCTCTTATCTACGAGTATGTAGAGAAAATTGAGAAGTTCTTCGCAGATCCTGCCTTCAAAAATGTTCTTCAGTACTTCTTTCTTCTCATCTGCAGATACTCCAGGATAATTGATGAACTGGTGCAGATCCGGCTCATCTTCGATGAGCTGGACAACAGCCTGAGCTTCTTCGAGAATCTGATCCTCTTTTCCTACTTCCCGGGCTGCCTCCACGAGTGCAGTCCCGTATGTCAGATCAACAGCTAGTTCTGCCATTTCGCACTCCTTGCATCCTCAATTGCCTGATCAATGATAGCGTCCTGTCC
>SVCS01000009.1:0-27792 GCA_015058205.1 Clostridiales bacterium
CGGAAGACCGTGGGTGATATCTGAACCAGCAACACCGCCGGTATGGAATGTTCTCATTGTAAGCTGCGTACCAGGTTCTCCGATGGACTGTGCAGCCTGGATGCCGACCGCCTCACCGATGTTGACGCTTTCGCCTGTTGCCAGGTTGCGTCCGTAGCACTTCGCGCAAACGCCTGACTTGCTCTTGCAAGTCATGACCGATCTGATTGCAACAGATTCGATTCCGGCCTCTTCGATAGCTTCAGCTGCAGCTTCTGTGATTTCACAGTCTTCTTCGACGATGACTTCACCGGTCTCTGGGTGAACGATATCTGTAAGCGCTGTTCTTCCAACGATACGCTCTTTCAGCTTCTCGATAACTTCCTTGCCATCGGTGAATGCTGCTACTTCGATACCTTCAACTGTACCGCAGTCGTCTTCCCTTACAATAACGTTGTGGGAAACGTCGACCAGTCTTCTTGTCAGATAACCGGAGTCTGCAGTTCTGAGGGCCGTATCAGCAAGTCCCTTACGGGCTCCGTTCGATGAAAGGAAGTATTCCAGTACGGAAAGTCCTTCACGGAAGTTTGCCTTGATTGGGATTTCAATCGTCTTACCTGTAGCATTCGCCATCAGACCACGCATACCGCCGATCTGTCTGATCTGGTTCTTGGAACCTCTGGCTCCGGAATGAGCCATGATGTACAGATTGTTCAGCGATCCCAGTGATTCCATGAGCGCGTCAGCTACATCATCTGTTGTCTTGTTCCAGATTTCGCAGACTTTGCTGTATCTTTCAGCCTCGGATACGAGACCTCTTCTGTATGCTTTGTCATACTTATCTACGAGTGCATCTGACTCAGCGATGATTCTCTCCTTCGCCTCAGGGATCTCCATGTCGGAAATACCGATGGTGATTGCCGCTACTGTGGAGTAGTGATATCCTGTCGCCTTTATGTAGTCCAGCATCAGTACTGTATCCGTGTTGCCGTGGATACGGTAGCATCTGTCGATGATCTGTCCCAGTTTCTTCTTATCGCAGAGGAAGTCGATTTCCAGTGAATATGGATCCGCTTCTCTGTCAGGTACATAACCCAGATCCTGTGGGATTCCCTGGTTGAAGATGAATCTACCAACCGTGGATTCAACGAGTTTACCTCTCTCGTCGTTCTCATCTGCGTACATTCTGACCTTGACCTTGGCGTGAACGCCGACGTTGCCTGTCTGGTATGCCATAAGCATCTCGGACATGTCAGTAAATACACTTCCGTCACCCTTCTCAGCACGGGATGTTCTCTCGCCCTCCGGCTGTCCCGGATGTGTGAGGTAGTATGATCCGAGGATCATATCCTGTGTCGGTGTCGTAATTGGGGAACCATCCTTCGGTGCCAAAATGTTATTAACTGACAGCATCAGGAATCTTGCCTCTGCCTGAGCTTCTACACTGAGCGGTACGTGAACAGCCATCTGGTCTCCGTCAAAATCGGCGTTGAACGCCGTACATGCCAGAGGATGCAGCTTGATTGCCTTACCCTCTACGAGTACAGGTTCGAATGCCTGGATACCCAGTCTGTGAAGGGTCGGAGCACGGTTGAGCATAACAGGATGTTCCTTGATAACGTCTTCCAGTACGTCCCATACTTCCGGGCTGACCTTCTCGACCATTCTCTTCGCACTCTTGATGTTGTGCGCATTCTGGTTTTCAACCAGTTTCTTCATGATGAACGGCTTGAACAGTTCCAGTGCCATCTTCTTAGGAAGACCGCACTGATAGAACTTCAGTTCAGGTCCTACTACGATTACAGAACGTCCTGAATAGTCAACACGCTTGCCCAGCAGGTTCTGTCTGAATCTTCCCTGTTTACCCTTCAGCATATCTGAGAGTGACTTAAGAGGTCTCTGTCCAGGACCAGTTACAGCCTTGCCTCTTCTGCCGTTGTCGATCAGTGCGTCAACAGCTTCCTGAAGCATTCTCTTCTCATTTCTGACGATGATGTCAGGAGCATTGAGTTCCTGGAGTCTCTTAAGTCTGTTGTTTCTGTTGATGACTCTTCTGTAGAGATCGTTCAGGTCTGAAGTGGCGAATCTGCCGCCGTCGAGCTGTACCATTGGTCTGAGATCCGGCGGAATGACAGGAATGACATCCAGCACCATCCACTCAGGTCTGTTGCCTGATACTCTCAGCGCCTCGATTACCTCGAGTCTTCTTGTGATTCTGATTCTCTTCTGACCTGTGGACTTCTTCAGCTTTTCTGTAAGATCTGCTGACAGTTCTTCCAGATCAACATGGCTGAGGAGTTCCTTGACAGCCTCTGCACCGCTTCCTGCTCTGAACTTGATGGCAGGATCGTCCATGGCTTCTCTCCACTGTGTCTCGCTGAGGATCTCCTTGTAAGCGAAGTTGGAGTTGCCCGGATCGATGACGATGAAGTTGGCGAAGTAGAGCACCTTTTCCAGTGTCTTCGGTGAGATGTCGAGGACCAGTCCCATTCTGCTCGGGATTCCCTTGAAGTACCAGATGTGGGAAACCGGTGTGGCCAGCTCAATGTGGCCCATTCTCTCTCTTCTTACCTTGGCTTTTGTTACTTCTACACCGCACTTATCGCATACGATGCCTTTGTATCTGATTCTCTTGTATTTACCGCAGTGGCATTCCCAGTCCTTCGTCGGTCCGAAAATTCTCTCGCAGTAAAGGCCGTCCATTTCCGGCTTGAGTGTCCTGTAGTTGATTGTCTCAGGCTTAGTAACCTCACCATGAGACCAGCTTCTGATCTTATCCGGAGAAGCAAGTCCTATCTGCAGGGCTTCAAAATTGTTCATTTCGTAATTCGTGTTCTCACTCATTTTGTTTACCCCTTTCTTAGTCCTCATCTACTTCAACGTCAGATCCGCTGTCAGCCTTCTCGATTTCTTCGATGTCGCGCTCATTGAGCTCGATGATCTCTTCTTCCTCGATGATTTCGAAGTCTTCACTGTCTTCTACATCTTCCGGTTCTTCATCATCGAACTCGTCTTCCTCTTCATCGAGTTCTTCGTATTCAGCCTCTTCTTCAAGTCTTCTGGCATCGATCTCACGGTCTACCATTCTTTCGATGGCGGCGATTCCGTCAGCCTCTGTCTCTTCCTTGATTTCGATTTCTTCGCTGTTCTCATCAAGTACCTTGATGTCCAGGCAAAGGCTCTGCATCTCTTTGATCAGAACCTTGAAGGACTCAGGAATTCCCGGTTCAGGAATGTTTTCACCCTTGACGATCGCTTCATATGTCTTAACACGTCCAACGATATCGTCTGACTTGACAGTCAGGATTTCCTGGAGTGTATATGCTGCTCCGTATGCCTCCAGAGCCCATACTTCCATCTCTCCGAAACGCTGTCCGCCGAACTGGGCTTTTCCGCCGAGCGGCTGCTGCGTAACCAGTGAATAAGGGCCAACGGAACGTGCATGGATCTTGTCATCTACCAGGTGGTGGAGCTTGAGCATGTACATGTAGCCGACGGTAACAGGATTGTCGAAGTACTCACCTGTTCTGCCGTCTCTCAATCTCAGCTTACCTGTTTCACTGAAGCCTGTTTCCTCGAGGAGCTTGATGATGTCCTTCTCATTGGCGCCGTCGAATACAGGCGTGGCGATGTACCAGTCTTTGCTCTTGGCTGCCAGTCCGAGGTGAACCTCCAGTACCTGTCCGACGTTCATACGAGATGGAACACCCAGAGGGTTCAGCATAACCTGCAGGGACTGTCCGTCTTCCAGGAACGGCATATCGTTTTCAGGAAGGATTCTGGAAATAACACCCTTGTTTCCGTGTCTTCCGGCCATCTTGTCGCCGACCTGAATCTTTCTCTTGGTTGCGATGTATACTCTGACCAGCTTGTTGACGCCCGGTGAAAGTTCGTCTCCGTTTTCTCTGGAGAAGATCTTCACATCGACAACGATACCTGTCTCACCGTGCGGAACCTTGAGGGAAGTATCTCTTACTTCTCTCGCCTTCTCGCCGAAGATCGCTCTTAAGAGTCTCTCTTCTGCAGTCAGCTCAGTTTCGCCCTTCGGTGTAACCTTTCCGACCAGGATGTCTCCGGAATCAACTTCCGCGCCGATTCTGACGATACCTTCTTCGTCCAGATCTTTGAGGGCATCCTCGCCCACATTCGGAATATCTCTCGTGATCTCTTCCGGTCCAAGTTTCGTATCTCTTGCTTCAGACTCATACTTTTCGATGTGGATAGATGTGAGTACATCTTCCATGATGAGTCTTTCGTTGAGGATGATCGCGTCCTCGTAGTTGTATCCTTCCCATGTCATGAAGCCGATGAGAAGGTTCTTGCCCAGTGCAACTTCACCGTTTGCTGTTGAAGGGCCGTCTGCGATGACTTCGCCGGCCTCAACATGTTCACCCTTGAAGACGATCGGTCTCTGGTTGATGCAGGTACCCTGGTTTGATCTCTTGAACTTGAGGAGCACATGCTCTTCTACGCCTTCGCCATCGTCTCTGGTGATTTTGATCTTTGTAGCATCGACAAATGATACTGTACCGGAGTGCTTGGCCAGCTGAACGACACCTGAGTCTCTGGCTGCCTTATACTCGATACCTGTACCAACCATCGGCGCTTCTGTTACCATGAGCGGTACAGCCTGACGCTGCATGTTTGATCCCATCAGAGCACGGTTCGCGTCGTCGTTCTCGAGGAACGGAATCATAGCAGTCGCTACTGATACAACCTGCTTTGGTGATACGTCCATGTAATCGACGGCTTCTCTAGGTACCAGGTCGATATCGCCGCCTTTACCTCTTGCTGCGACCTTCATGTTGGCGAAGTGGCCCTGGCTGTCGAGAGGTTCGTTTGCCTGCGCTACGATCTTATCTTCTTCATCATCTGCTGTCAGATAGTGAATTTCTTCTGTAACGATTCCGGTTTCCTTATCTACTACTCTATATGGAGTCTCGATAAAACCATACTGGTTGATCACGCCATAAGTAGTCAGGGAACCGATCAGTCCGATGTTCGGACCTTCTGGTGTCTCGATAGGACACATTCTTCCATAGTGTGAGTGGTGAACGTCTCTGACCTCAAATCCGGCTCTTTCTCTTGAAAGTCCGCCAGGTCCGAGTGCTGACAGTCTTCTCTTATGAGTCAGCTCTGCCAGAGGGTTCGTCTGGTCCATAAACTGTGACAGCTGGGAACTTCCGAAGAATTCCTTCACTGCTGCAGTAACTGGTCTGATATTCATCAGGGACTGCGGCGTTACCTCCGCAATGTCCTGCGTGTTCATTCTTTCTTTGATGGTTCTCTCCATTCTGGTCAGACCGATTCTGATCTGATTCTGGAGAAGTTCACCAACTGTTCTGAGTCTTCTGTTGCCCAGGTGGTCGATATCATCGATGTTGCCGATGCCGTAGTTGAGGTTCAGCAGATAGCTTACAGATGCAACGATATCTGCAACCAGGATGTGCTTCGGTGACAGATCGTTCTTGCGCAGTCTGAGTGCTTCCTTCAGTTCATCCTGACCTGCATCTGCGTTCTCCGCGAGGATTTCCATGAGAACCGGATAGTAAACTCTCTCTGCGATTTTCAGATCTGAAATATCAAACTCGATGTACTGATCGATATCTACGAACTGGTTTCCGATAACTTTCGTAGATTCTGTTTCATCGTAATTGCTGCGAACCTGAACGGAAGCGATACCGGAATTCTCAATCTGGCGTGCCAGTTCTTTGCTGATGCGCTGTCCTTCTTCTGCCAGGATCTCACCTGTGTTCGGATCTGCAACGTCTTCTGCAACAATGTTGCCTGCGAGTCTGTTGTACAGACCCAGCTTCTTGTTGTACTTATATCTTCCGACCTTCGCGAGATCATAGCGCTTAGGGTCAAAGAACATGGAATTGAAGAGCTGGGTAGCACTTTCAATTGTAGGCGGTTCGCCAGGTCTCAGTCTCTTATAGATCTCCTTGATACCATCTTCGTGGTTCTTGGTAGGGTCTTTCTCAAAAGTCCTGTGGATTCTTGGTTCATCTCCGAGGAGCTCGATGATTTCCTCGTCCGTACCATAACCAACGGCTCTGAGAAGAGTCGTAATAGGCTGCTTACGGTTTCTGTCAACTCTGACAGAAAGAACTTCATTAGAGTCTGTTTCATATTCCAGCCATGCGCCTCTGTTAGGAATTACCTGTGTTGAGAACAGGAACTTACCCGACTTGTCGATCTCCCTGTCATAGTAAGGACCAGGGGAACGAACGAGCTGAGTAACGACTACTCTTTCTGCACCATTGTATATAAAGGTACCCTTCTCAGTCATGAGAGGGAAATCACCCATAAATACTTCCTGGTCTTTTACTTCTTTGATCTCACCGTTTTCCTTGTTGATCAGTCTTACTTTGACCTTAAGAGGAGCAGCATAGGTAACGTCACGTTCCTTGCACTCTTCCTGTCCGTACTTCGGAGGATCTGAAAGTGAATAGTCGATGAATTCGAGAACGAGATTGTCTGAATATTCCTTGATTGGTGAAACGTCCTCAAAAACCTCACGAAGACCTTCCTCGACAAACCATTTATAGGAATCTGTCTGAATCTGAATCAGATTCGGCATCTCCGCTACTTCATTGATTTTTGAGAAGGTCATTCGCTCTGTTCTTCCTAACTTGATAGGATTTGGCATTATTATCACTCCTTATAAACTTAACAAACTACAGTTACAGGGCAATTTAATAATATACCACCGCATTGTCAAGGTGTCAAGGTTTTTTGCCCACATATCATAAAAAACCCTGTGGTCTCCCACAGGGTTTTTTAAGCAGTTTGTCTGTATCTCTAATTACTTCAGTTCTACTACAGCGCCTACTTCTTCCAGCTGTGCCTTCAGTGTTTCTGCTTCTGCCTTCTCGCAGCCTTCCTTTACGTTTGAAGGAGCTCCGTCTACCAGGCCCTTTGCTTCCTTCAGACCAAGACCAGTGATCTCTCTTACAGCCTTGATAACCTTGATCTTTTCAGGTCCGATCTCCTTCAGTACTACTGTGAATTCGGACTGTTCTTCTTCAGCTGCTGCTCCGCCGTCTGCTGCTGCTACAACAACGCCTGCTGCTGCGCTTACGCCAAATTCTTCTTCACATGCTTTTACCAGCTCGTTCAGTTCCAGAACTGACATCTCTTTTATTGCTTCGATGATCTGATTCTTATCCATTTTATTTCTCCTTATTTAATAATAATTACTTAAACTCTTAATTACTCAGCCTTTGATTCGGCTATCTGTGATACAACTCTTGCAAAGTTTGCAATAGGTGACTGGATGCTTCCCATGAACTTGGAGATCAGTGCATCTCTTGATGGGATTGAAGCGATCTGTGTGATGGCATCCTTGTCATAGTAATCGCCTTCTACGAAGCCGCCCTTGAACTCCATCTTCTTGAATTCCTTGATTGCTTCGTTAAGAACTCTCGCCGGTGCTGTAGCATCGTCATAGCTGAATGCAAATGCACTTGGTCCTTCCAGGACTTCTGCTAATGCTGCGTAATCAGTTCCGTCGATAGCTCTCTTGACGAGTGTGTTCTTGTAAACTGTGTAGTCGACGTTTGCTTCACGGAGCTTTGCTCTCATAGCGTTTGCCTGCTCTACAGTAATACCCATGTAATCAACAACTACTGCTGATTCAGCTCTTTCGAACTTATCTTTGATTTCGTCAATAACTACCTGCTTTTCAACGAAAGCTTTTTTCATTTCTGACATTTAGCGTCTTTCTCCTTTCGTAAGATTTTTTGTACGCCGTAAAAAATCCCCATTCTGTTGTCAGACCGAACGGGGAATGTATATTTACATTGTACCTCGGCTGGATTCATTGTTTAAAGGCCGCCTGATAAGGTTTGCCTTCCAGCTGTCTACGGTCTGTAGTATTCTTTTTTGTTATCAGTCTTCAGATTAACCGAGCTTCTGAGGATTGATCTTGACTCCAGGGCCCATTGTTGAAGCTACAACTGCGCTTCTGATGTACTGACCTTTTGCTGCAGCAGGCTTAGCCTTGATAATAGCAGCTGCCAGTGCGTTGAAGTTCTCACTCAGTTTTTCTACGCCGAATGATGCCTTACCGATTGGGCAGTGGACGATATTTGTCTTGTCGAGACGGTACTCAACCTTGCCGGCCTTAGTTTCAGCGATTGCCTTTGCGACATCCATCGTAACTGTGCCTGACTTAGGGTTTGGCATGAGTCCCTTAGGTCCCAGCAGTTTACCAAGTCTACCTACAACGCTCATCATGTCAGGTGTTGCGATAACTGCGTCGAAGTCGAACCAGCCTTCTTTCTGGATCTTCTGAGCCATCTCTTCAGCACCTACGTAATCTGCGCCGGCTTCCTCAGCTTCTGTTGCCTTAGGTCCCTTAGCGAATACCAGTACTCTCTTAGTGTTACCTGTTCCGTTCGGAAGAACGATTGCGCCTCTGATCTGCTGATCTGCGTGTCTTCCGTCCAGACCCATCTTAAAGTGGGCTTCTACTGTTTCATCAAACTTAGCTTTAGCTGTCTGCAGAACGATGTCAAGAGCCTGATCTACATCATGGAGCTCCTGCTTGTTGTACAGCTCTGCTGAAGCTTTGTAATTCTTACCTCTTTTAGGCATTTCATCTTCCTTTCTGTGGTTCATGCGACTCCACCGCTACTGGAAAAACGCGGCTTCCATGTCTCCCACTTAACTATTCAACTTTGTCTTCAATAACGATTCCCATGCTGCGGGCAGTTCCTTTGATCATCTCAGTTGCTGCCTCGAGACTTGCTGCATTCAGATCTTTCATCTTGGTCTTTGCAATCTCTTCTGCCTGCTCATAAGTCAGTGTAGCCACCTTTGTTCTGTTAGGCTCACCTGATGCTGCGTCGAGACCTGCTGCCTTCTTCAGTAATACTGCTGCAGGCGGAGTCTTCGTAATGAATGAGAAGCTGTGGTCTGCATAGACAGTGATTACTACCGGAATGATCATACCAGGCTGATCCTGTGTCTTAGCGTTGAACTGCTTACAGAAGTCCATAATGTTTACGCCGTGCTGACCAAGTGCTGGTCCTACAGGTGGTGCTGGATTTGCATTGCCGGCTGGGATCTGAAGCTTAATATAGCCTTCGATCTTTTTAGCCACTTCACGTCCTCCTTTCCTTTGTTGTAGTTTGCCTGAAGCGTTCGCTTCCTGCGGTTAGTCGAGCTTGTCTACCTGTGCGTAGTCGAGCTCAACCGGTGTATCTCTTCCGAACATCGACACTTTGGCTCTCAAAGTCTGCTTCTCCGGATTAACTTCCAGTACAGAACCCATAAAGTTCTCGAAAGGTCCGTTGATGACTTTGATTGTGTCGCCGATGTGGATGTCCAGATCGATGTAGATTTTTTCGATGCCCATTCTTCTTACCTCTTCAAGGGTAAGCGGAACAGGATCAGAGCCATGTCCGACAAATCCTGTAACACCCTGGGTGTTTCTGACCAGGTACCAGGATTCGTTCGTAACGATCATCTTAACAAGCACGTAGCCAGGAAACATCTTCTTTGTCTTGATTTTTCTCTGACCATTCTTGATTTCAACTCTATCTTCTGTAGGTACAACAACATCGAGAATCAGATCCTGCATTCCTCTGCTCTCAACCAGTTTCTCGATATTCACTTTAACTTTGTTCTCGTGACCGGAATAGGTATGCACTACATACCACTTAGCCACGCCATCGCCTCTCAGACCTTCCAGTTCGTCCAGGTTAAGCGCCGGTCTCGTTTCTTTGTCTTCACACATTGTACCTGTACTCCAATCTCACCTTATATATAATGTAATAAACTTAGAAGCAGATTGCCTTGATACCTGCCAGTACTGCTGAGTCTACACCCCAGAACAGTAATGCAAAGGCAGCACAAACAGCAAGAACGACAGCCGTGTAGGAACCAAGTTCCTGTCTGGTAGGCCATACGACCTTCTTCATCTCGAGTTTTACGCCTCTGAAGTATTCCTTCATGCGGCCTTTTTCTCTTTTTTCTTTCGGCTTGTTCTTGTTCTTCTGACGCTTCTCTGCTCTATCCTGTGCTCTTGCAAAGGTGCTCTTCTTTTCAGGCTGCTTCTCCTCAGTAGCAAGAATAGCAGAAGACTTGTTGTAGTCTGAGTTCTTTCTCTTCTTTGTCTTGGACTTTGCCATTTTGCTCTCCCGTTAATTACTTTGTTTCCTTATGAAGAGTGTGCTTCTTGCAGAATGGACAATACTTGTTCAGTTCGATTCTGTCCGGTGTGTTCTTCTTGTCCTTCATCGTATTGTAATTTCTCTGCTTACACTCAGTACATGCCAGTGTGACTTTAACTCTCATTTTTTCTGTCCTCCATTTAATCCAAACATAGAGCGTCACCGCTCTTTGATCTGTTTATTTCCATAAAGTCGCTCAATAATTATATATTAGAGCCATGTCAACGTCAAGGTGTTTTTTTAGAACAATGGAACATGTCGATTGGAACAAACAGGCCCGGATTTCTCCGGGCCTGAAATGCTAAATTTTATCAGGAGTATTTATACTTCTTTCATTTCGAGAGCATCAACCGGACATGCGTCTACGCAGGCTCCGCATCCGATGCACTTCTCGTCTTCGAGTTTCCACTCGCTCTCAACAACAGGTGGAATTGCATCAGCAGGGCACTGATTTACGCAAGCGTTGCAGCCTATGCACTCGCCTTCTTTTACGGAAGCAATGCTCTTCTTTGCAGGTTCTGCCGGTGCAGCCTCTTCCGCTGCTCCGCCGAATGACAGACTTCCCTTCGGGCACTTGTCGATGCATGCGCCGCACTTAACGCATGATTCAACATCGACCTTCCAGAGTTTTTCTTTCCTGTCTACTTCAATTGCGTCAGCAGGACATGCCTTAGCGCAAAGTCCGCAGAATACGCAGCTGTCAGCGCAGGTCAGATCTCCGTCTTCATCAGCAGGTGCTTCTGCCGGTGCAGCTTCTGCAGCTGCTCCGCCAAATGAAAGGCTTCCCTTCGGACACTTGTCAATGCAAGCACCGCATTTCACACAGCTTTCCGTATCAACTTCCCAGAGTTTTTCCTTTCTGTCTACCTTGATCGCATCGGCAGGGCAGGCCTTTGCGCAAAGTCCGCAGAATACGCAGCTGTCAGCGCAGGTCAGATCCCCATCATCAGGTGAAGATGCAGGTGCTGCAGCATCGTCTTTCTTCGGAGCCTTTGGCGCCTTCTTCGGAATATCGAACTCATCGACTACCTTGACTACGTCAGGGATAGTGTAAAGGTTTTCCATTGTGAGGCACTTCTTAGGGCAGCAGTCTACGCATGCGCTGCACTGGATGCACTGCATTCTCTGGATGACCCACTTGCCCTCAGCCTTATCGATTGCGATTGCGTTGGTAGGACAAGCTCTTTCACACATTCCGCAGGCGATACAGTTGTCTCCGTCGATTGAAACTGATCCTCTGGTTCTCTCTTCCCACTCTCTAGGTACTACAGGGTACATAAGAGTAGCAGGTTTTTTGCCTATGCTTCCCAGTATGGTCTTGCCGAACTTGAAGAATCCAAGTCTGGCTGTAACGACCGCACTTAACAGGAGAGCGGCGATGACTACTGCTATTTTAGCTACTATAATCACTACCCTCACCTACCTTTCTGTACAACTGATGCAAGGGTCGATTGTCAGTACCAGGATAGGTACGTCAGCCAAATCGGCGCCGGCAAGCATCTTAACTAACGCAGGAATATTGATGTTGGTCGGTGTCCTTACTCTCATTCTCTTCAGGAACTTCGTGCCCTGGCCCTTCGCATAGTAGAATGCTTCGCCACGAGGCTGTTCCAGTCTGATTGCAAATTCACCCTCGACCTTCTTAGGAACCTTCACGTCTACAGGACCGTCAGGAATCATCTCTACAGCCTTCTCGATCAGCTCGATTGACTGGAAGATCTCTCTGATTCTTACAACAGTTCTTGCCATGCAGTCGCCTGCTTCTTCTACGCAAGGTTCAAAGCCGAGTTCTTTGTAGACGCCGTGGTCACCTGTAAGTCTGATGTCCTGTCTTACGCCTGAACCTCTAACTGTAGGTCCAACTGCGCAAAGTTCCATGGCTTCTTCCTTAGTCAGGACTCCGACGCCTGTCATTCTGTTTTTAACTGATGAATCTTCAATGAATACATCAGTGATTTCCTTGATCTCAGCCTTCAGACCGTTCAGGATTCTAACCATTTCCTGCAGGTTTTCATTGCTGATATCTTTTCTCATTCCACCAGGCTTACAGATAGAGAATACTACTCTGCCGCCTGTGTTCTTTTCGAACAGATCGAGAACTGTTTCTCTGATTCTCCAGCAGTGGTTGAACAAACTTTCAAATCCGAAACCGTCTGCCATGAGACCCAGCCACAGCAGGTGGCTGTGCACTCTTCCGAGTTCATGCAGAATCGTTCTGAGGTATTCTGCTCTTTCCGGAATTTCAACGCCCAGAGCGCCTTCCATGGATGCGCATGCGCCCCATCCATGTCCGAAGCTGCAGATTCCGCAGATACGTTCTACAACATAAACCATCTGTTCAAAATCTTTTATTTCGCACAGTTTCTCCAGACCTCTATGGATGTATCCGATAGATGGAATGGCTTCCACAACTGTTTCGTCCTCGAGCACCAGGTCGAGGTGAATAGGCTCAGGAAGCACTGGATGCTGTGGTCCAAATGGAACTATAGTTCTTTTAGCCATTATCTTTCCTTCCTTTCCTATTACTTCTTTGGCTTCCAAGGTGTTTCTTCAACGATTCTGAAGAATGTTCCCTGGTAGTCTAACTTACTGTGGTTGAACTGAACACCGAACAGGTCGTGGATTTCATTCTCATAGATGAATGCCGGCCAGTAAATACCGGTGATACTTTCAACTTCATCAACATCGATCTTGATATCAAGTCTGAGAGTCTTCAGAAGATGATCCTTATCGAATGAATAGAGAATCTCGTAAGTTTCATCATCAAGCACTACTCCGCAGATCTGTACCAATCTGTAGCCTTCTGCTTTGAGATCGCTGACTTTAGAAATAAGGTTCGAAAGCTCAACGTATTCAAAGTCCTGCACAGCAGTATTTTTTTCCATCATTCTCCCTCCTTATTTCTTCAGAAAGTCCATGGTGTTCACTTTGATCTCAGCCATTGTGAAGATCGGCGGAACAGCGACGGCTTTCTTTTCTTCAGTTGCGACTTCTTCAGCGGCTGCTTCTGCAGCTTCCTCTGCAGGAGCTTCGACAGCCTTGACCATAGCGTCTCTCTTAGCCTGGAGAACGCCGAGGCCCTTTACGACAGCATCGATGATAGCTTCAGGTCTTGCTGCACATCCTGGAACATATGCGTCTACAGGAATAACCTGGTCAACGCCGCCCATTACGTTATAGCAATCCTTGAAGATACCGCCTGAGCAAGCGCAGATTCCTACGGCAACGACTACCTTAGGCTCCGGCATCTGCTCATAGATCTGTTTTACTATGCCTTTGTTCTGCTCATTGACTGAGCCGGTTACCAGGAACACGTCTGCGTGCTTCGGGTTACCGCAGTTTATAATACCGAATCGTTCTACGTCGTACATAGGAGTAAGACATGCCAGAACTTCGATATCGCATCCGTTACAGCTTGAACCGTCATAATGTACGACCCAAGGTGATTTTGTTACATATGCTGCTGACATTCTTTCACCTCCTTAGAAACAAATGTAGAGAACGAACAGGTTGATCATGCCGAGAACGACAGCAACAACCCATGCCGACTTGAATGCAAACTGCCACTTCATTCTTGCGAAACAGTTGTCGATGAATACTTCGAAGAAGTATGCCAGAATGGCAACTACGATTCCGATGATCCATCCCCAAGCAGTTCCGTTAGCGAAGAACAGGAATACAAATCCAAGAAGGAATACGTTTTCATACCAGTGTGATATCTCGACCCAGCCCATCGTTCTGCCGACGAACTCGGTAGTAGCACCTCTTACCAGTTCCTGGTGAGCATGGTGTGACATACTCAGGTCGAACGGTGACTTTCTGAACTTGAGTGTCAGAATGAATACCCATCCGAAGAATATGCCGATCATAGGCAGGAATGCCATGTTGTCTGCTGCCATGATTTCGCTGACCTTGAAGCTGCCGCCATACATATAGAAACCGATAACAGTGATCAGAACCATTGGTTCATAGGCCATCATTGCCAGCAGTTCTCTCTCAGCACCGAGTTCTGCATACGGTGAATTTGAGGAGTAAGCTGCGATGATGAGGAATGCTGCGCCGATCGTCAGTGTGAAGATGACCAGCAGCAGGTCTCCGCCCATGAAGAACAGTACGCCTGATGCGATAATGAAGACGACGAACAGGAGTACATAGAAGTCCTGGAATCTTGTAGGAGTCTGCTTCTCTTTCTGGAAAAGCTTGCCGACATCGTAGAACGGCTGAAGTACCGGAGGTCCTACTCTTCTCTGCATCTTCGCAGAAAGTTTTCTGTCCAGACCAGCGAGAAGTCCGCCGACGAACGGTCCCAGTACGAGGAAGGCTACGACTGAAATTATTGCTTTAACAATCATTATGCGACACCTCCCATCAGACTTACTAATGTGGCGATCATGTATCCGAGTCCGATGACGAGCATCGCTACGCAGAGAACGTCGCCGATAAGATTCATCTTATGCTCACCGAAGTACTTCTCCATGTGCCAGTTTCTAAGAGCGAACTGAACTTCCTTCTGCATGGAGCCGTAGTATGTTCTGTTGTCTCCGGTGTTGGCACCAGCCAGATAGATCGGAACTGTCGGCTTCTTTGACTTGCCGAATCCGAACAGTGCCAGCAGGACGATAACTGCTACCATGATAACCATGATGAGCATGTTGCCTGATGACATGATTCCGCCGGCCAGTCCGCCGAAGGTGATCTCAAGATATGGTACCAGGAGATATGACGACATCAGAGGGAAGAGCAGACATACAAGCACTACCAGTACTACCAGAGTGATGTGTACGAATGTCTCTGTTCTGTGAACGTCATATTCGATGCTCTCCTCACCTGCAACTACTGCTGTGAGTTTGCCCATCCACTTGAGCCAGTAGAATGCTGTTACAGCACTACCGAAGCAGATGCAGCCGATGAGCAGAATATTGCCTGAATCAACGAAGGATACCATGCATCCCCACTTGGAGATCAGCATTCCGAACGGTGCGAGGAACATGCCTGCGATACCGATGATCATGCACATTGCAAGTCTCGGCATTCTGTTGAACAGACCGTCCATATCTTCGATCATTCTTGATCCGATGTGATGCTCTGCAGTACCTACGCAGAGGAAGAGTAATGACTTGGTGATTGCGTGGAATATGATGAGCATGATTCCTGCCCATACAGCGCCTGCTGTTCCAACGCCGCCGCAGGCAACGATCAGACCAAGGTTAGCAATGGTTGAGTAAGCAAGTACTCTCTTTGCATTGATCTGTGAGATTGCTGCGCATGACGCGAACAGGAATGTGATTCCGCCTACCATCATGGTCATGATTCCTGCGAAGTTGCTCATTCCGAGTACAGGAGCCAGTTTGATGATCATGAATACACCTGCTTTAACCATTGTTGATGAGTGGAGTAATGCAGATGTTGGAGTAGGTGCGACCATTGCTCCGAGCAGCCAGCTGTTGAACGGCATCTGCGCTGCCTTTGTAATACCTGCGAATGCGAAGAATGCAGCAGGGATAGCAACCAGATCTCCGTAAACTGATCCGATCAGGAGCATAGTGCTCATTTCCACTGTCTGGAATACGATTCCGAGAATAACAATACCAACTGCGAATCCGAGACCGCCGAGCAGGTTCATGATCAGCGCTCTGAACGCATTGTTCGTAGCTTCTTCGGTCTTTGTGTAACCGATGAGCCAGAATGATGACAAGCTGGTGATCTCCCAGAAGAAGTACATCCAAATCATGTTGTTGGATGTTACCAGTCCTACCATTGCGCCCAGGAACAGGAACATAACGAAGAAGAACCACGGTCTTCTGTCTTTATTTCCCTTCTCGTCTTCATGGTGCTGGAAATCTTTCATGTAGCCTAATGCATAGACTGCAATAAGTGTTCCGATGATTCCTATGATGAGAATCATAATGATCGAAAGTCTGTCAACATACAGATTGCTCTCGACCTCGATGCCATGTCCTCTGGAGAATTCGAACCACATAATCAGTGGTGTCTGAATAATGGCAAAGATAAATGCAAGCCACTTCCTGTGCATTGCTGACGTGATGCAGATGTAGATGCATAACCCTGCTTCTACAGCCATCATAATGTAGCCTACCACCTCGCCGTTGAAGGAGAAATAATCTCCGCCTCCCGCGGCAAACTGGATAGCAACAACAATCGACATTGCGGCAATGATGATTGATCCGGCAATGACGATCACGTCTCTACCCTTGTCACTTTTTACTACCAGAAGAATGAAGGCAACGATCATCGGAAAAAGGATGAGAAATAATATTGTGCCCATTTAATCCTCCTAATAAATAAAAATAACTTCTCAGTGAAAAAAACTTTTCATATCATTATACATATAGTGCCCCTCATTAATCAAGTTCGAAAGAAAATACATAAGGCCCCAAACCCCTATTTCGCAAGAAAGTTAACAAACAAATAAGCGGCATCTGATATGCCGCTTCATCGTCCTAAAGAAATGACAGATTATTTCAACTTTCCAGGCGGCCAGGCCCTAAGCAAAACCTTCCCTTTGATCTCTTTGGCGCTCATGATACCGATCTTTTCATTTCTGCTGTCAAACTTCTGCTTCGTGTTTCTGTTGTCGCAGAGTACAAAAACAGTACCGTCTTTGATTTTTACTTTGGCAACTTCATCTTTACACCCTTCAATACCATTCGGTGTGACATATTCTTCATCATTGACGAGGACCTTGCCCTCTGTGATTTCAACAGTATCTCCAGGCACTCCTATGACTCTCGTAATGATGTTGTCATCCGCGCCTGCTTCCTGGGAAAACGGCTTCTTCAGTATGACGAGCTGTCCGCGGTCCGGCATCCCCCTGTTCATGGAAAATGCAGTCTTCGATGTGACCAGCACCTGCCCATCGCTGATGGTCGGATCCATGTACTTACCGTTATTGACCTCCGGGGCAAGAAGAATAAACACAACAATAGCTGCTACAAAAGCAAGCCTGTACCATCTGTGTGCTCTCTCTTTTTCTGTTCCGCCCGGACGCAAAAGCTGCATGCGCAAGTCCTCCCTCTTATTGATTCAAACTGATTTTACCACTAAAAAAGGGCTCTCGCGAGCCCTTTTTATTTCTGTCTTTCGAGATTCGCAGTCTATCTTTCAGACTTTACTTTTTGATTTCGTCTTCTGCCGCCGCTGCAGCTCTTTCTACTGCATCTGCTGCTACAGCGATTTCCTCTTCTGCGATCATCTCTTCCAGTTCCTTGTTATGTCTTGCACTGATTGCATCACAGCTCTTCTTGAAGGCTGCCTTACATTCTTCCTTAGAAGGCTCAACCTTCTTGGAAAGCAGGTAAATGATAATGCATGCAAGTGCACATACGATGGTTACGACCCAGAGAACGACTCTGATTGTTCCGACGATGGTATCTACGTTGGCTGCTTCCAGAATTCCATCGAAGTAGTCCCCGGACTCCCATGCATCTTCTGTTCCCCAGCCTTCGTACCAAGGTTCGAAGACCAGAGCGAACAAGTTCATGATGGTGATAACCAGAAGCAGGAAGGAAATTCTTCTCGTATCGCCTACAGCAAGGCCTGTTCTAGGGTTGCAGACAAATGCTTCCGGATCCTTCTTGGAAAGTCCGCCATACATTCTTCTCCAGATGAGATAAAGGATTGGGCCTGTCAGCAGACCAATCATACCACCGAGATAGTAGTCGGATCCATTTACGAAGAATGCGAAGATCGCTACGCATGTAGGAACGATGCAGATCACTCCGAGGAGTCCGTTTCCTCCAGGAATACGGAAGATGTAATCCTCTTCCGGAATTCTCCTTCTCAGAACCATAGCTGAGATATATACCATGACGTAGGATGACAGCAACAGCGCAACATCCAGTACGATGATGAATCCGAATGGGAACATGCAGAAGAGCAGGTTGAAGATACCAACTGACAATACTGCAATGTAAGGTACACCGTACTTCTTGTCGACCTTGACCATAACCGGAGGTGTCAGATTATCGTCCGCAAGTGCGAAGAATCCTCTGGATCCGGATGCGATATATGTGTTGTAAATCGAGCACTGTGCCAGAATCGCGACGATGACGAAAATGATGCCCCATACAGGACCCCAGAAAGTTGATACGACGGTCGCATATCCGACAGAGTCTCCGTCAGTTCCCCAGTTATCGAACTGACCGATGGAGCCGAGACCCGCAACAGTCGGCAGGATATAAACTGCCATAATCAGCGGAATCGTGATCAGAGTTCCTTTCGGAATAACCTGCGGATTCGCAACTTCTCCCGCAATGGTCGACATGGACTCATATCCGGAGTACATCCACATACCAATGGAGATGCCTCCCGCGATGTAGAAGAACCAGTCGCCGATTCCTTCTGCCGGCTCCGGTGTCATCTGGAACGTAACGGATGGATCGCTGCCCCAGTTGAGGAATCCACAGAGTGCAACAACACCGAACGCAACCATAACAAAAATGGAAAGGGCTGTACTTACGGCACCTACATCCTTAACACCTCTGATGTTGATTAATGTGAAGATACCGATCATGCAGAATTTCAGAGCAAATTCTCCGCCAATACCCATGTCCCATACAGTCGCTGCATAGCCGCCTGCCAGAATTACATATGAGGTATTGTCAATGTAGATGGAGATTGTTCTCCACCAACCTGCCTGGAATCCCCAGAATTCTCCAAGAGCTTCCTGTACCCACTTGTAGTAGCCGCCTTCCTGCGGACGAACTGATCCGAGTTCAGATGCAACCAATCCGAATGGAAGACCCCATACAAACGGAAGTATGCAGAGCATCGCTATGGTAAGTCCAGGTCCGCATTCCGGGATCATTTCCTCGATACCATAGCATCCTGCTGCTACCAGGCAGAAAATCATGAATACGACAGTGGAGACCCTGATCTCATGTTTTTTTAAGCCATGTTCTCCGGTCTGAGCCACTGCTGCCTGTGCCTGACTCATAATAATCCTCCTTAAAAAATAAACGAATGATGACGATTAACTGAATAATTATGATTAGTTCTTAACAATTAAATTATAGCACTTCAATGCGTTGTTTCAAGCACAAAAACAGCATAAAAAAGCGGCGTCAAACTATGACGCCGTCCTTGCTTTTGCACTGTCAGTTGTTGATATACCACCACACAGTTCCGATCAGTCCGCATATGGCCATCAGCGGAAATAATACAATTGCGATTCTCTCTCCCCAAATATCCTTCTTTGTACGGACATATTCACGTGCCACCGCATTATCATCATAATGAACACTGCGGTCGTAAATATATTTCGCACTGCAGGTGATATCCAGAGTCTCCCATCCGAGTTTCCCATCCTCCGTAACAATCGGTTTCGTGAATATTTCTTCATTCATCAGCGGTATGAATGCCGGCCCTCTAAGACGATGACTGTCAAAAAGCCGTACATCACCATTGCTGAATTCAAGACGCAGAGATCTGGGATTCAATGCCCTGACCGCCGTAATCTTGAGCGTTTCTTTTGTGTCTGCCATGAGTCACACCTCTCTGTCACTTTTTATCACTGACCGATTATATAACATAGAAGGGCTGTGACGCAAATGCGATCACAGCCCTATTCAGCTTAGTCACTCATCAAACAACACTTATTTGTTGATTGGAGGGAATGCTTCCTCAAATGTCTTCTCATCTCCATGCAGTGTTACGATATGACCAACCTTACCAGTCTTATTCAGAATCTGATATACGATCATCGGGATAACGATTGCTGATGTTGCAATGATGAAGATGACGAGACCGCCGCCTGTGTCGCCGACTGCGATATCAGGCTCCAGGCCCTGTGCTTCCATGCCGTTGATGTAAGCCTTCTCAACAGGTGTTGCGAATGCCAGCATGATCAGGCAGATGATCTGTGCAATGAGTGCGAACCATGGTACCCATGCCAGTGGCTTAGGTACTTTCGCCTTGAGAACCGCTTCAGGGTCATAGCCGTTTTTCTTAAGTCTCGTACGCATTCTCTTCTGAGCTGCGATGATACCTACCCAAGCAAGTGTTCCGGTAAATCCGGACATGCACAGCAGTGAACCATACAGGTCGGACAGTGCTCCAGTTACTTCTGAAATCAGACCTGTAATCAGAACGAGCCACATGAATGCCATCGTGAAGAATACGGCATTTCTTGGTGCCTGGTTCTTTGACAGGTGGCTCAGGAACTTCGGAGCCAGACCTTCTGTGGACAGTCCGTACATCGCACGTACTGTTCCGTAGAATCCTGTATTACCACAGCTGAATGCTGCTACCATTACAACTGCGCAGAAGATGTAGAAGAATGGTGACAGTCCGTAATCTCTTGCTACTTCCGCGAATACCGGTGTCGCATCGTCTGCCAGTGCAGTCGGGTAAATCAGGATGACCAGAAGGATTGGTGCCAGGTACAGAGCGACAATACGATATACGACGCTTCTGCATGCCTTTGGTACTGCAACTTCAGGATTCTTTGATTCCGCTGCTGCCAGACCTACGATCTCAGTACCCTGCATGGTTACAAGTACTACTACCATCATTACTGAGATGATCAGTATACCATGAGGGAACCAGTTGTCGAATACGCTGTATTCTGGCTGGAAGTTGATTCCTGCGCCCTTGAAGCCTTCGGTGATGTTGTAAGCTGCCAGTTCGCCCTGCGGGCTGCCCCAGAAGCCGACCCAGATACCGAGTCCCATAAGGATGAACAGGATGATGATGATAACTTTTGTGATAGCCAGACCTGACTCGATCTTCGCGAAGATATCTACCGCGAAGCAGTTGATCAAGGTCAGTGCCATCATGGTGCCTATCGCAAAGGCAACATATGCGACCGTACTGGTAATTCCGGTAATGGCCTGCAGTGCTGCTGATACAGCGATTGCTTCTGACGGTACATAACATACCCAGTTGAACCAGAATGCCCAACCGAAACCGGTGGATACTGTTGGTCCAAGGAATTCATTGGTGTAGGCAATGAATGATCCGGAACGCGGCAGGTTTACCAGAAGTTCCGCATAGGATATCATCAGACCAAATACGATGACGCCTACGAGCAGGAACGCCCAGAATACACCAGGACCCATAACTTCGATGTCCCAGCCAACGCCCAGGAAGTAGCAGGATCCGATAACGCCGCCCAGGCCGATGAACGCGACCTGCCATTCAGCGATGCCTCGCTTTAGATCCTGTGAACCTTCTTCAGCTGTTGCTACAGCCTTTTTTTCTTCGTCCATAAGATTCCTCCTAAAAGCTTATACAGATAATAGCGAATCAATAAAAACAACAATAATTATTCAGACAACTAATTATATTCTTCTCGCAAAACAACGTCAATGAATTAAAGTGTTATTTCGCATTATTATTTTGTCCTTTGCAAAAAAATACAGCTGCATATTAAAACAGCTGCAAATTAAAACAGAAAATACTTGATAGCACTCAACACGATAATAATACCCAGTATGCCACCTGCAAAAGCGAGACTTTCCTTCATCGGATGCCGGCGAACGCGCATGAATGCGAACCCGAGCAAGGCCAGAACGACAGCGCCCGACCATTTCATCACGACAGGGTTTCTGCCGATTTCTTCAAGGGTTTCCATGAAACCGTCCATACGTTTCCTCCTCTTGAACTCCGTCCTAGAGTTCTCTCCTTCCTTCTATTGCCTTCAGAAGAGTGACCTCATCTGCATACTCAAGGTCTCCTCCCACAGGGATTCCATGGGCAATTCTGGATACCTTGATGCCGCTTGGCTTGATCAGTCTGGCGATGTATACCGCTGTCGCTTCTCCTTCTATGGTCGGATTCGTCGCGATGATCAGCTCCTTCACGGCAGGATCCTGCAGTCTCGTAATCAGACTCTTGAGATTGATATCATCAGGTCCCTTCTGATCCATCGGAGAAATGACGCCGTGCAGCACATGATAGTAACCTCTGTACTCCCGGATTTTCTCCATTGCCAGAACATCCTTAGGACTTTCAACCACGCAGATCGTACTGGCGTCTCTGCTTTTGTCCGAGCAGATGGCGCACGGATCCGTATCTGTCAGATTTCCGCAAACGGAACAGAACTTCATCGTTTCCTTCGCATCTCTGATTGCATCAGACAATGCAAAAGCTTCCGCATCATTCATTGAAAGAATGTGCAGAGCCAGTCTCTGTGCAGTCCTCTCTCCAATTCCCGGAAGACGCGCAAGCTCATTGATCAGCCTGTTCAGTGGTTTTGCGTAGTACTTCATTTCTAGAATCCCGGAAGGCCAAGTCCGGAAGTGAACTTGCTCATTTCGTTCTGTGATATTTCTTCCATCTGACGGAGCGCTTCGTTAACGGCTGCCATGATAAGATCCTGCAGCATTTCAACATCATCAGGATCGCACGCTTCCGGCTGGATCTGGATATCCTTGATCTCCTTCTTGCCTGTTACTGTTACGGTAACTGCGCCGCCGCCTGATGTCGCGGAAGCTTCCATCTTCTCTATTTCTTCCTGGACTTTGTCCATTTCCCTCTGCATTGCCTGCATCTGGGCCATCTGCTGTGCATTGCCCATCTTAGGCTGTTTCGGCTTCTTGCCGGCTTTCATTCCTTTACCCATGTTTCCTCCTATCTCCTATATGTCTATTTTACTTCCACTTTTATTCCGAGAATATCTGACGCCTCAGCCGCAATCTCTTCCGCAGACCGTTCCGTTTCGCTGCTGGCCAGTTTGATATTCATCCTTCTGTGCGCGCCGGTGTGTTTCTCCACCAGATGTTCTATGAACTGCCGGTTCTTCTCCGCCAGATCCTTGAAGAATGTATTGTTCGCCTCTACCGTAAACGTTTTGTCTTCGATGGATTTGAGCCGTGCGCTGTTCCGTATGATATTGATGCTGCCCTTCTCGTTTTCACCGTCTTCAAAAACCTTGTTCCAGATATCCTCGCAGTCGAACCCGTTCTGCATTTCAGCAAGTGCCGGCTCAACTGACACTGGCTCAACCTTCATTTCTTTCACTGGTTCTTCGGCCTTCACCGGCACTGGTTCTTCGGCCTTCACCGGTGCGGGCTCTTCCACTTTTTTCACTGGTGCTTCCGGGGCTTTGGCAGACGCCGTCTTTTTGGCAGGTGCCGGTACGGGTTCTGGCTCGGTGAATTCGACTTCTGTCAGTTCTCGAATCTGTCCTGCTCCCATGCAGAGCCTTACGATGGCAAGTTCCAGGAGAATGCGCGGTTGTGTCGACCATCTGGCTTCGTTTGACATGGTGGACAGTTCCATGATGCCTCTGTTGATATCTTCCAGCTCCAATACTGCCGCCTGGCGTCTCATGCGCTCAATGTTCTCGGCGGACATGCTGACGACTGTCTCAGGGTTTCTCATGAATTTGACCATCATCAGGTTCCTGTAATGGCTGATCCAATCGCGCATGAACTGACGGACATCCTTGCCGTCGGAGAGAATCCCGTTCAGGAAAGCAATTGCTTCTTCTGTTCTCTTCTTGCGGACCATATCAGTCAGCTCAATAAAATCTTCATAGCCTGAAGCGCCGAGGAATTCCAGAACTTCGTCTGCATCCACCTTCATGTCCCGACCGGAAATGCACTGGTCCAGAATGCTCAGTCCGTCTCTGACAGAGCCATCCGCATTGGCTGCGATGATTCTGAGGGCATCTTCCGTCACATCGATACCGATTTTGGCGCAGATATCCGCCATACCTTCCATCAGCACACTTTCAGGCACCCTCTTGAAGTCCAGACGCATGCATCTGGACAGAACGGTTGCAGGAAGTTTGTGCACTTCTGTTGTCGCCAGAATGAATGTCACATATTCCGGTGGTTCTTCCAATGTCTTCAAAAGTGCGTTGAATGCTTCCGTAGAGAGCATGTGCACTTCGTCGATGATGTACACCTTCCTGCGCCCTGCTGACGGCGGGTACTTGACACTCTCTCTCAGCTCTCTCACATTGTCAACGCCGTTGTTCGAAGCAGCATCGATTTCAATCACATCGAGAAAGTTTCCTTCTTTGATCGCCTGACAATTGGCGCAGACACCACATGGACGTTCCCCGTCGGAAAGACAGTTCAACCCCTTGGCCAGCAGTCTTGCTGTGGTGGTTTTGCCTGTGCCCCTTGTTCCGCAGAACAGGTAGGCGTGACTGGTGCTGTCCGTCGCTATTTGATTTTTCAGTATCCGCACGATGTGATCCTGTCCGAGGACTTCCTCAAAGACCTCCGGGCGATACTGTCTGTAAAGCGCTTTGTACATCAAAAATCTCCCTGTTTTACAAATTGCCCTTTGATGATCCCGCAGGCGTTGGAGAAGGCTTATCTGCGGCACATAAGATTTTCCGCTTATTGCTGCTTCCTTCCGGACCTGACAAGGTTCACGGCATCCTATTGCGCAGGACCCAAACCATGCTTACGGAACCATCAAAGGGCAATTTGAATACACTTGATTATAGTATTTATATTTTTTACCGTCAAATATTATTTATTGTCAATATCGACGCGTGCCATCTCCTGCAGATAGAATCCTGCGTGCCAGTCTTCATTTGAATATTTATTGACGCACTTAACCGCTACGATGTACATGAGCAGTACGAAGGCAAGCAGGATGAACGTTGTGCCGTATTCACCCATAAAGGCCAGGGAATCATAAATACCGTGGATGAGCATCGGACTGATCAGAGCCAGAAGCGTCTGCAGCCGCGCCTGCATGTGGTTCCCTTCTATAGAATAGCGTTTGGCTGCACCGTAGTGCACGCCCATGTATACGCCGCAGAATGCATGAAGCGGAACTGCCATAACGCCCCGCATCAGAGCCACATAAAGACCTCCCTCCATGACGTACAGCACATTTTCCAGAAGGGCGAAACCAACAGCGACCGAGACCCCGTAGACAATGCCGTCAAACCGGTAGTTAAAGTTCGGGTTTCTCCATGAACCGATTCTGAGCAGAATGAACTTGCACAGTTCTTCGCACAGCGCCGCTACCGCAAAGGCATTAAACACCGCGTAGCCAACAGATCCCGGTACAAACCCCGCCGGCATATAGTTTCCCATGAATGTTTCCAGGAACACTGCAGGCGCACATGAAACCGCGCCGAGTATCAGCAGTTTGAAGATGAGACTCAGCGGCTCATGTTCTATTTTATCCTTTCTGAATATAAAGATGATGATGATGATTCCCGGTATCAGCGCCAGGAAGAGAAGATTGACTTCCATCTTTTATTCTCCTTGTTCTGATGATTTGTATGTTTTATAGATTTCATCGGCATAAGGCGGGTCGATTTTGACTTTGATCCTTCCCATGCAGCCTGAGCCGCACGTAAGGGTGTGCTTCGCCATGCAGACGCCCTCTTTTTCTTCTGTGATAATACCGATGATCGACGCGTCCACGCCGGCGGACTTCATGGTCTCTTCCATCGCCTTTCGCTTTTCCTTCGGGACGATGATGATCATGGAGCCGCTCGAAATGAGCCGCAGAGGATCCACATCGTAGAGGCTGCAGATTTTCTCTGTCTCCGGATGCATCGGAATGGCATCCTCCCAGACCTCAGCTCCCGTATGTGAAATCTGACACATTTCCCAGACCGCACCCAGTATACCACCTTCTGTAATATCATGCATGCCGTGGGTGCCGACCTTCCCTGCCGCAACGCCTTCCGGCACAACGCTCACAAGATTCAGGAAAGACTTGGCTCTTTCGATTTCCTCATCGGTGACCAGCCTGCTGCCATCTTCCTTTAAGACCGCTCTGATTTCCTCTTCGTGATCACAGGCGATGATGCCCGTGCCCTCCAGTCCAACTGCCTTCGTCATCATGATGAAATCGCCCGGAACCATATCGTTGCCGCTTTGTGACGTTCCTGCCGGTGCCTTGCCGATAGCAGTGGATACGATGAGGGGCTGCTTAACTGTCGGCGTAATCTCCGTATGCCCTCCGATGATCTCGACACCCACTTCTGCAGCAGTTGTTCCTGCCTGCTCCATGATTTTCTCCACCTCGTCATCCGTCGTGCCTTCCGGCAGCATGCAGGCAAGCATGATGCCCAAAGGCTGTACGCCGTTTGAGGCGATGTCATTGCATGTGATATGAATGGCAAGTCTGCCGATGTCGCTCACAGTCGACGAAATGGGGTCCGTCGACATGACACAATCATACTCGCCGAAATCGATCAGCGCGCAATCTTCCCCGATTCCGGGGCGGGTCCTTACATCTTCGCTTCTATATGTGATCTTACCGAATACGATTTCCTTCAGTAGATCGCTGTCCAGTTTTCCTACAGGCAGTTTCACTTTATCATCTCCAGGAATGTTTCTTCTGTTATGATTGGTACTCCCAGTTCCTTCGCTTTTTTGTTCTTGGAAGAAACTGAGTTGATATCGTTGTTGATCAGATAGTCGGTCTTCTTGCTCACGGAGCCTGCGGTCTTGCCGCCCAGCTCCTCGATCTTCGCCTTGGCGGCGTCTCTGTTCTCGAAGTGCTCGAGGCTGCCGGTGATGACGAAGGTCTTCCCCGCCAGCACATCTCCCGCTTCTTCGAATCCTTCATCGATCGTCAGGACTTCCAGAAGATCCTCCACTACTTTTATATTATCAGCTTTTGCAAAAAAATCCACATAGGCTTTTGCCATGATGTCGCCGATGCCTTCGATGCCGGTGAGTTCCTCCTCAGTCAGACTCATGATGCGCGCCCAGTTGTTCCTGCAGGCGCGGGCGATCATCTTCGCGTTGGCGACACCGATATTCGGTATCCCCAGAGCATACAAAAGTCTGTCCGGCGTCGTATGGGATGCCTTCTCTGCCGCTGCCAGCAGGTTTTCGAAGGATTTATCACCAAAGCCCTCCATCGACACAATGCGCTCCCTGCAGCCTTCCATCCGGAAGAGATCGACAGGCGATTTGATGAGTGCTTCATCGACCAGTTTCTCAAGGGTTGCCTCAGACAGCCCTTCGATGTTCATGGCGTTTCTTCCGACGAAATGAGTAAAGGATTTGATTCTCTTCGCCGGACACTCCTCATTCACACAGTGAACTGTCTCAATGCCGTTCTCATTTTTTACAACTGTTTCATGGCCGCAGACAGGACATGTTTCAGGCGGCCCAAGCAGCTCTCGCGGCATACCTTCATCCGTCTTGTCTTTGCCCTTGGATTTGTTCCGGGCAATCTGCGGAATGATCATGTTGGCTTTGTAGACGCTGATGGTATCGCCCTGTCCCAGTTCCAGTTCCTTTACGATGCTCAGATTGTGGACGGATGCCCTGCTTACCGTAGTTCCTTCCAGCTCAACAGGTTCGAACACGGCAATCGGATTGATCAGACCTGTTCTGGATGCGTTCCAGATGATTTCCTTGAGTTTCGTATCGCTGATTTCATCCTGCCACTTAAATGCGATGGAATCCCGCGGGAATTTCGCAGTCGTTCCAAGTGATTTTCCATATTCTATATCATCATAAACAAGCACCAGCCCATCAGATGGAATGTCGAATGCTTCAATGTCGTGAGCGTAGCCTTCTACTGCCTTTGCAATGGTCTGGGCTGTAACGGGAACGTTGTGCACCGTTTCAAACCCCTGACTTTTCATCCATTCGATCTGCTCGTGACGGAAGCGGAACTCCCCTCCGCCTGCTGCAAGAGAGAATGCGAAAAATCTCACATGCCGCTG
>SVCS01000009.1:27892-33208 GCA_015058205.1 Clostridiales bacterium
TCGATCTGCTCGTGACGGAAGCGGAACTCCCCTCCGCCTGCTGCAAGAGAGAATGCGAAAAATCTCACATGCCGCTGCGCCGTAATCTCACTGTTCAGCTGACGGACAGAACCACTGCAGAGATTTCTCGGGTTCTTATACGTGCCGTCGGTGTTGATCTTCTCGAAATCACTGTAGCTGATGACAGCCTCGCCTCTTACAACCACCTGTCCCTTCTCAGGAATCGAAACCGGTATATTGGCGAACGTCCTCGCATTGGCGGTGATGACTTCTCCAACAACTCCATCGCCTCTCGTCACCGCCTTCGACAGACTGCCGTTCTCGTAGGTCAGAACGACGGTAAGTCCATCGAGCTTCCAGGACAGCAGTCCATCCTTGTCACCCAGCCAGCTCTCCAGTTCACTGACTTCCTTTGTTTTGTCCAAAGAAAGCATCGGCGATGGATGCGGTTCTTTCGGCAGGCTGCTCACGACCTCATAACCAACATTTACCGTTGGACTCTGAGCCATGACGATGCCGGTTTCCTTCTCAAGGGCAACGAGCTCATCGTAAAGAGCATCGTATTCCTGATTGGACATGATCTCCGTATCCTGCTGATAGTAGGCCTTCGAAGCCTCATTCAGTTTATTTACAAGTTCTTCAATTCTCTTCTTCATCTTTTCTAACACGTTCTCACAGTTTTTTGATTGGTGCGATTCCGAGTGCCAGTTTCCTGACCTGATCTGCGAACTCTATTCTTATGACCTTGCCGTTCACTTCAAGCACCGTGCCTTCCCCGAACTTGGAATGGGCAACCCGGTCCCCTACGCTGAAACTCTCTGCATTGGCCTTTGCCATAGCCTCTGCCCTTTGCTTCGTCTGGGCTCTGGCGTATTTGAGCTGGTCGAAGGGTTTCATCGCTACATTTTCCGATGCGCCGTCTCTGAATACGCCCTCTGTTCTGCGATCTTTCTTTTCGTAGATTCCGTCGCCTTCGAGCAGCTTACTATCCAGCTCATGCAGGAAGACTGACTCACGGGTATAGTCCGTCCTTCCATAAATGGTTCTCGTTCTGGCGCTCGTCATCCAGAGACGTTTTTTCGCTCTGGTGATACCTACATAGCACAGGCGACGCTCTTCTTCCAACCCGTCTTCTCTGTCAAAAGCTCTCCATCCCGGGAAGAGTCCATCCTCCATGCCAGGCATGAACACGTAAGGGAATTCCAGACCTTTGGCACTGTGGAGTGTCATAAGCGTCACTGCGTTTTCTTCCGAATCATGATTGTCCACGTCCGCCAACAGCGCGATTCTCTCCATGAACTCGGCCAGACTCATGTTCGGATCTTCCTTCTCATAGCCGACGATAACAGACTTGAACTCCATGAGGTTTTCCAGCCTTCCCTCGGCCTCCACAGTATGCTGATCTTCCAGCGCTTTCATATATCCTGAATTGACCAGCAGCCCATCGTACAGATCCGAAATCTTCATGTTGTCTTTTTCGATTCCGTAGGTTGCAATCAGGCCTGCAAGCTGCTTAAGATTATCCGATACCTTCGCACTGAAGGAGTCTATCACATCATCGTCCAGCAGAACATCGAAGAGACTGGTACCTCTCACCTGAGCAAGTGCCTGCAGCTTCTGCAGGGTTTTGCCGCCCACGCCCCGTTTCGGTTCATTGATGATGCGGACCAGAGCCAGATCATTTGCCCTGTTCTGCACAAGGCCCATGTAGCTCATCATATCCTTGATTTCTTTTCTGTCGTAATATCTCAGGCCGCCAAGCACACGGTACGGGATGTCTCTTCTCGAAAGCGCTTCTTCAAAGGTTCGTGACTGTGCATTCGTTCGGTACAGCACAGCAAACTGCCTGTAGTCCGCGTGATCTGAACCGGCAACTCTGTTGATCTCGCTGGCGATGAAATACGCCTCATCTTTTTCATCATCCGCATTGTAATAGACGATCTTCCTGCCGTCCTCTGCATCGGTCCAGAGTTTCTTATCCTTTCTTCCCCTGTTGTGTGAGATGACACTGTGGGCAGCCTCAAGAATGTTGGCTGTTGAACGGTAATTCTGTTCAAGCTTTACAGTCTTTGCACCTGGGAAATCCTTTTCGAATTCAAGGATGTTCCGGATATCGGCTCCGCGCCACTGATAGATGCACTGGTCGTCATCACCGACAACGCAGAGATTCCTGCGGATGTTTCCATCCCGGTCGCGTGCGTCAGCCAAAAGCCTTACAAAAGCGTACTGTATCATATTCGTATCCTGATACTCATCCACCATAATGTATTGGAATCTATCCTGATACCTGAGCAGCACTTCCTCATCCTGTTCAAAAAGCTCTACCGTCTTGAGCAGCAGATCGTCAAAGTCCATGGCGTTGTTCTTCTTCAGAATCTTCTCGTACCTGTCATATACCTGCCCGATCATCTGCTCCTTATAATCCGTACCGTAAATACCATTGTATTCCCGCGCAGAAATGCGCTGCTCTTTGCAGTGGGATATGATGCCCAGAAAGTAGCTCGGTGAGAATTTCTTGGTGTCGATATTGAGCTCTTTGCAGATATTTTTGACAACGGTCTTCTGATCCGTCGGATCGTAAACTGCAAAGTCTCTTCCGTAGCCCAGTACTTCCGCATGTCTTCTCAGTATCCTGAGGCAGGCCGAATGGAATGTGAGAATCCACATATTCACGCCTTCGCCGATGAGACGCTGTACTCTCTCACGCATTTCCTTGGCAGCCTTATTGGTGAAAGTTACGGCGAGGATGTTGTAGGGATGCACACCCATCTCGCGGATGAGATATGCGATCCTGCAAGTCATCGTGCTGGTCTTGCCGCTGCCTGCGCCTGCCAGTATGAGAAGCGGTCCCTCTGTGTACATGGCCGCTTCTTTTTGTTTGTCATTCAGTTTGTCAAGATAATCTGTTCTTCCCATTGACCCTTCCTCTGACTATGTTAAAGGAGAATACCCCATACGATGTTCATCAGGAACTGAATGCACGGCGAAATCACCATGCCGGTCACGCCGAACACGATGATGAGCACCAGAATCCAGTTTCCGTATCTGTATATATTCCAATAGGTCTGCGTTCCGCCGAATCCGAAGATATTCGCAATGATGTTGAATCCGTCGAGCGGCGGACACGGAATCAAGTTGAATATCATCAGCACCAGATTGATCTGGATAATGTAGATGAGAATCTGCCAGATGCCCATCCCGAGGGTGTTGACGCTTACCCAGTCTACGCCTACTGCCATCAGGTATACTTTCGCAACGACTGTAAACAACGCAGCGAGCAGCAGATTCATCACAACACCTGCGAGGGCAACAAGCAACTCGTCTCTTCTTCTGTTCTTGAAGTTAAATGGATTAATCTGTACCGGTTGTCCCCATCCGAATCCGCAGAAGAACAGAGCCGCCAGACCCATCCAGTCTATATGTGCCAAAGGATTGATCGTGACTCTTCCCTGCAGTTTCGGCGTGTTGTCCCCCAGCTTATAAGCGACGACCGCATGACCGAACTCATGCAAAGACAGACCGATGATAATGCCCGGAAGGATCAGGAGCTTGTCCATGATCCACGCCTGCGGATTGCTGAATCCTCCGCTTCTCAACGAGCTCATCGCCAGAATCACGATGATCACTATGAACGTAATGTCAATATTATTTCTTCTCAAAATCTCACCCCTTATTCTGTCATTTCCAGCAGAGCGTCAAGAATCTGCTCTGCATCAAATACACCTTTGTAATCGGACGCTGCAAATACATCTGCGTCCTTATCATTGTTAATACTTATAATCGTATCGGCGCCTGTGATTCCGCACAGATGGTGCGCTGCGCCAGAAATACCGAATCCTATATATACCTTCGGCCGCACTGCCTTGCCGCTGGTGCCGATCATGGAATCCTCGGAGCATCCCCATTCTGCATCAAGTGCTGCTCTGGTGCACGCTGCCGCTCCTCCAAGTCGCTGTGCCAGCATCTTAAGCTTTTTCCAGACACCCTCGCTGCCCAATCCGTAGCCGCCGCAGAGGATAATATCCGCACCTGTGATGCTTCCCGCGCTTCGCTCACGTGGAACGATTTGAGTCATCCGGAATCCTCCCTGGACTTTTTCGCCCGGGTCAATGCTTCCATCTTCTTTCATGGCATCTACGTCTATGATCCTGCAGCCTGGAATCTTATCTGCAAAAGCAACATCCTCCGGCTGAGGGAAAATCCCCGGTTTCACTGTCGCGACAGCAGGTCTACCAGATCCTGCATCCGGAATGAATATCTCACCGACTGCCCTTCCTCCGATTGCCGGAATCATGAATGTGAGCCGGCCATCTTCGTTGACTTTGATGTCCACACAGTGGGCAGCCACGCCTGTACCAAGACGTACGCCAAGAGCTGGCGCAATCTCTTCCCCGAGGGCAGTCGCTCCGAGGAGAACCAGTTCAGGCGCCTCCTCCCGAATGGTTTCTTCCATCATTGTCAGGACCAGATTATGTGTTCTGTGGGCTTTGAGAACCACATACTGAACTGCATCGGTTCCGAAGACTTCTGCCGCTTTCTGCAAAAGCTGCCCGGCCACTGGATTGCCCTGATCCAATATGAGTACTTTTTTGATATCCTTTGCCTTCATATCAGACCCCTGCCTTTCTCACGATCTGCAGGATTGTTGCTGCAGCCTCTTCAGTGGTCAGACCCAGCTCTTCTCCTGCTCTGTTCTGTTCAAAGGCCAGGAGTCTCCCCGGTTTCGTCGGCGATCCTTCCAATCCGATCTGCTGCGGGTCGATTCCCAAATCTTCTGCGTTCCAAACTGTCAGTGTTTTTTTGCGGGCTTTGATGATTCCCATGGCTGTCACAAATCTTGGTTTGTTGATATCTCTTGTCACTGCGATGACTGCCGGTTCCTCTCCTTCGAAAGTCAGCATGACTTCCTCGCTTCTCTTGATGGCGCGAATCACCCCATCTGCAGTTTCAATGCTGCAGACATTGGAGATGTGCGTGCGTCCAAGCCACTCTGCTGTCTGTACAGGCACATGGGATGTGCCTCCGTCAGAGCTGGATGTGCCGGCGAGAATCAGATCGAATGGGATTGCTTTTGCATCCTCGATCTTACGCACTGCCGCGGCCAGCGTACGGGAAGTTGCATAGGTATCCGCGCCGCCGAATGCCTTGTCCGAAAGCAGATACGCTTCATCTGCGCCCATAGCGAGAGCTTCGGTCAGCTTATCCGAAGCCGACTCCGGCGCCATCGCTAATACAGCGACCAGACCCTGACCGGATTTGTCCCTAAGCTGCAGTGCCGCTTCCAGCGCATTCCTGCTCTCCGCATCAATCACCTGC
>SVCS01000009.1:33308-39506 GCA_015058205.1 Clostridiales bacterium
TTCTTGAGCGTTTCTCCCGCAATAATCATCTTCTGAATCTCACTGGTTCCGCAGGACGGAATGCATCCGATCGCATCGCGCAGATATCTTCCTGCCGGATATTCATTGACGAATCCATATCCGCCCATGATCTCCATGAGTCTCTTGGCTGATCTGACGGCAGCCTCAGATGTGAAGTATTTGGCCATGGAGAATTCTGCTCCCACCTTACCTGCATCTTTCATTGCAGCAGCATTGTAGAGCATCAGTCTTGCTGCTTCATAATCGCATCTGATTTCCGCAATCTGGAACTGAATCGCCTGCAGCTTCGCAATCGGCTTGCCGTAGAGGATTCTCTCTTTTGCAAACTTCACTGCATCTTCCAGGCAGGCTCTTAGAATACCAAGTTCGATCGCCGCCATACTGGCTCTGCCTACTTCACCCAATTCCTTCATGGTGATTGGCATGCCTTTGCCTGCTGCGCCTACTGTATTCTCTTCAGGTACTTTCACCTGATCCATGATGAGTTCACCAGTGTAGGAACCCTTCAGACCCATCTTGTTTTCTTCTCTTCCCGGCTTAAATCCTTCTGTTCCTGCTTCGATTGCAATGGTTGACATGAGCGGACGACCCTTTTCATCTTCGCCCGTTCTGCATGTGACAACCGTTACGCCTGCGCAGTGCGAATTGGTAATGAAGCACTTTCTGCCGTTGATGGTCCATACGCCGTCTTCCAATGTTGCTTCTGTCTTAATGCCCGCAACATCACTTCCGCCGCCCGGTTCCGTCACTGCCAGTCCGCAGACACAGCTTCCGTCACATATTCCCGGAAGCCACTTCTGCTTCTGTTCTTCTGTTCCGTAATCCAGTATCGCAGCTGCGCCAAGGTGATGGGTGAAGACCATCATGGCAAGACCTGCCGAGTATCTGGCAATCTCTTCGAGCGCGATGCATCTCTCTACATGACCGAGCCCTGCTCCGCCGTACTGCTCCGGAATGAATACGCCCATGATGCCCATCTCGCCCAGTTTCGGAACGATGTCCATCGGAACGTGATCTTCTTCATCCCACTTCGCCGCAAACGGCGCGATTTCTTCCTTCGCAAACTGCGCAAAGGCTTCACGAAGCATTTCCTGTTCAGCCGTGTAATTAAAATCCATTGATTAGTCCTCCTCTAACGTAACCTTGGCCATTCTCTGCGCCTGCTTCGGCTTGTCGTTCATATCGCGCGGCGCTTTTACGATAGCGTCAGCAACGTCCATGCCTTCGATGATCTTTCCGAATGCCGCGTACTCTCCGTCGAGGAATGGAGAATCACTGACCATGATGAAGAACTGTGATCCTGCTGAATTCGGGAACGGAGTTCTGGCCATAGACATAACACCTCTCTCATGCTTCAGATTGTTTTCAAATCCGTTGTTGGTGAATTCACCCTTGATTGTCCATCCCGGGCCGCCTGTTCCGTTACCCTTCGGACATCCTCCCTGAATCATGAATCCAGGTATGACTCTGTGAAAGATGAGTCCGTCATAGAAACCGTCGTTGACCAGTTTCTCAAAGTTTGCAACTGTTTCCGGTGCGATTTCAGGATACAGTTCCCCTCTCATCACACCGCCGTCTTCCATTTCGATTCTTACGTATTTCATTTACAAGTCCTCCTATTGTTCAGTATTTGCTGTTTTTGTTTTATTTATCACGCATTCTGAATGCGTCGTAATCAATGGTTCCATGCTCCAGATGCTCCCACAGTTCACTGCGCAGGAATTCCGGATATACATGCTCCAGTTCCGCAACTTCTTCCCGGCTCATAAATCTAACTTCAGACAGTACTTGTCCGTTTGCCGGCAGCTCCGGATCGTCACCGAGCTTCAGCTCGCCGCCGGTGACGCGCGCCTTGAAAAAGTTTACGAAACGTTGTCCCCTCTCTGAGACTTCCTCGATATGCCATATGAGTCCTTTGGTTTCAACTTCCAGTCCCGTTTCCTCCAGTACTTCGCGCACGGCTGCCTGAACAGAACTTTCGCCGTCCTCGATACCCCCTCCGGGCACCATCCAGACAGAACGTTCCGGATGGTCCTGCCTTACCATCAGTATTCTGTTTTCATCATCGAGTACAATGACCCTGACACCGCCTGTCCACATATCACATTACTCCATATATCACAGCGCCCGCTGCTCCCATAATCAAAATCACATGCAAAGGCTTCATCTTCAGTATTGCGATCAACACAATCGAAAGACCGAATATCGCGATCGGAATCGGATTGTAGTATCCGGGATCCGCCATAGATGCTGACACAATTGGTCCCTTGACAAGCACCGAGTCCATGATGAATATCACGGCGGTCAGCAAAAGCCCTACAGTTACAGGCCTGACTCCTGCAAAGGCACCCTCTACAATCGTGCTTCCCCTGTATTTATCAATCAGCCGGATGACGATCAGCATGATGATAAAGCACGGGAGACAGACTCCGATTGTTGCCACGATGGCTCCCGGCACACCCGCTGCCCTCAGGCCGATATATGTTGCCGCGTTTACAGCGACTGGTCCAGGCGTAACCTGTGAGAGCGCTACCATGTCAGAGAAATCGGCCGGGGTCAATTCCCCGAACGTAATCACTGTCTGATATATCAGCGGAAGCATGGCGTTGCCGCCGCCAAAGGAAAACAGTCCTATCTTAAAAAAAGCGATGAACAATCTCAGAAGCAGCATCATTGATCCGCCTCCTGACTGTCCTTCAGGCTTGTAACTCTATAGTACACAATCCCTATGACAATACCGGCCAGAATCACCAGTATTGCTGTGATCCCAAGAAATCCAACTGCGATCAGTGACGCCAGACTGAGAATCACGGCAAGCACCACATAACTGCGTTTTACAGGCCTGCTGTTTTTGCCTTTCCCGCACATCTGCAGAAGGAGTTTGATGGATGATACGGTAATCAGCCCGCATACTGCCGCCTTGATACCCATGAACGCTCCCTCAACGAACTTGCTGTCGCCGATGTATCTGAGCAAAACCGCCAGTATCAATATTGAAATAAAGGCCGGAAGCACAACACCAAAAGTTGCTGCTGCCGCACCGGCCAATCCACGTTTCCTGTATCCTACGTAAGTCGCTATGTTTACCGCGATGACCCCAGGCAGTGACTGTCCCATGGCGATACAGTCCAGCATTTCCTCATCATCCAGCCAGCCCTTCTCAACGGTGGCAACATGCTGGATCTGGGGAATCATGGCTGCGCCTCCCCCAATAGTAAACAAACCTATTTTGAAAAACTCCCAAAACAGGTTTGCCATTCTATCGCCGGATCTTTTATTTGAAATAGCACCTTCCGTCTTTTTCTGCATTTACCGTTTCTATTGCCTTTGCAATTCCTTCGTCGACCGTCAGCTCGACTTTATCTGCATCACGCCTCATCTTATATTCGATGATTCCGTCAGCTGCTCCCCGACCAACTGTGATTCTGATTGGTATTCCAATGAGGTCCGCATCCTTGAACTTAACACCCGGACGTTCTTTTCTGTCATCCAGGATGACTTCCACGCCAGCTGCCTCCAGTTCGCGTTCGACCTTCTCCGCAACTTCCTTCTGTGCCTCATCATCCGGTTTCATGACCGTGATGATCACATGATACGGAGCCACTGACATCGGCCAGATGATTCCGTTGTCGTCATGGTTCTCAGGCATATCGATGATTGCCTGGAATGTTCTCGAGATGCCGATTCCGTAGCATCCCATGAGAATCGGATGATCCTTCTGGTTGTCATCCTTATAGTATGCTCCCATGGCTGCGGAATACTTGCTGCCCAGCTTAAAAATCTGACCGACTTCCACACCGCGGGCGTGCTTGATCGGAGCACCGCATACAGGACATGGATCTCCTTCCAGCAGATTCTTGACATCTACTACGATATCCGCCTTCCAGTCGCGTCCGTAGTTCACATTCTTGATGTGGTGATCTTCCTCACATGCTCCCGCTACCAGATTCTTCAGTCCCGGCACTTCGCTGTCTGCAACGATGATGCAGTCATGCAGTCCGACAGGACCTGTAAATCCGCCGACACAGCCGCACTTCTCTGCCATCTTCTCTTCATCTGCAAAGGCAATTGCGTACTCATGCACGCCCAACGCGTTGACGAGCTTTGTCATGTTCAGCTCTCTGTCTCCGCGGACAAATACGGCCACATATCCATTGACCTTGTCATCTTCTCCGTAAGTCTCGAACATGAGCGCCTTCAGAGTCTGCTTCTGGTCCACTCCCAGGTAGTTAGCAACTTCTTCGATGGTTGTCGTACCAGGTGTGTGCACCTTTTCCATCGGCAGCATTTCTGCCGGATCCTCCGGCGCGTCTTTGCATGCAGCTTTTTCAATCGTCGTTGCGAGGTTGCAGGAGTCGCAGTAGCAGATCTGGCTCTCACCATATTCACAAAGTGCTGTGAATTCATGTGATCCGGTTCCGCCGATGGCGCCGTTGTCCGCCTCAACTGGTCTGAACGTCAAACCGCATCTGGTGAACACATTGGTGTAGGCGTCATACATCTGCATATAGCTCTTTTCCACGCCTTCTTCATCCTTATCGAAGGAATAGTTGTCCTTCATGATGAAGTTCCTCGACCGCATCATACCGAAACGAGGTCTTGCTTCATCTCTGAATTTATCTGTAATCTGGTACAGCATCATCGGAAGCTGTCTGTAAGAGGTGATATCGTTTCTGATGATATCCGTGAACACTTCTTCCGCAGTAGGTCCAAGGCAGAAGCCTCTTCCGTTTCTGTCATTCAGTCTCCACATTTCAGGACCATAAGCATCCCATCTGCCTGACTCTTCCCAGAGTTCGCCCGGTTGGAGTATGGAAGTGCTGATTTCCTGCGCGCCTTTGGCGTCCATTTCTTCTCTTACAATATTCTCGATTTTCCTGATTGTTCTGTATCCCATCGGCATGTAGCTGTAGATTCCAGCAGCTGTCTTCTTGATCATGCCGGCTCTGAGCAGCAGCACATGGCTTGGGATTTCTGCTTCGTTTGGTACTTCTCTCAGTGTTCTGAAAAAGCTTTTCGATAACTTCATCTGATCTCCTTCTAGTTCTGTTTCTATCTGTATATTGAGCAGACCGCTTCACACGCGATCCCTTCTTCTCTTCCTGTAAAACCTAATCTTTCTGTTGTTGTTCCTTTAATGTTGATTCTTGATCTATCCAGTTCAAGAACTTCAGCAATATTGCTTCTCATCTCATCGATGTACGGGCTGATTTTCGGGCTCTGCGCAATCAGCGTCACATCGATATTTCCGATGTTGTAGTAGTTTTCTTCTAACATCTTCTTGACAGCAGCAAGCAATTCCATGCTGCTGATGTCTTTGTATGTATCATCGCTGTCCGGGAAGTGCTTCCCGATATCTCCCAGAGCTGCCGCTCCCAGCAGCGCATCCATGACAGCGTGGATGAGCACATCCGCATCAGAATGTCCCAGCAGGCCCCTGTCATACGGTATGTCCACGCCGCCGAGAATCAGTTCCCTGCCTTCCACAAGCTGATGCACATCGAAGCCTGTTCCTACTCTGTTCTCCATTGGTAAGTCCTCCTTCGTTGTGATCTTGATGTTGCCGTAGTCTCCGTCCACGATGGAAACATCGTAACCTGCCCGTTCCACGATGGAAGCATCGTCCGTTCCTATGTAACTGTCGTCATAGGCTTTGTCATACGCCTCAATCAGTATGGATTTACGGAATCCCTGCGGTGTCTGCACGGAGTAGTAGTCCGCTCTGTCCACACTCTCGCTGGAGGTGCTGCCCTGTTCCATCCTGCGGACGCTGTTCTTCATGGCGACACAGGCGACAGCCGCCCCATTGTTGTCGGTTTCCCGGAGGACATTCAGTATGACATCCTTCTCAACAAATGGTCTGGCCCCGTCATGAATCAGCACCATCGAAACTCCCGGTTTCTTCGCGTTGATTTCCTGCAGCGCATTGAAAACAGAATCCTGTCTTCTGCTGCCGCCAGCGACAATGCCATCGACTTTATTGAAGCCTCTCTCCTTTACGATCTCAGCACAGGTGTCCCTGTACTCTTCATTTGTAACAACGAAGATGTGATCGACTTCATCGATGTTCTCGAAGGCCTTGATTGTCTTTGCAATAACATATTCGCCGCCGATTTTGAGATACTGCTTGGGGACAGGGGCTCCGAGGCGTGTGCCCCGTCCCGCAGCGGCGATGAT
>SVCS01000060.1 GCA_015058205.1 Clostridiales bacterium
GCAAACACCATTTTGAAAATCATGCGGAATCATTGGTGTTTGCCCATCAATATAGCTTTCTCCGCAAAGTTTACAAGTATGGGTAGTGTAACCTTCAGCGGTGCATGTTGGTTCTGTGACAACCGCTTCATACTCGTGTTCGCAATAGCTATCGTCGTAATAGGTATTTTTGAACCAAAGTGATCGTGTTGAGATGTAAGTTAATAAGTTTGCAGCATATGGATCCCAATACTCACTCCAGCTGGTTTTTGACTTGTTCGTAGCTAAATAACTCTGTCGGTACTGGCCAGATCCTAGAGTTGTAGCAGAACCATAATAGTGGTTGTTTTTTCCTTGCTGATTTCCAATTTCATTAACTTTGATATGATTCATTCTGGCAGATGCATCAATTTCATTTATCATACGTTGAGTATCAGCTGCTAGACTATTAAAGGCCGAACGATGCATGTTATATTGTTTTGTAACTTCTTCCATGAAGTCTGCATGCTGACCAAGTTCTGCGTATATAGAAGTTTTATAAATGGTATCCGGGTTAATTTGAGGAATAAAAGTATCCTGACCGCTTCTGCGATCTCCATTTCTACGGTCATCCGCCTTACCAAGAGAGCTGTTTTGATAAACGGATCCCATTGCATTATCCAAATCCCACAGAGGTCCTGCAAACAATTTATCGTTCTCGGTCATGCCATCCCTATGGTATAGAATGCTGCCTGCGCATACATCGTAGCTTTTGACATACTCATGCATAAGGTACATTTCAGCAAAACTTTCCACATCAATATATTCAGTATAGTATTTGCCTTTAGAGTTGTATCCGTTATTAGCCAAGATGGCTTCAAAGGCATCCTTGATCCATGGTTTTATTGTATTTTGAGTAACAGAATCCATGTTGGTTGGACTCTCGTCAACCACACCATCTATTTTCAGCAGGTTGTTACCCATCTTTTTTACTGTGATTCGGTTATAGCAGGATGACCAACCGCTTGATTCTCGCCAACCACTTAGTATGTCATGAAGGGTAAACTGGGGATCACCGCCGTTTGCTACGGAAGCTTCTTTATAGTTATCCTGTTCAATCATAAAACCATCATCTGTAACAAAAGAATCTGTCTTTGCCGTAACGGTATAGCACCCTTGATACTCACCGTTCATCCAGACATCTGCTGATGTGGTGTCTTGTCCGATTCCCATTTGATAAGCCAAATGATAACCAGAACGATTGCACAGCAGACTGCGGTCGAGAACTTCTGCTAAGAGTGACCACTTTTTTGTCTTAGGGGAATCAATTCCAGGAAAATTGATTTTTGTTCCTAATGTAATGTTATATGGACGCTTATCATCTGAATTCTCCCAGGATGCATTACCTCGTCCTTTCATTTTTGACAATTCGTATGATGCGCCATTAATGTTAATTGTACCTGTACAGGTAACGCTTTTGTCTGCGTCCATCTGCGCAATGGTGGGGTTGCCCTCACTCTCGTCAATACTAATGAAAACAGGAGTTACACTTTCAGAGCCTTGGTATTTTGTGATTTTAAACGTAGCTAAAGTGGTGCTGCCATTTTTGAAGGTGTATGTTGTCTCGGCATCACTTTCCGGGATCGGACATTCTCCGCTTGGATAGTCCGTTCCATTGACAGTTGCCAGCGCATCACCGTCCCATGAAAGGAAGCAATTCTCTAAAGATACATTGCCAGGCAAAAACAACTGCCCCGTATATGTAGTTCCACTCGTGTTGGTAATAAATAAGTCAATCTGAGCTGGAATACCGCTCTCATCAGATGGTTCAACCCACATCGCCGTGGGTGCAACAGCTGCCGCGGCAAGCACTGGTTCAGAATCAAGTCCTTCGACCGGTTCTTCGCCGGTTTCCTCAATTACTTCTTCCTCCGTAGATTCTGCATCCGTGTCATCAAGCACCTCGTCCTGTCCAGAAGGATCCGCAGGTTCCGCAGCATCTATTTCACTGACTTGTCCCTCTGGTGTCTCTGCCGCCGTTTCAGTCGCAAAGGATGTTACTGGCGTAAGGCACATTACCATGCATAACGCAAGAAACCAAACTAATACTCTCTTCAATTTCATCATCAATTCTCCCATATGAAAAAGCCGAAAAGAAACGGAGCAGATTTCTGTCACATTCTCTTCAGCTGAATTATCTCTGCTTGGTGCAGTAATTTTACCACAACAAAGCACACTATAGTAGTCTGTATACAATATTATTTTCACTCACAACTGATTCCCGATCTTGGTTCACCAGATGAACGGAATCAGTTTTTTCGTACTCCTCTTATACTTTCTGTACACTTCTCCAAAGTCCTGTTCCAATCGTTTTTCTTCCCTGCTGACCTGCACCATCATAATGGCGAAGTACAGAACAAAAATCACGACAGCCTGCCAGGAATGCAGGAAAATCACCAGCCCAAGATAATAGATGAACACGCCGAGAAGCATGGGATTTCGGCAGATTTTATATGGGCCGGCTGTCATCAGCACACTTGTCCGAGGCGCCACTTCATGATTGAACGCATCCATTGGGTTGCCTTTGCCCACAAGTTTCATATAGACGATCGACCAGATACTAAGGGCAATTCCAGCAACGCCAAAGGCAACAAGCACGATGATATGAATCACCCCATAGCTAAACGCACCGGAAGCTTTCCACATGATGAGCGGAATCAGGATAATGAATAATATTAATCCCAGATTGTACCCAATAATGTCCCTTCCTGTCTTCATCCTCTGGTCGCCTCCATTTCAAAGGCTTCATATTGTCCGCCGCATACCTGATAGGTTTCACGCACTCCGGTCTCCCTGAAGCCAATTGAGGTGTAACAGGCGATTGCATTCTCGTTCTTATCGTAGACGCCCAGGGTCACCCTGTCTGCGCCGTATATTTCGAATGCATAAATAAGCCCCTGCCGGAGCATCTCTTTCCCGACGCCCTGATTGCGTCTGTCCGGCTTGACGATTCCGTATCCGAAACGCAGCTCATTCAAGTTGCCATTGGGATTTCTGGCGATGAAATAGCCGACTGGTTCGTCATCATCAACGGCAGTAAACTGCATGTATTCACTGGTCTTCCGGAACTTCTCACTTGTGACAGGGTAATCACCTAGCAGTCCGAATGTCCACTTGAAAAACGTATCCTCGCTGTCGCACCAGGAGAGAATTTGCTCTTCATCCGATTGTTTATACGGTCTGATCCTTATCATTGTTGCTCCCTCTGCCAGAGACTTCTCACTGTCCTACTCCGGTGACCAGGACTCCTGCAGCTCATCGATCTGCAGAAAGCCGTCCACCTTCGCGGCAATCTGATATTGGTCTTCGTAGACGATCTCACCAGGAGTATTCGTATACACCAAAAAATACGGATGATTATACCGCTCCAAAAGCCACAACGCCGGGCGGATCATCTTCATCATCTCATCTGAGTGTTCCGTGCCAGTTCTTTGCCTTGGATCCTAACGTACTTGAACTGCAGTCTGCTCATTGTTACAACCTCATTGTTTCAGTTTATCTCTTCTTATAAAGAACGAGTTCCGGATTGACGCCGTCTTTCTCATAAGTGGCAACCATAATGAAATCCATGTTGGCAAGGACGCCGAAGCACCTGTCTCCGCCGAACTCCGATTCCAGCTGATTTCCCAGATAGGTCGTCTTGTCGTTCAGGAACTTCACCTCTGCGCCGTTTGGAAGTCGGTATGGAAGATTCACATACTGCCCGACCAGTGCATTCAGTTTTTCTACCTTCGGCATACCGTCTATATGGAGTGCATTGATTTCATCGATCAGCTGCTTCTTGAATTCCTCAAACTCCCCATCATCACTCAGTTCTTCATATCTCTTCCAGTAATCCAACTGCGGCAGCATCTCCTTCATATATGCGCGAGCCTGCTCCTCAGTGAAATTCTCATTGACCATATGGGGCAGACAAGTCTCGATGAGATCGTCCATATCACTGTATGTATAGGTACCATCCGCATAGCACCACTGACAGTAATCCTCATTCATCGTGCCGTCTTTTTCTCTGCTGATGATCGAATCTTCCAAAGGCATCCCGCAGCATTGGCATCTGAGCTGACGCGGTGATCCGAGCAGTGTGTTGATTGAAACATCGAACTCCTTTGACAAGAGCTTCAGCGTATCTGTGTTCGGCTGTGTCTCGCCGTTCTCCCAACGGCTGACCGCCTGCCTGGTAACCATGACGCGTTCTGCCAGCTGATCCTGTGAGAGACCGTGTTTTTCACGCAACGTCTTGATTGTTTCCTGTATTCCCATAATGAAATCCCTCCTTGTTCATAATACACCTTGATTATGAACGCGCGCCACATGACTGACAAGCAACGCGCTGTTGCTTTTGCACACTATGTCTTTCATATGGCCTGCAGTATCTCCCCAATATCCCCATCGATGCAGATGCTCCTGTCTGCGATCTCGCCTGGAGCGAATGCCTCTCCGTAATTCAGGCAGGCATAGGTTGCCTTTGCATTTGCCATCGTCATGCGCCAGAACGGGTATTTAATGATCATCGGTGTGTTGGCGCCCACGCCCAACTCCAAGTAGAGCACAGGAAGGTCCTCGTGGTTTCTCAGAAAATCCGTATAAGCATCTGCCGCTCTGTGCCATCCATCATCTTCGACGAAGGTGTCATCTGCTCTAAGGTTCATCGTCATATCAGAATTATCATCCGGACACTTCGGAATCAGTTCCGTTGGAATGCACATCTTGAGCTCAACGCTCTCCGGAACCTGGAAAACTCCTTCCGAATCTCTGACAAATCCCTGTGCTTCCATCGCCTTCATCACCCACTCTTCGTTGTCATAGGTTTTGCGAAGCGCTGGATTCACACTCTGGAACAAGCCGTAATCGCCTTGGGTATAAAACAGCCTCTTTTTGTCAAAGCCTGCCTTCTGGAACTGATGATCCACGTTGGTCGTAATGACGAAGTAATCCTTATCCCTCACCAGATTCAGGAGTTCCTTGTAGACCGGTTTCGGCGCGTCGATGTATCTGTTGAAATAAATGTGCCTTGCCCACCACGCCCAGCGCGTTTCCCCATTCGGAAACGGGTAGAAGCCGCCGGAGTACATATCCCTGATACCATATTCTTTTGCAAAGTCATTAAAGTATTTGTTGAACCGCTCCCCGCCGTACGTGAATCCAGCGGAAGTGGAGAGTCCTGCGCCTGCGCCGATCACAATGGCTTCCGCATTCTGGATCTCATCTCTCAGTTTTGCGATTTGTTTCTCATATGAGTTGTTCATAGTATTCTCTGTCCTCATCCTTAAAAACGTTGAAAATCACTCTTTCCACCTTCCCGGGATGCTGCTGCATCCAGTCCGTCACTGTATTCACAGCGATTTCAGCAGCTCTCCTGTTTGGGAAGCGAAAAACACCCGTCGAGATGCAGCAGAAAGCGACGCTCTTCAGCCCGTTTTCTGCACACACATCAAGCGTGTTCTTATAACAATTTGACAAGTCCTCTTCCAACTCCGGTGTCAGCTTGTACTGCACGATTGGACCCACGATATGGATGACCTTCTTCGCCGGAAGGTTGTAGGCATCTGTCAGCATCGGTACCGCAGTCGGCTGTTCATAGCCGCTGCCGTACTTTCTTCGCATCTGTTCCATCTGCCGGTTGCACTCCGCCCGCAGCTGTACGCCTGCGAAAGTATGGATGCAGTTATCGATACAGGTGTGCATAGGCATAAAGCAGCCCAGCATCTGAGAATTGGCCGCATTCACAATTGCGTCTGCCGCAAGACTTGTAATGTCTCCCTGCCAGATGGACAACCCATCTCTGATGACCGGTATGTCCGAAAGCTGCGTCACGCCCTTTTCGTCAGCACGCCCCATGAGATATTCATCCTGGACTTGCAGCACTTCGGATGACATCTCCTTCGGCATGCGGATATTCATAAGGGATCTGAGTACTCTTCTCTTTCCCTCTTCGTCCTCCGGCGTCTGCAGATTTTTATAATCATCAGAATCCGCCTTAAACGCTTCCACCAGGAACGAAAGGCGTTCTTCCTGCTTTGTCTTCATGATTTTCTTCCTCTATCGATTTTAGGATACGATTTCCTCCAGAAACACTCTGGCCTCAGCCACCCCGCCGCAGGCGTGAAAACTATCTGAGATCCTGATTGCGTTGTCTTTGTATGTTTGATTCGTCAGCACTTCTGTTAGGGCATGCAGAATGTTCTCTTCTGAAATCGATTCCAACATGATTCCCGCACCCAGTTCTTCTGTTCTCTTCGCCACAGCACCCTGCTCCGGAGTTTGCGGGAACAAAACCAATGGAACCTGATAGAACAACCCCTCAGAAGCGGAATTCATTCCGCAGTGAGTGATGAACGCATCGGCAATGGAAAGGACGGCCATCTGGTCCACGGTTTCATAGATCTGAATGTTCTCCGGGAGATCATCAAAATGCTCCGTATTCGTTCCCATGGAGATGATGACCTGCCAGTCCGTTTCACCAAGAGCATGGATGCAGTTTCGATAAAACTCGCGGTTCTGATTCACTGTTCCCATGGAGATGTATACGGTTTTCTCCGCCGTTTTGGCAATCGGCTCGATAATAGGCCGAATCGAAGGACCAATAAAGTGATATCTATCCGAGAACGTATCTGCGCACGGCTGAAAATACTTCGATGTATAGACGATGGTATTTGTGTCATTATCGTTCTGCACGATATCCAAAATGCCTTTGACCGGGTATCCCTTCTCACGCAGGCGTTTAATCTGCTTGTTGATCTTCGGCATAGTGACAAGCATCTTCACAATATCCCAGGATGACTCTTTCATGTACTTCGCCGAATAACGGTTGAAGGCAAATGTCGTAGTCGACGAAACGTAAGGCAAGCCATGTTTCATCGCCACAAGCTTCCCCCAGAACGCAACGGAATCGGAAACGATAATATCCGGTTTGATGTCTTGAACTTTTTCCGTTGTCATCTCATCCAGCGCCAGTGTTGAAGAAACCAGCAGTTCCGTCGCAAAAGCTTTATCCTTCCCCACTCTGTCTGCGTTGTCTTTGGCTTCCATTTCAAAATCGTAGCCATCGCATCCGATGAAAACGGCGCCGGCTTGTTCGATTCTTTCCCGGAACATCTCAAAGGAAAAGTAGTAAACCTGATGCCCTGCTTTCGTCAGTTCCTTTATAACTCCCAGTGTTGGATTTGTATGACCATAAGCCGGTATGCAAAACCATGCGATCTTCATTCTTGAACTCCTCAGTTACTGTCTGGTCTTATCTGAAACTTATCTGGTCTTATCTGAAACAGCCCGTGCCGGTTGCAGTAGGCATAGATCTTCTTAATGCGATTGATTTTGAACCTCGCTTCTGCCTGTCCTTCCGGATACAGTTTAACAAACTGGACCCCCTGGTCTGACACTGCTGCAAGAAATGATATGTAGTGTTCTTTGCTCATCGCATGATCAATGGAAACATAGTATTCATCTTCTACCATTTCAACATGTATATCATGATCTGCATCCGCATCTTCAGGCTCTGCAGGCGGTAATGTGATTCCGCAGCAGCTGACAACTGTCTCACCAATTGACTGGATCACGTTTCCGCAGACTGGACAGACGTAGAATTTCCCCTTGATGATATTGGATGATTGATTGCTGTTTCTGATGTCTTCGCCCGACAGCAGCTCAATCACAGAAATCCCAAGGGCTTTTGCCAGTGGCTCAAGCAGACTGATATCCGGAAATCCCTGACCTGTTTCCCATTTGCTGACCGTCTTGCTGCTGACAAAAATTTTATTTGCCAGAGCTTCCTGGGTCATGTTCTTGTTTTCCCGAAGCTTTCGTATGACTGCTCCTGTGACATATTGATTCATTTTTGTTTACCTCCTTATGAGTCTAAACTATCACAAAAGCAGTACCGGCACTATCCACGCAGCGTGGAGTGATGCCTATGTGCCTATTGATTCTTTATTACATAATTATAGCTCCCCACCGCCAGATGGCAATGGGGAGCTTCTTTTTCTACACTCCGGTGACCCGTTTGATAATGCCCTCAATTTCCATAACATTCGGTTTTCTTGGATTTGTCTGGGTGCATACATCTGCCATAGCGGTCTCCGCCATCTCCCTTCTGATTGCATCTACCTCACTCGTGCAGATATCCATCTTGGCAAGGGTGTCCGGTATTCCGAACAAACGGTTCATATCCCTGATTTTGCTGCAAAGGCTGCTGACTGCAAGTGGAACACTGGAATACGGGAGCCCAATCAGCTTGGAAAGACGCTGCATTTTCCTCGCAGCGACAGTCTCGGTGCCGCTCTCCAGAAATGCATTGTATTCAATGACATGAGGCAAAAGCAACGCATTCGCTCTGCCGTGCGGAATGTGGAATTTCGCACCGATGGCATGGGCAATACTATGGTTGATTCCCAATCCTACCATGTTGAATGACATCCCGGAAAGACAGGCTGCGTTATGAACCTTCTCTCTGGCTTCCATATCATCTCCGTGTGCATACGCATATGGAAGAAAACGCATCAGCAGAGTCACAGACTTTTCTGCCAGCGCGTCTGTAAAGTCATTGGATTTCGTCGAAAGATATGATTCAATTGCATGTGTCAATGCATCCATGCCTGTATCAGCAGTGATGTTTGGCGGCATCGATTGAACAAGTTCCGGATCAAGAATCGCCACATGCGGCTGAAGTGCTTCGTCAACCAGAGGATACTTAATCCCCTGCTCCGAATTCGTAATCACAGAAAACTTCGTGACTTCCGATCCCGTTCCGCTTGTGGTCGGTACTGCATAGAAGCATTTGATGGTATGGCGGCCCGATTTCCAGGCCATATATGCAATTCCTTTGGCAGCATCGATGACAGAGCCTCCGCCCAGCGCAATCATATAATCCGCCTGGCATTCAGATAAAAAGTTGATGCCATCAGCAATGATCTCCGTTGGAGGGTCCGGTACGACCTTATCGTAAATGTGAACGGTACAGCGCTCGAGATGATCCGTGATTTTCTCTACCATCCCGGACTTTTTTACAAAGGCATCACAGACGATGATTACATTCGCATCGTCGATATCATCCAGTGCACAAAGAGAGTTCGCACCGAAAAACAGATTTGATTTGAGTTTAAAATTATCCATATCACATACCTATCGAATCATATACAAGTTGCGAGCCAATCACCTTCGTATGCAAGCATTCTAGTAATATGTATTTTACTAGAATACTGCTATTATTTCAATTTCATT
>SVCS01000010.1 GCA_015058205.1 Clostridiales bacterium
TTCCGGGTGCAGGAGGTCTATGACCGTCACGGCATCTACTACGGACAGAACGTCATCAGCAAAAACATGATGATCGCAGACAGAAGGAGGCTGCTGAACGGCAACTCCTTCATCCTGGGGGTGTCCGGTTCCGGTAAATCGTTCACGGCAAAGAATGAGATCACCAATCTGATTCTGGGTACGGATGCGGATATCATCATCGTGGATCCGGAGCGTGAGTACGCGCCGCTGATCAGAGCGTTGGGAGGCTCGGTCATCGAAATCTCCGCAACGTCATCCAATCACATCAATGCCATGGATATGAACAGGGAATACGGTGAAACGGACCCGATCATCGAGAAATCGCAGTTCCTGCAGAGCCTCTGCGAGCAGATCATCGCCGGTCACAAGTTCGCAAAAGGTCAGCAGTCCATCATCGACCGCTGTACGGAGAACGTCTATAGGTTCTATCAGCAGGGCAATTATCAGGGTACACCGCCGACGCTGCAGGACTTCCGTGAAGAACTGCTGAAACAGCCGGAACCGGAGGCAAAGTCCCTGGCTCTGGAACTGGAACTCTTCACCAGAGGATCACTGAACACCTTCGCCAAACAGACCAACGTGGATACAAACAACCGCCTGATCTGCTATGACATCCTGGAACTGGGCGAGCAACTGAGAGCCATCGGTATGCTGGTCATTCTTGACTCTATCCTGAACAGAATCACGCAGAACAGGCAGAAGGGTAAGCAGACCTTCGTATTCATCGATGAGATCTATCTGCTGTTTATGCATGAGTACTCAGCGCAGTTTCTGTTCAAGCTTTGGAAGAGAGTCAGAAAGTACGGCGCCTTCTGTACCGGTATCACGCAGAACGTGCTGGATCTGCTGCAGTCTCATACTGCCAGGACCATGCTGTCCAACTCGGAGTTTATCGTCATGCTCAATCAGGCAGCGACGGACCGGATCGAACTGGCCAAGCTCCTGAATATCTCAGACCGGCAGCTATCGTATATCACCAACGTGGACGCCGGGCACGGCCTGATCAAGGTCGGATCGTCACTGGTGCCCTTCGAGAACAACTTCCCGAAGGATACGAAACTCTATCAGCTCATGACGAGCAAGCCTGGGGAAGGATTCTTCCAGCAGAATTTGAAGTCTGAAACAAAGCCTGTGATGACGAAGAAAGAACAGGCGATTCTGGAAAAGATCCGGGAGATTGCCAGATCGCCGGAAGAGTACGAGAAACTCGTGGATAAGTATCTGAAACCGGCAGAAGGGTAGACAAAAAAGAGAAGAAAGCCAAAATCGAGACCGGCTTTCTTCTCATACATTCATGGTAAACAAATGTGTGTCGTTTTATCACTATGGCAAATCGATTACATTAACGGTGTAATCAAGGGCCTCAATATAACGGATCAGATCGTCAGTATTAAGGAATATGGTTTTCTCGTTGGTGTTCGGATGAAAACTCATGCGCTCTTCAGTAATAATCTCACGATCGATGAAAACATTAATGTCATGATCGGCATTGTTGAGCAGCCCGAAGGGAGAAACCACACCCGGCGGGAGCATCATTTTTTCATAGAGAGTATTTTCAGATGCCATCTTGACGCCTTTCATCTCTACCAGTTCACTGAAGGCCTTCATATCAAGGCGTTTTTTGTCATCCATAATGACGAGAAAAAAGTTCCGCTTCTTTTTATCTGTAAGGAACATTGTCTTAGTCCTTACGCCTTCGATTCCTTCAATAAAGTTGTCGGCCTGCTCGGTTGTCAGGGCAGGTTCATGCTCCACGAGCTGAAACGGGATCTCTAATGCGTTGAGTTTATCTTCCACAAGCTGGTTTAAAGACATAGGGCACCTCCGTTTTTTGAATGTTACTGAAAAAATATAAGAGGGTGCCAGATGGTGCAGCACCCTCATAAGATCCTCTTACAGAGGAATTGTTATGGGCCTGTTTTATTTTATGCTGTTGATTGCGGTAGCGTTTTCGTTGATAATGTCATGAACCATAGAATCAATCATGTTCTCATCAATTCCATCGGTTCTCATGCTCATTCTGAGAACAGAGGCTTTTGTTTCATAATCTGTATCCAGTACCCTGTTCATGACCGAACGATATTTGTTCATAAGCTGGTTGGTATTATATGCTCTTTTCATTTTGCACCTCCATTTTCATCTTTGTTGGTATCAGCTTTTAAGAGAAGGTGTCTTCCGGAAGTTTATCTCTTTTCTGATTTGATGATACAGCAAAATCAAAGTTAAGTAAAACTGGAATAACAAAACAATAAAGCAAAGTAAACTTTACACCCAACAATCTATACATTTGAAACCGACAGACCAAACAGACATTGGAGGCAGCACCGCTGCCTCCGGATACATGGACTTAATATGTCGAAGGCAGAGCTTTTGCCCACTTGAACAGCATATCCATTACTTCTACAATCTCCCAGCTCAAATCATCAGGGAAGCATGAGACATACTGATACTGCATGTGGCCGTCCTCTGCCCAGAACCATCCTGTGGGCAGTTCTTCCGGTGTGATCATCCCGAATTCGAATTGAATATATGCGCTGTCGAAACCTTCTCTCACATGACCGCTGCAGCTCCAGGCCGTTCTGTAGCCTTTCAGGTTCAGGATCTATATCGTCGGAGCAATAAGATCATCAATCTGTACTCCATGCTTCATAGGTTCAGCCGAAAGTTCAAAGGTCTCTTCATCCATATACATAACGGTACCTCCCACCAAGCACAGAATACATAGAAAGAGCTTAAAAAGCAACTGCTGTTGGATGTCAGAAGTATCAGGCGAAGGAGGTGCAGGTATGGCGGATATAAAGACAAGGCAGAGCAAAAAGGGGACGATCAGAACCATTGACCGTGCCTCCGCGATGACATCGCATGTCAAGGATGTGCATGCTCGGACGAAAGAGGAGATGCTGCACTCCAGAGAGCAAAGCAGGGAGCAGGCATCCTCTCAGGCATCGGATCAAATGGGACGAGGTGCAGAGCGCGGCGTGAGGAAAGCTGCGACTTACAGTACAGATGCTGCAAAGGCAGGATACCGCGCTATCAGATCCAAAGAAAGCATCCTGCAAAGAAGAGCGGAACAGAAGATGGCAGGGGAAGAGGTGGCACATGAAACCTCAGCGATCCGTACAAGGGAGGTCGTCCTGCGATCCCAGCGCATCCGGAGCAAAGGTCGTCCTGCTTTTGCTTCGAGAAGACAGCGGGTAGCAAGACCTGCAAGAGCAACGAGAATGCCGGCAAACGCGGGGCTCAGAATGGCGAAGAAGCAGTTTCAGATGCAGAGACAGACCCGGATGGCGGCGAGGATCTCCAGGAAAGCAGCAGGGAAGGCTTTGCAAAGCATCAAACTGCTTTTGGAAAGCACGAAACTGTTGATAGCATCGCTGGCTGCCGGAGGAAGCGTTGCCATTATCATCATCCTGATATTCGTGCTCTTTGGAGCGGCATTCTATACCTTTGGGGATGACAGCTCTGATAACTATATCGAGGTCAGTCCGGAGGTTGAGGCCTATACGCCGCTGATCAGCAGATATGCGCAGCAGTACGGTATTGGTGAGTATGTTGAGCTGATCAAAGCTGTCATGATGCAGGAATCCGGCGGCAGAGGCACCGATCCCATGCAGTGCTCCGAAAGCCCGTTCAACAAGAAATACTCCCATGCGCCGAACAGCATCAAGGATCCAGAGTATTCCATTAACTGCGGAGTGCATTATCTGGCGGACTGCCTGAAACAGGCACGGTGCAAAAGTCCAATCGACATGAATCACATCCGCTTGGCACTGCAAGGCTATAACTACGGAAACGGGTATATATCCTGGGCTATCAAGAAAGACGGCGGATATACCGTTGCCAACGCCATTACCTTTTCTGACATGCAGGCGAAGAAGCATGGCTGGAAGAGCTATGGAGACAAACAGTATCCAGCTCATGTGCTCAGATATTATCCGTACGGCAGCTATAACATCGGCGTAGGCAACACTGCCATTGTCAGGGTTGCTGAACAACAGCTCGGAAACCACGGCGGCAAGAAGTTCTGGAGCTGGTATGGATACAGCAACAGAGTAAGCTGGTGCGGATGTTTCGTCAGCTGGTGTGAGAACCAATGCGGGTATATCAAATCAGGGACCGTGCCGAAGTTCTCCTATGTACCGGATATCGTGGACTGGGCCAAGTCTCATCACCACTGGCAGAGCAGAAATTATAAGCCATCACCAGGAGATATCATAATTATTGACTGGTACGCCAATGGAACCAGAGATCATGTTGGACTGGTTGAACGATGCGATGGAAGGACTGTATATACCATTGAAGGGAACAGAAGTGATGCAGTCAGGCGTGGATCGTATAGGGTTGGGAGTGGGACGATATATGGTTATGTGGTGCCAAAGTATTGAAAGTTTTCAGATAAATTTTCAGATAAGTTTTCAGAAAGGGCTACGATATATGGGTGCGTGCCCCGATATTAGTGTGTTTGCATAGTTGCATAAGCGGTAACAGTATTCCATGTAAGACATGTAATGTCATTTCGCTGATGAAAGAAGGAATTATTATGGTATAATTTTTTTATCAAATATAATCAGGAAGGGAAAGTCTGAAAATGGAAGATAATACAAGACGGCTGGAACGTGAAGAACTGCACAGGGCTATATGGCAGATCGCCAATGATTTGCGCGGAAGCGTTGATGGATGGGATTTCAAGCAGTATGTTCTGGGAACACTTTTTTATCGATATATTTCTGAAAATCTAACAAACTATATCAATAAAGGGGAAAATGAAGCAGGAAATGATTCCTTTGATTACGCAAAATTGTCGGACTCCGAAGCAGAAATGGCACGCGATGATCTTATCAATGAGAAGGGGTTCTTTATTCTGCCAAGTCAGCTGTTTGAAAATGTCAGAAAGAATGCTCCCAACAATGAGAACCTGAATGAGACTCTTGAAAGCACCTTCAATGCAATTGAAAATTCCGCAAAGGGTACAGAGAGCGAAGATGACTTGGCCGGCCTCTTTGATGACTTTGATGTAAACAGCAATAAGCTGGGTGCAACGGTAGCCAAAAGAAATGATAAATTGACGAAGCTTCTTAATGGCGTAGCTGACATGAATCTTGGCGACGTCAAAAGCCAGAACATCGATGCCTTTGGCGACGCCTATGAATATCTCATGACAATGTATGCATCAAATGCTGGCAAGTCGGGAGGAGAGTTTTTTACACCAGCTGATGTTTCCGAATTGCTTACGATGCTGGGAACGGTGGGAAGAACAGAAGTTAATAAAGTATATGATCCAGCATGTGGGTCTGGTTCACTTCTTCTCAAGGCAGAGAAGATACTCGGCAAGAATGCTGTAAAGAACGGCTTCTATGGACAGGAAGTCAACATCACCACATACAACCTGTGCAGAATCAACATGTTCCTGCATGATGTTGGGTTCGATAAGTTTGATATCGCCTGTGAGGATACTTTGATCTCACCCCAGCATTGGGACGATGAGCCGTTTGATCTAATTGTTTCCAATCCTCCCTACTCCATCAAATGGGCGGGGAGTGACAATCCGCTGCTGATCAACGACCCAAGATTCTCACCGGCAGGTGTGCTTGCTCCAAAGAGCAAAGCAGATTTGGCCTTTATCATGCACAGCTTGTCTTGGCTGTCGGCCAGCGGAACCGCAGCAATCGTATGCTTCCCGGGGATCATGTACCGAGGCGGTGCAGAACAGAAGATCAGAAAATATCTGATCGACAATAACTATGTAGATTGTGTCATTCAGTTGCCGAGCAATTTGTTCTTCGGCACATCCATCGCCACCTGCATTATGGTGCTAAAAAAGAACAAAACAGATAACAACGTGCTGTTCATAGATGCTTCAGATGAATGCATTAAAGTTACCAATAACAATAAACTGACAGAAGAGAATAAACAGCACATCGTCGGCATTTTTACCGATAGAAGTGAGGAGGAGCATTTTTCACATTTGGCATCCTATGATGAGGTTACAGAAAACGACTATAACCTTTCTGTTTCGACCTATGTAGAGGCAAAGGACACCAGAGAAAAGATCGATATCGTAAAACTCAATGCTGAAATCAAAGAAATCGTGGCAAGAGAACAGGTGCTTCGCAACGAGATTGATAAGATTATCGAAGAAATCGAAGGAGGCCAGGCATGAGTAGACTTCAAGAACTGATCGACGAACTGTGCCCAGACGGAGTGGAGTATAAGAGAATAAAGGATGTCTACACGAGACTCAAAGGAACACCTATCACAGCGGGAAAAATGAAGGAAATCGACGATCCAAATGGGGAGATAAAGATATTCGCTGGTGGAAAGACGATTATTAACGCAAAAGAAAAGGATATTCCAAAAGCAAATATCACAAGAGTCCCAGCGGTATTAGTGCAATCAAGGGGTGTAATAGATTTCGTTTTCTACGAAGAACCTTTTACGTTTAAGAATGAAATGTGGGCGTATACTGCGAATGAAAGGATATCGGTGAAATATCTTTATTATGTCCTTAAGAATAACGTTAAGCATTTTCGCGATGCGGCATCGGGGATGGGTTCACTCCCGCAAATATCTCTTCCAGTGACCGAGGATTTCAAACTCCCTGTACCTCCTCTGGAGGTACAACGTGAAATCGTCCAGATTCTGGACAATTTCACGTTACTTACAGCCGAGCTTACAGCCGAGCTTACAGCCGAGCTTACAGCTCGGACCCAACAATATGAACATTACAGAAATAAGCTATTATCTTTTGATAATCATGTTGAGAGAATTGCTTTAGGTGAACTGTTTGAATTCAGAAATGGCCTTAGTAAGGGAAAAGATTATTTTGGGAAAGGGATACCGTTTATCCGATATACGGATGTATATAATCATAGAACATTGCACAAAGAAGATGTTACTGCACTTGTAGATTGCTCGCCTCAGGAAATGAAAAAACTAAAAGTATCACGAGGGGATGTTTTGTTTACAAGAACATCAGAGACAGCAGAAGATGTTGGATGGTCATCTGTAATGCTGGACGATATGGAGGAATGTGTTTTTAATGGTTTTACAATACGAGCAAAACCAAAGACGACAAAATTAATACCCGAATATTGTGGATACTGTTTTGCAACAGATGAGTTTCGTCATTATGTAACGAGCCATTGTGCATTTACAACAAGAGCGTCTTTAACAGGAAGCACAATTGCCAATTACGTACTTGCAGTACCATCTCCCGATGTGCAACAACGTATTGTGGATGTTTTGAATAACTTCGAATCAATCTGTTCTGATCTGAATATTAGTCTTCCAGCAGAGATCGAAGCACGCCAAAAGCAGTACGAATATTACAGAGATGTATTACTGACATTTGTTGAAACTGGCACGGTAGTTGCGACAGACAGACAGACAGACAGACAGACAGACAGACAGACAGACAGACAGACAGTGATTAAGTTGTTCTGGTACGTGTTTGGCTTTGCGCCTGTTACTTTGGAAGAGATTGCAGTAAACTGCGATTCTCAGAGGAGACCAGTGACAAAAGGTAATAGAAATGCTGGAGAGTATCCATATTATGGAGCTTCAGGAATTGTGGATTATGTAGATGACTATATATTCGATGGAGACTATTTGCTGATTTCAGAAGACGGAGCAAATTTGGTTGCAAGAGTAACTCCAATTGCATTTTCGATTTCTGGGAAAAACTGGGTTAATAATCATGCTCATGTTTTAAAATTCAAAAGCTATTATGAACAACGTTACGTGGAGATGTATTTAAACGGAATAAATTTAGAAAAATATATCAGTGGAGCGGCACAACCGAAGCTTAATCAAAAAAATCTGAATGAAATAGTTATTCCGCTACCGAGACCTGATAAGACGAGATATATTGTGAATATTCTAGATAAGTTTGATAAGCTTTGCACAGATATATCGGAAGGGATCCCTGCCGAAATCGAGGCGCGCCAGAAGCAATATGAGTATTATAGAGACAAGATGTTGTCGTTCAAAGAACTCTCGTAAGGAGAATGATTTATGCCATATTTCAATATAGTTGCACAGACAAATGAAAATACGGTTGTTACGGAATATGAACCGGTGAAGAAACGCTCGGACAGCTATCAAAGTGAAGCGCAGCTTGAGCAGGAGTTTATCAAGATCCTGTGTGAACAGGGCTACGAATACCTTCCGATCCACACAGAGGCAGAACTTGTGAACAACCTTCGCGCCAGGTTGGAATTTTTGAATGCATATAAATTCTCGGATGATGAGTGGCGAAGGTTCTTCGGCGGCTCCATCGCTAATCCCAATGAGCATATCAAAGAGAAAGCCCGGAAGATTCAGGAAGATTTTGTTCAAGTGCTGAAGCGGGACGACGGTACTTCGAAGAACATTACACTGATCGATAAAAAGAATATTCACAACAACACGCTGCAGGTGATTAACCAGTATGAAGTCAGCCAAGAACAGGGTGCGAACTATAATAACCGTTACGATGTTACGGTTTTGGTCAACGGGTTCCCGATGGTGCACATCGAGCTTAAGCGGAGAGGCGTGGCAATTCGTGAAGCTTTCAACCAAATCAACCGCTACCAGAGAGATTCCTTCTGGGCCGGCAGCGGTCTGTTTGAATATGTGCAGATTTTCGTCATATCCAATGGCACCGACACCAAATACTATTCCAACAGCACACGTGATAACGCCATTCATGATGCGAATGCAGCCAAGTCGAAAAAGAACAAGACAAGTAACAGCTTTGAATTCACATCTTTCTGGGCCGATGCAAACAATAGAGTCATCCCGGATCTTGTTGACTTTGCAAAGACTTTCTTTGCCAAGCACACGATCCTGAATATCCTGACAAAGTACTGCATCTTCACGTCCGAAGAAATGCTTATGGTCATGCGACCGTATCAGATCACGGCGACAGAGCGCATCCTGAATCGCATCGAGATTGCCAACAATTATAAAAAGTACGGCAAAATCGAAGGCGGCGGATATATCTGGCATACGACAGGATCAGGAAAAACGCTCACTTCCTTCAAGGCGGCGAGACTTGCGTCGCAGCTTGACTACATAGATAAGGTGCTATTTGTCGTAGACAGAAAAGATCTGGACTACCAGACTATGAAGGAATACGACCGGTTTGAGAAGGGTGCTGCAAACAGCAACACTTCAACGGCGATTCTGAAAAGGCAGCTGGAAGATCCGAACGCCAATATCATCATTACGACGATACAGAAGCTGGCTACGTTCATAAAGAAAAATGCCGAGCATGAAGTTTACGGCAAGCATGTGGTTATCATTTTCGACGAATGCCACAGGTCGCAGTTTGGAGATATGCATGCTGCGATCGTTAAGCATTTCAAAAAGTATCATCTGTTTGGGTTCACAGGAACTCCGATCTTTGCAGCTAATACTGGTGCAAGAAGGAATCCACAGTTCTTTACCACGGAGCAGACCTTCGGAGATCAGCTTCACACATACACCATCGTGGATGCGATCAATGACAGAAACGTTCTACCGTTCAGAGTGGATTACATCAAAACCATGAATACTGCTTTCGATATCCACGATGAGGAAGTATGGGATATCGACCGCGAGAAAGCGTTCATGGCACCGGAGCGCATTACAAAGGTTACAGAATATATTCTGGAGCACTTCAATCAAAAAACCTACCGCGGGAACAAAACATACGATTTCAGTGTTCTTACAAATATCGCTGACGTGGCTTCCGGCAAAAACAAGATTGAAGAGATCAAGGCGAAACAGAGGGTGAGTGGTTTTAATTCCATTCTGGCGGTAGCATCTGTTCCTATGGCCAAACTCTATTATGAAGAGTTCCAAAAGCAAATGGCCGCGGACCTTAGAAAGAAGTTGAAGGTTGCAACGATATACAGTTTTGCGGCTAATGAAGAAGTGGATGGGGAGGGTGGTCTTCTGGGTGAGGAAAATTCAGAGGACACTTCAGCACTCGATCAGCCATCAAGGGATTTCCTCGAAAAAGCCATCTCTGATTATAATGAGATGTTCCATACCAACTATGACACATCAAGTGAGAAATTCCAGAACTACTATAAGGACGTCTCCCTTCGCATGAAGAATAAGGAACTGGATTTGTTGATCGTTGTCAACATGTTCCTGACCGGATTTGATGCGACAACACTAAATACCCTGTGGGTCGATAAGAACCTGAAGATGCATGGGTTGATTCAGGCGTTTTCCAGAACAAACAGAATCCTGAACAGCATCAAGACCTTCGGAAACATCATATGTTTCAGAAACTTGCAGCAGCGTGTGGATGACGCGATTGCTCTCTTCGGTGATAAGGAAGCCGGAGGAATCGTGCTGCTTCACAGTTTCCAGGATTACTACTATGGATATGAAACTGCTGATGGCAAAGACATGCCGGGATACGTTGACATGATCGATGGCCTTTGCGAGAAGTTCCCGCTTGCCGAGCCACAGATTATTGGTGAGGAAGCGCAGAAGGAATTCATCAGACTCTTTGGCGCGATTTTGAGAATGAGAAACCTGCTCAGCTCCTTCGATGAATTCACTGGCAAGGAGATTCTCTCGGAACGTGACATGCAGGACTACATGGGTCGTTATCAGGACCTGTGGGACATCTGGCGCAGGAAGAAAGAAGAAAGCACTGATATTACAGACGATATTGTCTTTGAGATGGAACTGATCAAGCAGGTGGAGATCAATATTGATTATATCCTGATGCTTGTGAAAAAGTATCATGATGAACACATGACCGATAAGGAGTTGCTTGTTACCATCCGCAAGGCGGTGGACTCCAGCCCGCAGCTGAGAAGCAAAAAGAACTTGATCGAGATGTTTATTGCGAGCCTCGGAAGCAGTACAACGGATATCATGGAAGGATGGAATGCGTTTGTACAAAGGCAGAGGGAGGAAGATCTTGCCGCGATTATTCAATCCGAGAAACTAAAACCGGAAGAAACGAGACGGTTCTTGGAAAAGGCCTTTGCTGACGGTGAGATCAAAACGACCGGAACAGAAATCACAGCCCTCATGCCCCCGGTATCACGATTTGGCGGAGGTGGAAAGGATCGATCCCAAAAGAAACAGACTGTCATTGATAAATTGAAGTCTTTCTTTGATAGATACTTTGGTATAGGAAACCAGTTTAAGTCTACAGGGAACATTGAATATGATTCTTTTGTAGATGAAGAACTGCCAATGGTGGCTGAAAATGCTGATGACTACCACTGATACAAGTAAGCAAACTGAAAATGCCCACATCACCATAGCAGTAGAGTCCAAAAGTAGGGCATGGGACTTCGCATCGAGTTGAATGTGTTGAAGAATCTGGAGGATAAATAAGTGGTTGATTGTAATTTTGGAACAATTGTAGAGCGTGATATGGATCGACTGCTCCTCGAAGCAGTGGCAACGGATCCTGTATTTGCGCGGTTGCTTGTTGACAAAACCGATCTGAAGGGACAGCCATTTGAGGTGATCAGCGTTGAACTGTCGTTATCTGATTCCGATGGGGAATCGGATATTACGATTGTAATGAAAATTGGAGATCGCAAATATGGATTTTTGATTGAGGATAAGATTGATGCACCTGCTATGGATAAGCAGCATGAACGATATAAAAAGCGTGGCGACACAGCTGTTCGCAATAAGAAATATCAAGAGTACCGTGTGTTTATTTATTGTGCCGAGAAATATCGAGAGAGAAATTCAGAGGCACAATTCTATGAACACTTTCTCTCGTATGAAGAGTGCAAACGTTACTTCGATACAAAGGATGATTCCATTAGCAAAATCAGAAGTCAGCAATTCGCACAGGCGATTCACAAAGCCAGGAAAACAATTCAAACAGAAGTCAACGAGAAAGCGAATGCATTTTTTCGGAAATATAAGGATTATCAGGAAAAGCACTTTCCAGAACTTGTTTTAGTGACAAGTCAAAAGTCAAATGGGTATTGGCCGCATTACCGTACACATTTTGGCAACCACATTTATTTGTATCACAAGATCAGTTCGGGATTTGTTGACCTGACATTTAATAAAGCAAAGCTCAGTGATCTGGAACAAATAGCCGTATGGGCTAGAAAACACGGTATCCCAAGTGTTAGGGCTGTTACTACCAGTGGCTCCGCAGCACTTCGCATCAAGGTTCCGGATCTCGACATGCAGAATTCATTCGATGATTATGACGAGGGGGCGATAAGAGAATGTTTTGAAGCCATAGAGGAGCTAATTGATCTGGCCGATGTAGCTCATAGCATGAGTCAGCTGAACGAGAAGGCGAAAAAAAAGTAAGGAACAAAGACGATTTGAAACAACTGATTTATACGGAGGAATAATACAGGAGAGCAAAATGCCGGCAGGAGAAGCAAAAGAAAAGAATATGATCAAATCCAGAATGGTGGTTCTGGCGCAGATGTTCTACGAGCACACAGATCAGGAACATCCGATGACAGGACTGGAAATACTGGAGTATCTGAAAGAGCACGATGTGCCTGCTAACGAAAAAACTTTGCGTGGGGACATCAAGCTTTTGCAGGATCTGGGACTGGATATCGTGAAGGTCGTCAGCAGGCCGAACCTGTTCTACTGGGGTGAGCGGCAGTTTGAAATGCCGGAGCTGAAGCTTTTGGTTGATGCAGTATCGTCATCACGGTTCATCACGAAGAAAAAGAGCAATGTGCTCGGCAAGAAACTTGCGCAGCTGGCCAGTGAAAACCAGAGAAAAGAACTGCGCAGAAACATACAGGCAACGAACCGTGTCAAATCGGAGAATGAGGCGATCTATTATTCCGTCAACACGGTAAATGAGGCCATCAGCCGCAGGAGGAAGATCCGATTCCAGTATACGCAGTACGGTCCTGATCTGAAGGAAATGCTGCGCGGCGATGGAGAAGTATATGAACTTTCGCCGTATGCGCTGCTGTGGAACGAAGACTATTATTATGTGGTCGGCTGGTCTGATAAGCATAACAATGTGTCCGTATTCCGCGTTGACAGGCTGGATCGACCGGTGATTTTGGATGAGAAGGCGGTAAAGCGGCCGGAAGGGTTTAATCTGGATGATTATTCTGCGCCGATCTTTGATATGTTCGAGGGTCCTGAACGGGTTCCGGTGAAGTTGGAGGTCAGAAACGATCTGGCGAAGTACATCGTTGATCGTTTTGGGACGAAACTGAAGACGAAGCAGATATCCGATGACCGATTCACTGTGGAGGTTGAAGTATCGCTCAGTCCAACCTTCTATGCATGGGTATTCCAGTTTGCAGGCGGAATGAGAATTTTGAAACCAAAGAAAGCTGTGGATGAGATCATGGAGATGGTCAATAAGTTTGTGGAGCGAGAAACATTATAGGCCAGCGAGGGAATCATAATGAATAAAGAGTATTTAAACGAGCTGATCCGTTATTATGAAGAGAATTTTGATTTCTTCAATAACGATGAAAACAGGGAGTACTTCAAGTGGGCGGCTGTAAAGAAGTTCCGGGACACATGGCTTTCAGATACTGGTGACCTGCTTTTCCATGAGATGCTGAAAGAGGCTTTGAGCGAGTCTTCTGTGCTGATTGATAACGGAACCACGCATCCGGCAAACGGAATCGTGGAGATTGCAAAAAAACTGGATGAGAAAGGCTCAGATAAGCTAATCAGCCTGTTTCGTGACGTGCTCTATGCAGATGACGGCGGCAATATTGATTTGCGTCAGGACCACATGGATCAGTTCCTTGTTGAGACAAACCAGCTGAAGGAGCAGGAATTCCCATCATCATGGAAATATAATCAGGACCGGCATGCGGTGTCCTGTTATCTGGCGCTCCTTTATCCGGAAGAAAACTTCATCTACAAGTACAGCGTGGCGGAAGCTTTTGCACAGGCGATAGAGTTCGGCTTTGATATCGGGTCCGGTGAATCATTCCGCTTGAAATACTACTATGATATGTGCGAACAGGTTGTGGAAGAACTCAGAAACCATGAAGATCTTTTGAAACGGCATGAGGCTTTGTTGGATGAGAGCTGCTATCATGATGAAAGCCTGCATTTGCTTGCCTTTGACGTGATCTATTGCGCGACGGCCTATCACTTCGTCAATCGTATTGAAAACCACATGACGAAGAAGGATGCAATCCAGGCTGAAAAGCAGAGACAGATCGAGGAACAACAACGGCAGGAACGGGAAGAGAAGATAGCCGCGCTTCAGGACGAGATCATTCGTCTGCAGGATCTGATTGAACCGGTCGGAGAAATATCGCTGGTTGGCGTCAGGGTCAGTCATAAACGCTATGGCGATGGAGTCGTTGTGGAACAGGATCCTGAAAAGAAAAGTACGATCAAGGATCAGTTCCAGGATGAGGAGAAAAAATTCAAGATCGACAAGAGTTTTCTCATGAGGCCTGTGTTTGAAGACGATGAAGAGATCGTGGAGATCTTTACAGAATATAACCAGAACGTTGAGAAACTGGAGAAACTGCAGAAGGAATTGGAGAGACTGTAAGGTGCATTACACAAAGTCAGGAAGGCCGATACATTATTACGGAGAGGAGACCGCGGATCAGATCATTGCTCTGAAGAAGAATACATCTGTTGAAACACTGGATGACTTCTTTGGACCCCTGTTGGAATGTTGGTGCAGAGAAACGGCATATCCGAGTTCACAGGCGGATTATGTCTATGAAAATGATCCGACATATGGACAGTGTGCAATTACCGCGACACTTGTATGTGATGTTTTTGGTGGCACGATCCACAAGATCAAGGTCAAGGGTGGCGGGACGCACTATTTCAATAAGATTAACGGGCAGTACTATGACCTTACAAGAGATCAGTTTGATCTATATAGAATTCCAATCGAGTACGAACCGAATCAGGAAATCGGCAGGGAGTACTGCGGACAAAACAAGAACACGAAGATGAGATTTGATTTACTGAAGCAGAGAATCGTGGCTTATATCCGTAAGTAACAACAGAAAATCATCAGGATGGGGAACAACAATGGGAAAAGGACTTGTTGGTGTAGGTGGCGATCTTCCTCAGGACATCACAGGATCGCCGTCAACAGAAGAAAGCAGAAGAAACAGCAAAGACTTCTTTAAGGAAATGTTCAATAAAGACGGCGTTTCAGAGGATGAGGAATATTACGAGAAGTACGGCAAATACGATAATGTGAGCCGTGATTCCAATGAGGCGGAATGACAATTCATTTGGAATGAACAATGATAAAGACGGGAGAGACCATCATGACAGAACTTGAAAAACTGGATGCAGGCCTGCCTTTTGATGTAAATGATCCGGAGGTAGATGCCAGAAAGCTGCATGCCGTAATGGGATGCCAGAAGCTGGAGTCCGTCGTTGTAACTGATAGAGCAGGGAAGGAAGCGGCGATAAGAGAACTGTTCGGAAGTGTCGGGAAGAATCCTAACGTGCTGCCGGGCTTTCGCTGTGACAACGGGCTGAACATCCATGTCGGAGATGAGTTCCTGGCAAACTATAACGTAACGATTCTGGACATCAGCCCGGTGAGGATGGGTGACAACGTCTGGATCGCACCGAACACGCTGATTACGACAGTAGGGCATCCAATTTCGCCAAAAGGCAGGAGAGAACATCTCGGGATTTCCAAACCGATAACTATCGGAAACGATGTCTGGATCGGCGGGAATGTGACGATCCTGCCGGGCGTGACCATCGGAAGCAATGTGGTGGTCGCAGCAGGAGCTGTAGTCACGAAAGATGTGCCGGATAACTGTGTTGTTGGCGGCGTGCCGGCAAAAGTGATTCGAGAGATTGAAAACGATGTGGATTAAGGAGAACAATATAATGGATTTTTTCGATGTAATCAAAAACAGAGGAAGTTATCGCGGAGAGTTTGAAAAAGGCAGTGTGCCTCAGGAAGATCTGGATCTCATTCTGGAAGCAGGCGTCAGAGCGCCATCCGGACTGAACATGCAGACCACGACATTTTATGCTGTCACTGATGAGAAACTGCGGAAAAGGATAAGCGAGGTATTTCCTACAAAAGCAGTGGAAACGGCACCGGTCATTTTGGTGATTACGTCAAAACTGGTCTATGCCGGAGAATCCCAGATGCAGTTTGAGATCGAAGATTACAGTGCAGCGACCGAAAACATGCTCCTGGCTATCACAGCGCTGGGGTATGCAGGTGTATGGATGGATGGAATGATGAGGTTTGAAGGAAATGTGGACAGGATGAGACAGATTCTGTCCATTCCTGAAGATGAAAACATCAGAACCATCGTGCCTTTTGGAAAACCGGTGGATCCGGTAACACAGAAGGAAAAGAAACCAATCGAAGAGAGAGCGCATATTCTTTAATGCTACAATTGAGTGCCTGCCGCAGAGAGCCACGGAATAATACGGGGGTGACGGGACGGCGGACGGCGGGCAGATCATGTTACGTAAACCGCATTGTCAGATGACGGAAGGCAGTTGGGCGATAAGTACCAACTGTCTTTTTGCGTGCAAACTTCATATTGACAGCAAGCATTGGCAGGAGTAGAATCAGAATGCAAGACGAACAAATGTTCTATAGCTAACGAAGGGAGGTTGGGAGCTATGGTTGTTGAGTATGAAGGCTATCTGATTGAACAGTCAGAAGATGAACCTGAGGCATTCGTGTATAAAGGAAACAGGAGAGTCATGCATCTCGGGCTAAGTAGATTTCTTGATGCTGAGGAGCTGATTGCAGCCTTTGCGGAATGTTTGAGGATCTCGGGATCTCACCGGGAAGATGGAAGGTATGATCACGGTGATTATATGTATGACGGCGAGGAGCCGTGCTGATGAAGGGAGGAAGATCAATGGAGACTATCAGGAGCGGAAACGAAAGCGGAAGGAACTACATTGTCGAATTCAGGAAGATTCTGCAGGAGGCAGAAGAAAAGGACAGACAGGCAATGGACAGGTTCCACAACTGGTTTAATGGAACGATGGATCCTGCAGAGGAAAAAGCCTACACGGAGGCGGTGCAGCAGTGCGCCAGAAATCTGAAACAGGATCTGCGCAGCGCATAACGCGAATCATCCGGTATTTCAATTATCGGCCAGGGTCTTTTCCCTTATCCTGGCTGATATGATCAGGAATACGGATCATCGGTCATGTGAACGTGATTATGAAGGGAGAAAAAATGGGTAATAACCGAAACGGCTCGAGAAAAAGGATCGAGATGATCTGTAAGAGCAAGCAGATCGATGAGAATGAAGTATATAGCAAAGCGAAAAAGCTTCTGGAAATCTACCGCGATGTTTGCTGGGAAACCAGTGAATATGCAGAGCAGGTCAAAATGGATCTGATGGTGGACTATGGATATATGAGCGGCGATCTGGATACAGCACTTGTGTATCTGGAACACTTCGCACCGGATGAGAAGAAAGATCGGTTCGCAGCTAAGATCCAGAGCCTGTTCGATGTGAAATGGATGGTAGAGATCGTGGATTCCGCGATGATCAAGGTCAGGGAATTCCCCTTAAACGGTGATCTGTATTCACAGATACTGTCCCTGTACTATCTGGGCAGGTTCCAGTATACAGAAGCAGAGATGATGGAAGAGCTTTGCCTTGAGAGAAGCTCCTACTATCGCAGAAAAAAGGAAGCAGTGATGGTGTTCGGCCTGACGATCTGGGGAGGTGCCCTGGACGACTTCCGCCAAATCATGATTGGCAACGAACCAAAACAGATGTCGATCTATGATGTATATCATGGAGCGCAGCCTTTATAGGAGAAAAAGCAATGGAAGCAATATTAGACAAATCATGCAGACCGCCAAAGAAAAAATCGAAGATCCTCGTGATGCAGATGGGCGGATGCGCGACTTTCGGGGAGAGGACGATCGTACAGACTCCGGTGCATGAAAACCGCAGCGGGGAATCTGAATGCTGGATCTGGAGCACTACATTTAAGTCTCACAGGGAAGATGTTATTCTCGCATGTATCAGAATGCGTCCCGGGATGGATCTGAAGATCCAGAAGAATGATGACGATGTCCGCGGCGTGAAGTTTTTTGATCCGGATGGGAATTTCCTGGAGTTTGCTCCGTTTCTGAGGGACGGAACCGGACTGGATCATAACCGGCAGTATAATCATATCACGATCGATCCACCTGAGAATGACAGGGAAGCTCAGCTCGTCCTTGTAAGCTGACACTTCAGTGAGACTTCGCTGACACTCCAATGACACACGAAACCGACCTCAATGAGACACGCGTGGTACTGACTTGAAATTAGGTGCAGGTTACAATGTATATGCTGGGAGATAGCAGCATAAAATAACTGAATAAAGAAGAGCACACAGCCTCGTATCCAAATGGGTACGGGGCTATTTTTATGCCCGTTTTTATGTGCGTCTGCCAGACACCATCGAAAGGAGCATGGCAGATGCATATACAGAAAAGAATCGTGCCGGCAGCACGATCCCCGTAAACCCCTGGTTTTCAGAAGTTACATCAATTTTTTGAAAAACAGGAGGTTTACAAATGGAAAAAGAATTTTATCTCATCATTGAAGGACAAAAAGTCATTGTTTCGGAAGAAGTTTACAGAGCATATATGCAGCCGGTATGGCGTGAGGAACGTAATAAGAGGAACCGCTGGCGCTGCAGAGATGCAAAGGGCGTTCGCTGCAAGAAAAACTGCTCAGAATGTGAGAACGCAAGATTCGGAAGGGGTGCTATCGGAAACGATCTTTCCCTGGATGCTCTTGTCGAACAGGAAGCACCATGCCTGGCTTATGAAAAGGATCTTTTGAATGATGTCATTCACGAGATGCATCTTGAGGCATTGAGAAAAGCCATCAACGAACTGGACGAAGAGGATCGCGAACTGGTGGAGCTTCTCTTATCTGGCTTGAAGAAGAAAGAATGTGCAGATCAACTTGGTATCTCGAAACATCTATTCGATTACAGAGAAAAAAAGGTATTAAAAAAAATACAAAAGAAAATGAAGAAATTCATTTAACTTTTGGCCATTTCTTTCCTTGGTTAGGTGAGAGGGTAATTACATCCTCTTTGATCTTTGAAAACCGAATACACATTCATCAGGTACTTTCTCTGAGATGTCGGCTAACCCCGTGAGCATGCGAGACCGATGCGCGGTGACTCCGAAAGGACGAGCGAACAACATCAAGGATCCAAAAGGCAGGCGGCACCTGCAATTGTGCAATGAAAGTCTCAGAGGACAATGATACTTCCGTCCAGCCACAGCCCTGCCAGGCAGGATCACGCAATGGGGGCGGCCGCAGGAGAACCCTGCGGGAGGTGAGAGCCTCATGAGGGAACTTAGCTATCTCCCGCCTGATCGTTTCCCGGTGATCGGGGGTGTCGAGGACAAATGCAGATCGAATAAATGAGAAATATAATCCGGCGCAGCAGAGATGCAGTGCGTCTCTGAGCGCCGGTTATGTTACATGGGTTCGATCAGCAGCCACGACTGCCTTTGCACCGGGAAAATGTGTATTGGAGAAAACGGAGGTAAGAAAAGGTGAAGTTCGATAAGGGACACGGTTATGAATCACTGGCACTCAATATTGTGATTCAGGCGGCAAAGGATTACAGAAAAGCGCTGAAGAAGCTTCGAAAGGATCCGGAGGATTATGACGCGATCGTCAGCAGAGATGATTGCGAACAGTTCTTTCGCTCCGCCTGGTGCGAAACGATCACCAGCGTTGATCCGGAGATTCTGATGAAGAAACTGCAGAGGGAGGAGGGATACGATGGAATATAACAACAGATGTGACGGAATGATCCTCTTTGATAATCAGATATGTGAACTGATCGACTTTCTGTTCAGCCGGGACTGCGTGAGACTGGCCTATATAAACAGAAGGGATCGCACATGGATCCGGTTCGTCGGCGATGAAAACTTAAGACACGGGCTCCTGCAGCTGACAGAGACCCAGATCAGAATTATCGAAGCAGTCGCCTTTGACGGCCTGGGAGCCATGAACCTCAGGTACGAACTGGGGCTGTCCGTCAGAGAGATCCGCATGGAAGTTCGCGAGATGAGGGAAACGCTCCTTGCGGCGATGTAGGGGGGCGGTCATGAAAAAGAAAAAACCATTCGAAGTGCTTCGCGGGGATGTGTTCTATGCAGACCTGGGGTCAGAGGAAGATGTGGTCGGCTCTGAACAATTTGGGATACGCCCGATTTTGGTGACTCAATCTAATGATCAGAATGAAAAGTCACCAACGATCATCGTGGCCATCATCACAAGTCAGATAAAAAAGGAAAAGATGGATTGCCATGTGATTCTTCCCAAGATCAAAGGGCTCCCGAAACAATCCATGGTCTGCTGCGAGCAACGAAGGACCATAGATAAGCAAAGACTGCTCAGCTACTGCTGCACACTCGATAAAGAAACCATGAGGAAAGTAACCAGAGCGTGCCACAAAGCGGAAGAAGCCGATAAGGAGAGCAGAAACTGGTAAAGTGCAAATTTACGGCAGAAATCGCACATTTTCAACCAGTGAAAAGAAAGAGTACAATTCGGGTAATCAAAAAAGGATGAGGGAGGATTAGACATGGAGAATACAAATATCAGAAAGCTTTATATCTCAAGTGAGGTTCGTTTTTATACGATCTCAGATATTCAGGAAATGCTGGGATGGAGCAAGAAAACGGTACAGAAACTGTTTAATGATCCAAGATTTCCAGCAACAGATTTTGGCAGGATCAAGGTCGTTGAGGCGCATGCTCTGATCGATTATTTTTCGAAGCGCCATGAAAAAGACAGAGAGCGGTACTGGCAGTAGGAGGAGAGAAGATGGCAAAGAAACGCGAGAAGAAAAAAAGCAAAAACGGCGACGGCGCATTCAGGGTACACGGAAATGGAATCGAATACCGTTTTTACTATAAAGATGAATACGGTGAACGTAAACGGAAGTCCGTCACAGGAACAGATGAAGCAGAGTGTCTGGCAAAAGCAGATGCATGGCTGGAAGAGATCGAAATGCGCAGACAGGGTGTGAATACGTGGGCAACAGTGCCGGATATTCTCTACGAAAGGCACAAGGCAGATTTCGAGATGAACTATGTCAAAGAACAGGGATATGGAAGAAATCTCGACACGGTGAGGCGGATCGAAAAAAGCCTCATCGGACGGGTGCCCATTACGGAAATTGACGAAAAACAGATGGAAATGTTCCTTAAAGAACTGACAAGGTACTCCAACAGTGTGATAAGCAAGATTTACCGTCAAGTACGACTTGCTTTTCAGATAGCGACCGAAAAGGGAGTAATCAGAAAGAATATTATGCTTTCCAGGAACCTGCGCTGTCCGCGTTCACAAAAAGAAGATGTCAAGGTAAAGGGACTGACTGTTGAAGAGCAGAAACGCCTTACGGACGTTCTGGAAACGAAAACGCCGCCAAAAGGTCGGAACGACTATAGGCTTCAGCTTTTCATAGAATTATACAGCGGGATGAGGATGGGAGAAATCAATGCACTTCGAAAAAAGGACATCGATTTCAAAAAGAAAGTAATACATGTCAGGGGAACAGTGACAAAGGGTGTTGATGATCGGATTTTTATAAAAACAGGTGCCAAAACATGCACCGGTGTCAGAGACATCCCCATCAGCAAAAGGCTGGAACCATATCTCAAAGAAGCGCTGAAGAAGCAGCAGAATAATCCAGAGGGCCTTGTGTTTTACGATTATAATAAGGGATCAATCATAACGACTGCACAGGTCAACTGTTACTATCACAGAATCTGTAAGGCAGCAGATATCCCGTGTATGGGCCAGCATGCGCTGAGACATACTTTTGCGACAAGATGTATCGAGTCTGGGATTCCGGCTGTTGTTCTCAAAAACTGGCTGGGGCATAAAGATATTCATATGACACTGGATATCTACACAGATGTCTTCAATTCCATGAACTATGATGCAGTGGATAAATTCGATGAGTATGTAGACTCAATATAGAAGATGCGGCGGGATGAAACGGAAGCAGTCCGTATATCACAAACAGCATCCTGTGAAGGATGCTGCAGTGACTTATGCGGGCTGTTTTGTTTTGTTAAATTCCGTACTCTGAAAGCAAAGCCTTAAAGAATTTCAGCATGCGAAGGAGCATGGCTCTTTCATCATGTGTACAATCGGAGAATACTTCGTAGTATTCTTTTTCATCTTCGGATCTGAGAACAATGAGACTGTCTGCAAGCAGATGATCAGATGATGTTTCAAGGGCGTTTGCAATGGAAACAAACAGCTCGAGGCTTGGTATTTTCTTTCCGGCTTCGATTCTTGCAATGTATTCCTGCGTGACCCCGATTTTTTCTGCGAGATATTCCTGAGACAGCTGTTTACTATTACGGAAATGCTTGATTCTCATTCCCGTTCCTTCATTATCGTATGTCATTTTTGTACCTGCCTTTCATGCAATGGCCCGCATAAGGTGTAGAAATAATCCCTTTTTGACAAGCACATCTCAAGGATGCGATTTTTAAGGCGGTGGTCGTTTTTGCTCCTCTGGGGCAAGGCATCTTAGGCGGTTTTTATGACCTGTCAGGTCATAAAATCGGGTTCTTATGACCTGACAGGTCATAATGGAACGCCACCTTACCGCCATATAATGAAAGCGGAGGAAATATGAAGCAGGAATCAAAGATACTGACCCTATACAGTGAGGTGAAAATGGAACCGGTCAGATGGATCTGGTATCCATATATTCCGGTCGGAAAGATCACACTTCTGCAGGGGGATCCCGGCGATGGAAAATCAACGATGATGATGAACATCATCTCTGAGATCTCCAGAGGCGGTATGCTCCCGGACGGTTCGCAGATCGGCAGGCCTCACCGGGTGATATACCAGTGTTCCGAGGACGGCGTCAGGGATACGATCAGACCGCGTCTGGAAGCATGTGGTGCAGATTGCGCTAATATAGCGTTTCTTGATGAAGAAGTTCATAATGGCCTGACTCTTGATGATGAGAGAATCAGAGAGGCAATCGTTGAATTCAGGCCCTGGCTGGTCGTGATAGATCCGTTGCAGTCTTACATCGAAAGTGATTCAGATCTGATGATGGCATCAAAGGCGAGACGGCTTATGAAACGTATCGGTCTGTGGGCTTCAGCATACGATTGCGGAGTAGTGCTGATCGGGCATCTGAACAAGCGTGAAGGTTCAAAGGGACTTTATCGGGGGCTTGGGAGCATCGATGTTGTTGCCGCTGCCAGGAGCATCCTTCAGGTAGACCGGGAGCATGACCTCAGAACGGTAAAACAAATCAAGAATAATCTTGCTCCGGCAGGAGAAAATATCAAATTCGAAATCACAAAAGATGACGGATTCAGATGGATCCATCACAAGAGGAGTACAAAAGAGCTGACAGGAACCAAAGTGGATATTCCAAAAACAAAACATGAACTGGCAGCGAATCTGCTGAAGATTATTCTGCAGAATGGGGAAATACCAGCATCTGAAATCAGAGAGAGGATGAAAGAGTACGAAATCGGAGATAAAACGCTGCGAGAAGTGAAGTCAGATCTCGGAATCAAATCGATTCGAAGGACAAAACAATGGTATTGGAGAATGCCGGGGACACTCGGTGAAGAAAGTGCAGGACAAAGATAATGAGTAAAGGGACAGCATTAATGAACGCGATCTCAGCGTCTGTGGCGGATCCGCAAGACAATTCGATTTCAATTGAAAGTGGACATGGAAATGTGTTTCGCAGACATTTTGATGATTCGGAGAGAGGTTTACTGGTTGAACACCGAAGATGGATGGAGGCACAGCGAAAGGAATATCCCCAGCCATATGTTCCGTATCGGATCGGAGTGTATATCCGCTACTACAATCAGACAAAATACGAAAACTACATCGAAAAACATACACAGCAGTTCATCGATGATATCTCGCTGTGTCCGCAGTGGACGCTTGTGGATTTTTATATTGATAAAGGCATGACAGCTCCGCGGATGGAGAATTCCAAAGAGTGGTGCAGACTTCTGGGGGACTGCTTTTCGGGCAGAGTGAATCTGATCGTGACGCAGAAGGTGCGGAGCGTATCGAATGATCCGGAGGAAATGGCCTTTATTGCACGCGTGCTGGCAGCACAGAAGACACCTGTGGGGATCTATTTTATCTCCGAAGATATCTTTACTCTTGCTTCATATTATCAGAGAGATCTGCGGGACAACAGTTTTCTGCCATATGACATGAATGTGCTGCCTGAGGATGAGCTGGATCTGCCAATGACTTATGAGAATCAGGAGCGATTACTGCTGGAGGATGGGGACGAATAGATGCCGGAATTAACGAATGAGGAAAGGAAAGAGCGAGTACGAAAAAGGGTACGCGCAGCAACAGATCCTGAAAACTATACTTATACGCCTGAGACCGAAAAGACTGACTATGTGAAATCTAATGAGTTTCAGAGAGTTGCAATATATGCCCGTGTATCAACGGATGATCCGGCTCAGACGTCGTCTTTTGAGCTTCAGCAGAAGTATTATACGGATCTGGTGGCGCAGCATCCGAAATGGGAGCTTGTCAGAATTTACTCTGATGAAGGAAAATCCGGAACCACTACCCAGCACAGGGAAGGGTTTCTGGAGATGCTTCAGGATGCATATGACGGGAAGATCGATCTGATTATTGTAAAGAACATTTCAAGGCTGGCAAGAAATGTGGTGGATTTCCTGAGTACGATCCGCAGACTGAGGGAGAAGAAAGTCGGCGTACTGTTTGAGTCAGAGGCGATCTATTCACTGAACAACAACAGCCATTTGGCGCTTTCTTTTCAGGCTACGATCGCGGAGGAGGAATCCCGTGTCAGAAGCCGGAGCATGGAGACATCACTCCGGATGCGGCTTGATCATGGTCTGCCGCTGACACCGGAACTTCTGGGTTTCGTAAAAGATGAAAACGGTAAGTTGATCGTAAATGAAGATACATATAAGATTCCGAAGCTTATGTTTTCCATGTATCTTTATGGATACTCCACACAGCAGATTGCAGATAAGCTGATAGCGTTATCCAGACGGAGTTACCGAGGCAATATCAAATGGACTGCCAGCGGGGTGGCGGATACACTACGTAATGAACGTTACTGCGGGGATGTGCTGACAAGAAAACGATACAAGGTCTTTGCGCCGGATGCAGGTGAACAGAAGACATTTAAGAACCGCGGCGAGAAGCCTCAGAGCTATTACAAAGGCGAACATGAAGCAATCATCTCCAGAGATGACTTTCTGGCGGTGCAGAGGATCATGGACAATGCCAGGTTTGGCGGAACATCACGTCTTCCGGAGCTGAAGGTTATACCGGAGGGACTGCTCAAGGGATATGTCATTATTCATCCGAGGTGGGGAAGCTTTACGGAAGATGACTATATGAATGCATGTCAGTGCGTATGGGATGAAGACTCTCAGACGGATGTTACCGTCAGCGCAGAAGAAGGAGCATTCGATTTTCGCGGATACGAGGTCGCTGATTTCAAACTGTTTGATGATCAGCAGGTGCCGGCCATTATGTTCCATAATGATTCCATTCATTTTAATCTGTCGTGCATCAGAAAAATGGCATGCGGGAATTATATTGAAATACTGATACACCCTGTTCTGAAGAAGATTGCAATCAGGCCAACGACAAAAGATAATCGGAACAAAATCCAATGGGCCACCGGTAGCGATACGACGTTAAGCTCCAGAACGATTGCCTGCAAGGCATATATCAGGACGCTGTATCAGATTTTCGGATGGGATCCTGATTTCAACTATAAACTGTACGGCGTCATTTATCATGACGGGAAATACAATGCGTGCGTTTTTTCGGATATCAATGCGAGTGTTTATATCGACAAGGAACAATATCTGTCATCGGAAGCCATTGATGCCAGCGGGCAGTTGCTGAATCAGTCCGGCAGTCATATACGGGCATTGACAGGAGATTTTGAGAATGCAGTCGGTACAGACTATTACGTGGAGATGAGCATGAATGAGATAGCGCATCTGACAAGAGAACAGTGGCAGACCCGTATCGAAGGGCAGCTGTGCGGCTCAAAGGACAGGCTGAAGGTGACGCCGTATGATGAACTGAGAGCCTTTATAAAAGAAGAACTTGGAGAATTATTTGAGGAGGTTGAAATAAAATGACAGATCAGGCGACGCAGACACTTACCAAAGCAGAAACAGATACTGAAATGCAGATGCAGATCGAGGGAATCGAGACGATCGAAAATATTGATCTTGATGATTATGAGATCGTCAGTGCTGAGTTCTTCGCACAGGTCAAGGAACCGGCATTTACGATCAATGTCAATAAGATTACGGCAAATGCGGCAGCAGTAAGGATGCTCCCGGATGTGGATTACGTCAAGATACTGGTCAACCAGAAGGAAAAGAAACTGGTGCTCAAACCCTGTGATGAACTGGACATCTCAGGCTATAAATGGGCACGGATGAAGGATGATAGAAGATATGCGTCACAGAGGACCGGAGAACCATTTGTCCTGATCATCTGCAAGCTTATGGGCTGGAATCCGGACTACAGATACAAAATCATGGGCAAGAAAAACAAGGCAAACGGGGAAGATGTTCTGGTATTCGATCTGACAGTAGCGCAGGTCTTTGAAAAACCGGCCCCGGGTGAGAACGGAAAAGGCTCAAGAAGATCCATCATGCCAGCCGGATGGAACGGCAGTTTCGGCCCGAAATTCGGAGAGAACCGAAGAACACTGCAGGTGGATACATTTTCCGGCTATACGGTGTTCTCGATTAAGGGAGATAAGACGAAACAGGATAACAATGCACAGCAGAGTAGCATGGATCAGCCGACGGCTGACAGGGAGGATATATGAGCGAACATGAATTAACGATACGTATCGATACGCGGTATAACAGGTTCTGCATACATCGGAAGACGCTCAAAGCCATAGGTAATCCCGCTTTTGTTCACCTTGGATATCGTGCAGATACAAAGGAACTCATGATTATCGGGACATGGCTGGATGACAGGAGGTCGATCAGAGTAAGATATGACACCGCAGGATCGTTCTATATCAACAGCAAAGGACTGGTAGAGGGCATCCGAAGCGTGAGTCAGGTATTACTGGGAGACGGTTCATATATCGTTACCGGTGAAAAGGCGGATCATATTCCTGCGATATCATTTCCGCTGGCTGATGCAGAATTAAGTTCTGAAGGTGCAGAATGAGCGCTCCTATGGTGACAGAAAAATGAAAGAATTGATCATAGAAACAGAATTCTACAATCTGACGGTTCCAAATACTGATGAGGAACAGAAACGATTTGAAGAAAGTATTCTGCGGGATGGATGTCTGGAGCCGATTATTACATGGGACGGCGTGATCATCGATGGTCATAAAAGGTATCTGCTCTGCAGGGATGAGAGAATCGATTACACAGTGCGTGAAGTACAGTTTCCTTCACGCACAAAGGCTATGGCATGGGTTTGCAGAAGACGGATCGAAGGACTCACGCCCGGAACACCTATATACAAATACCTGCACGGGAAATGGTTCAATTGCCTGAAGCCTGCTTATCAGGAAATGATTGATAAGAAACTTATCGATTATCCTGTGGATCCGGATGGAAGAATCAGAATATCAAAAGTCATGGCAAAGGAACTGGGCTTTAATTACTGTATGGTGGAGAGGAACCGGATATACGCCAACCATATTGATAAGATAGCCAGAAATGATTCGGATCTGTTCTGGGCAATTATGGAAGGCCGGATCAAAGTCACAGTGAAGGATGTTCAGTTATTATCTCATGGTGATGAGAAACTTCGGCGCACGCTAAGGAAAGAATTAAATCCCAGGTCTAGGACAAACAGAGGCAGGCAGAGAAAACAGGACGAGGATGATGGCGTGTCTTTATCAACAAGGATCAAGGAAATGCCGGTTTTTGATCCGGACATGGAGATCCGCGGCCTGACGCTCACGATTCCGACCTGGATGGCGGCAATCGCCCGGGCGGAGAAACAAACAGATATGATGATCGCAACAGATTATGCCAAGACGCAGCTGGCGGAGGGCCTGAAGCGTCTTGACGGACAAATACAAAAGACATTGGAGGCGATAAAATGTACGGAGAAGGATTTCTGACAGAACAACAACTGAAGTGTGTTCCTGATGTTTCATTTGAGCTTATTCCGATAAGGAATCTTGTATCCAATCAGGAGTATCAGAGGATGCTGTCAGAAACACATATCAAAAATACCCTGAAAGAATTTGATGTGTATCAGATCAACCCGGTAAAGGTCAGCCGGCGTGAAGGCGTGAATTACGTATTTGATGGTCAGCATACGATTGAGATCGTTGCAGCGGAATCAGGATCCCGGGACACGCCGGTCTGGTGTATGATTTACAATGAGTTGAAATACACAGAAGAGGCGCATATATTTGCTGATCAGCAGAAGAACGTCAAGGGTCTTACGCCATATGAAACCTTTGTGGCACATATTGAGGCGGGTGATGCAAAGCAGAAGATGATTCAAACAATTGTTGAGTCGTATGGACTTGTGATTTCATCAACACAGAAACCGAACGCCATCTATGCAGTCAAAGCATTAGAGCGTATTTATGGAAAGTATGGACGGAGTGTACTCGATAGTACGATCCGCCTTGCTGTAGCCACGTGGGAGGGTGAAAAAAACTCTCTCTCGGCCAATATGCTCAGCGGTATAGCAAAAATCCTCGTGACATACGGTGATTCCATCAATGAAGCAGTGTTCAAAGATAAGGTCGGTCAGGTTTCTGTAAAACAGATCATAAGGACTGCGAAGGAACGAGGCCATGGACATATTGGTTATGCTGAGGCGATGATGCTGGAATATAACAGCAAGAATAAGCATCGGCTTTCGATAAGACAGCTTTACGGGAAAAGATCGAGTGTATATGAATCGAGTGAGGAGGAAGACGAATAGGATTCCGATTGGAAGGCAAGGCAGGCGACCGCATATTTCTCCTCTTATGGTATCATTTATTCAGAACAGATTTTACATGGAAAGAGTATCTGCACGTTGAACGAACGGAGGAGATGAACGTGATATATTTTACCGCAGACCAGCATCTGGGACACAGGGCGGTCATCAATATGCAGGAGCGCCCGTTTGAGGATGTTCAGGAGATGAACAGAGTCATCATCAGTAATTACAACGCAATGGTAGGCAGTGACGATACAGTCTACCTTCTGGGAGATATTTGTCACCGTATACCAGTTGAGGAAGCGAATAAACTTATTGATAGACTCAAAGGGAAGAAAATTCTGATCAAAGGGAACCATGATAAGAGGTACGATCCGGCGTTGTTTGAAGAGATCACAGATTTCAAGACGATCGCAGTGAATGGGGTGAACATCGCGTTGATGCATTATCCGATGCTGTCCTGGCCGAAGAGTCATCACGGCAGCCTGCAGCTGCATGGACACGTGCACGGCAACAGACAGAATAACGAAGCAAACCGGGATGCCGGAATCCGAAGGTTCGATGTGGGAGTAGACGCAAACGACTTCTACCCGGTATCGATAAATCAGATTTTAACATTCTTTGGAATATAGCAGGGGAGGGATCAGAAATGATCTATGTCACAGGGGATACACACAGGGAATTCAGCCGTTTCGGCAGGCTGGATCTGACGGAAGATGATCTTATCATCGTTCTGGGGGATGTTTGCATTAACTACTATCTGGACAGCAGCGATGACAGTGTCAAGAAAAAACTGAACAAATATCCGTGCAGGTTCTTTTTCGTGCGCGGTAACCATGAAGAAAGGCCTGAAAACATCAGCAGTTACAGTCTGAACCATGTAGAGGGAATCGTGACGGGAGAGGTGTTCACAGAGAAAAAGTACCCGAAGCTGATGTTTGCAACAGAGGGCCTGTGTGAGATCGGCGGGAACCGCTGTTTTGTTACAAACGGCGCTTATAGTGTCGATAAGTATTATCGCCTGGAGAAGGGATACAGCTGGTTTCCGGATGAAGAACTGACAGATGCGGAAATGGCAGAGACTCTTGCAAAGGCAGAGCAGGCCGGAAAAGTAGACTATGTGTTTTCACACACCTGCCCGGAAAAATATATGCCGAGATTTATGTTCCTTGACGGCATCGATAAATCAAAGGTTTCTCACAGAATGGAAAAATTCTACGACCAGCTGGAGGAAACACTGGATTACGGACGCTGGTGGTGCGGACACTTCCATACAGACTGGAGTATCGATAAGATGCGGTTCATGTATTACGATATTCTGGAACTGAAGAAGGTAAGCACATGAAGAAGATGCCTTTTGCCGTGGGTCACGATGATGCTCACGGCTTTTTTATATTCAAATCGGAGGGAAAAAATGAGCACGTATTATGAATTCTATGTTGGGAAGGAAACAAACGATAAAATCGAGGCTATTGGTCCTTATGCCAGAAATGGTGAAGTGTACAGTCTGATCCCGGTACTTAGCCGCAGCCGCAGTTTCATCGACTGGGAAGAATTCGATGCATGGAAAATTCCTATCGAAATGATGACAGATGATCAGCTCGATTTCTTCTCTTCAGAAGGGTGGACAGGAGACGAAAGATACTCGCTTTCTTATTCCATTCCTTATGAAGATATCTGTGCAATGGCAAGCAACGGGATCCGGCAGGGCTATGTGACACTGGAGGAACTTGATGAAGCAGCCTCCAGCGATTACGATCCTGATGTTCTGTACGGACTTTGGGTCAGGACACCAGAGATGATAGCAGAGATGGATCCGGAGGAAAGAAAGAAATACGGTCATATAGCTTTTGTCGACCATCTCAGCACAGGATATATCTGCGGGCAGCTGATCAATGCAGTGGATTCGTACGACTATGAAACAAATGTGAAGGACCTCGTGTTCATTGTCAGAATCTGTTGATTGGAAATGGAAGGAATCAAGATCATGAGCTATAAGAGAAAAGCAGAGGATAATCGCAGGCTTCGCAAGCTTCATCAGAAAACCGCCAACTCATTTCTGTCAGGGGTTTACTTTGATGAGCAGAAGGGAAGATTGGTACGGTTTTCGGCGAGCAGGAAGAAAGCACTTCCGCGATATCTAAAAAGACGTTCAAACAAATCAGTTCGCAGGACACATGGAAGAATGCATCACGGAGAATACCGCAAACAATATGATTATTGGTGGAATCTTTGGTAATGAGATGCTGTGGCGAAACTAAAAATGTGATTACAAAACCCATATACGAAATCAATGAATAGATGATTTGATATCGCATAGGTTCAAACAGGAATATAGGATGATTACAAATAGGGGAAGAAATAGGGGACAACACATATTGAGACGCGCAAACCCTTGCAATTAAAGGGATCCCGGAAAACAAATTCAGTTACCCTAGCCAATGAAAAAGCTCCGGAGATTTCTTTCCGGAGCCTTTTATTATTTACGTAAGCATTTATAGATCCTTTTCCAGATCCACGCCATAGGTATCATCTTCAACCTGCGTCATCTCGAACTCGCCGCTTGGGAATTTGTATCCCATCTTCTGATAGAATCTAAAAGCTGACATAGAAGCATTCAGCACGATTTTTTTTGTTTCCTGTGCATAGGAATCCTGTTCCAGTATTTTAAGCATCTTGGAGCCAAGTTTAAGATGACGATAAGCGGGATCGGAAAACAGCATACCCACATAGGCGCTTTTGCCATCGTCATGAAGTTTAATATATCCGCATGCAACCAGGGAATCAGATTGGTCTTCAAACATCAGATAGGCGTGATAATGCTCTGCAACTGTTGTGAGGTAATCAAGATCATAACCATCAAACCATGCATCGCATTCAAAATCCTCATAGATTAATTGTACTTTATCATCTGCTATCCCTTTTTCAATCAGTTCCTTCACAGCCGGGACATCAGAAACAGTCATTCTCCTGCAATAGGTACCCGCAGTCTCTTCTTTGAACGATTTCAAAGAAAGAAAATCCGTAAAACCTGTAATATCGAATATCTCTAAGATTATTTTAGGTACGTTAGTAAGTGTCAGACCTTTTTTTTCAGAAAAAGCCCTATGTGCCTTAAGAATCACTCGCAATCCTGCAGATGAAATATACTCGAGATCGTTCAGATTGAGCTCAAGTGAGTCTGCATTATCGATCATGGAATTAATTTCCTCCTCAAACTGAGGTGCGTTTTCTGCGTCGATCCTGCCGACCAGTTCCAAAGTGTTATTATTTCTGATTATTTTCATGCTCATAATTTTAAGATGCTTTGATGATAAGTTAACTCTGATGTATCTTTTCTCATTTTGCTAATGAGATATTATACTACGTATTGCCGGTGAATGCCATGCAGAAAAAGCGTGGATGATTCGATTTTCGCTTCTGCTTTCTTGTGATAAAATGTTTCTGATAAATCAGGAAGGAGAGTAATCGGAAGTGGCGACTGGAAGAATGGAGTTCCATGCAGACTCGATGATGCAGCATACATATTTCTCATTTGTTTTTCCAAATGATGTGGAAATGGAGGAAGTGCGGGATCTTCGGTATTATGAGCGAGATGCCAGGAATCTGATTCTGCTCCATGGACTGACAGGAACGGATACAGACTGGCTGTATGGCGGCACTGCACAACAAATAGCAATCCAATATAATTTGAATGTGTTTATGCCAACAACAGGTAATTCGTTTTATCTGGATCGCGGATATTTGGGCGGCAACTATTGCACTTTCATAGGAAGAGAATTGCCTGAGTATCTGAAAACGACTTTCGGCATAACAATGGAGCGGGATAATACGATGATTGGAGGCCTTTCCATGGGAGGATATGGTGCGATTCATGTGGCGCAGGCTTTCCCAGAGGCTTTTTCCGCTTGCATTGCTTTGTCATCGGCGATTCATATGGAGAATATGGCGTCGGCGATGCGAGCTGGTTCAGAAGAAGCCATACCACTGAAGATGGCGAAGGACATTTTTGGAAATCCCGATCAACTGGTATCATCGGAGATCAATCCTCAAGTGCAATATCGCAGGTTAAAGGAATCCGGACAGCAGATTCCGTTCATGTATCTCGCGTGTGGGACAGAAGATGATCTCTGTGATGCGAATCGTGCATTTGCAGATTTTCTTTGCGCAGAAGATGCGGATTATTATTACGAGGACGGTCCCGGAAAACACGACTGGTTCTTCTGGAACGAGTATTTGGAACGTGGGATCGAGTACACACTTTCACATGCCTTCATAAAGCCGTGATATACTATGCTCAGATAATCATGATGATAGGAGAGCGATATGAAAGAGATATCAATTAATGAAATAGGACCAATTGAGATTGGTCAAGTTGAGAACAGCGAAGCCGGAACAGGCTGCACGGTGTTCGTATGCCCAGAAGGGATGCGCGCCGGTCTGGATGTCAGAGGCGGCGGTCCTGCAGGACGGGAGACGCAGCTGCTGAATCCGCTGATGGCGGCACAGGAAATACACGCTGTCGTTCTGGCAGGAGGCAGCGCCTTTGGTCTTGCTGCCGCAAATGGTGTGATGAATTGTCTGGAGGAACGGCACATCGGTTTCGATGTGGGCGTGACCAAGGTTCCACTGGTGGTACAGTCAAGCCTCTTCGATCTGACAGTGGGGGATACATTCACCCGTCCGGACGCGAAAATGGGCTATGAGGCGGCAAAACAGGCCTTAGAGGATCCAAATTACCGCGACGGTAACTTCGGCGCAGGATGCGGCTGTACAGTAGGGAAAATCGGCGGTATGGAAACGTGCATGAAGACTGGAATCGGTAGTTATGCTGTCCAGATTGAGGATTTAAAGATCGGTGCAGTGGTTGCAGTAAATGCCCTTGGAGATATTTTTGATTGGAAGAACGGTGAGCAGATCGCAGGACTCCTGACAGAAGATAAGTCGGCATTCCGCAGCACGGAGGAAGTATTGCGAAGCAGCATCGAAACAGTTGAGAACCGCTTCGTAGAGAATACTACGCTTGGAATCATCATCACGAATGCCGCGTTCGATAAGGCATCCCTTTGCAAGATTGCAGGGATGGCTCATGACGGATACGCCAGATTGATCCGGCCGGTACATACTTCTGCAGACGGTGACAGCATATATGCAGTATCCGTCGGAGATGTCAAAGCGGATCGTGATGTGATCGGTGTGCTTGCAGCAGAAGCTATCAGCGAAGCGATCAAAAGAGCCGTTTACAGCGCCGACAGCGCTTATGGATTCCCATCAGCGGGAGGATTGAAATGAAGAGGATCACCATATTTCGCAGCAGTCCGAGAAAACAAGGGAACACGAATGTTCTGACGGATGTTGTTGCGGAGAAACTCAGACAGCTCGAATGCCATGTGCAGGAGTTCAATCTGAGTGAAATGAATATCAGACCATGTATTGCATGCAGAGCGTGCCAACAGGACTGGGACAAAGTCAGCTGTGCGCAGAATGACGATATGCAGCAGATTTTTGATTCCGTCATGGAGAGTGATCTTCTTATTCTGGCAACGCCGATTTACTCCTGGTACTGTACACCGCCGGCCAAAGCCATGCTTGACCGACTGGTCTACGCTATGAACATGTACTACGGTGATAAGCGCGGCCCATCCCTCTGGCAGGGCAAGCATATGGCACTTATTGTGACCAGCGGGTACCCGGTGAATCAGGGGCCGGATCTGCTGGAGGAAGGCATGCGGCGTTACTGTAAGCATTCCCGTCTGGAATATGAAGGGATGCTCTGGGGCAGACACGAAGGGTATACAATCGACTTTATGGATGAGGAAAAGCAGCGGCAGGCTGTTGCCTTTGCAGAAAAGCTGTTTGCTGCGGACAGAATTTGCCCATGCTGCGGACAGCATTACTTTACAGAGAAAAATGCTTTTGAGATTTGTCCAATCTGCGGATGGGAGGACGATCCTGTGCAGAGGCGTGATCCGGATTTCGCAGGCGGTGCCAACGCATGCAGCCTGAATGAAGCCAGAAGGGAATATCATGAAGAAGAGAAATAATGCAAAGGCAGCGCTGACAGGACTGATCATCATTCTGGCAGTCATGCTTTCTGTAATGCTGGTGTGCACAGGCTGCGGAAAGAAAAGCAGCAGTACGGCAGAAGAGGGTACGACGCAGTCTCTGCCGACTGAAACGATTCAAACAGAGCAGACGGAGACAACGACCGTTGAGCAGACAGAGACGCAGGCAGCGAAGGCTGACTACAAGTTCAGGAACTACGATTTATTGAAAAGCCACTACAAGAAGCACGGAAAATATATGGGATTTGATTCTCCGGAGGAGTATCTTGCAGCTGCGAATGCAGTCATTGCAAATCCTGATGCCCTGACAAAGACCGAGAAGGAAGATGGGGATATGGTCTATTATGTGGAGGACACGAACGAGTTTGTTGTACTTTCAACAGATGGATACATCAGAACCTATTTCTATCCGGACAGTGGAAAACGGTATTTTGACAGGCAGTAACTGACTGCATGAAACCTGTATAAAGACGGAACAAAGGCAATACAAAAAGGAGCTTCGATGGCTCCTTTTGCTTTACCAAAATTGAACTTCTTATCTTGCTAGAACTCTGCCGGCGCTTCAGCTTCTTCAGAAGCCTTCTCAGCCAGCACTTTGTCGTATTCCTCAAAGATGGCGTCTCTGATTTTGTTTCTGGTTTCAGATACCAGCGGGTGAGCGATATCTCTAAAATCGCCTTCTCCCATTTTCCTGCTAGGCATTGCAATGAACAGACCATTCTGGCCTTCGATGATCTTGATGTCGTGCACAACGAACTCGTCGTCAAATGTGATCGACACAACAGCTTTCATTTTACCTTCATCGCTAACCTTGCGGATACGAACGTCTGTGATATTCATCTTTTAATACCGCCTTTCATACCCTTATGAATTATAAAATGAGTATACACGCAAATAATTGAAAAAACAAGTAATTATGCAAAAAATCTGACAATTATAAAAAGAAGAGCTTTTACTTTTTTCACATACAGGCATTTTTTATGGTATACTTAACATGCGTAAATAGGGGGACATAGATGATCAATTTATCTGAATATAGAAGAGTACATTGTATAGGCATTGGCGGCATTGGTTTATCCGCTGTTGCCGAAGTTTTCATGTCCAGAGGATTTGAAGTATCCGGATCGGACATGCGTGAAAGTGATATCACGGAACGGCTTCTGGAACAGGGCGCGAAGATATTCCTTGGCCACAGAGCGAAGAACGTTGAAGATGCGGATCTTGTTGTATATACCGTTGCTGTCGGAGATGATAATCCTGAGCTCAAGAGAGCCCGGGAACTTGGCATACCGACGATTACAAGAGCGCAGGCTCTTGGTGCGCTTATGGGCAGGTACAAAAGCAGCATCGCCATTTCAGGCACCCACGGCAAGACAACAACTACATCCATGGTATCCTTGATTCTGAAGGACGCAAACAAGGAACCAACGATTCTCGTAGGCGGCAATCTGGATGAAATCGGCGGAAACTGCTATGTGGGAGGAGACGAATACTTCGTCACAGAAGCCTGCGAATACAGAGACAGTTTTCTGGAACTGCGGCCAAATATCGAAATCATACTCAACATTGATTCCGACCATCTGGATTACTTCAAAGATGTCGGTCATATCGCAAGATCGTTCAAGAAGTTTGCAAGTCTCGTTCCGGAAGACGGGGTCGTCATCGCATATGATGCGAACGCATATGTCAGCAGCGCGACGGAAGGTCTCCCGAATGTTGTGACATTCGGTATCTCAAGAGGCTGTGATTACTATGCAAGCAACATCGGATTTGATACGGAAGGCATGCCGTACTTCAATGTGAATCATGGAGGAGAGAGCCTTTGCACCATCAAGCTGCAGATTCCGGGAGAGCATAATATTCTCAATGCGCTGGCTGCCTTTGCATGCAGTCATATCCTCGGCGTGGAAGTCGATGACATCGTGAGAACGCTGGAAAATTATCATGGGACCCACAGGAGATTCGACGTTCTGGGCAGAACGAGCACGGATGTCAAGATTATTGACGATTACGCTCATCATCCTACTGAAATCAAGGCAACTCTTGCTGCAGTCAAAAACATGAAGCACGAAACGCTCTGGTGTCTGTTCCAGCCGCACACCTATACGAGGACAATGGCGCTGATGGACGATTTCGGAGAGGCATTTGACAACGCAGATGAGATCATTCTCGCGGAGATTTATGCAGCAAGAGAGACAAACATATATAAGATCAGTTCAAAGTCATTGATGGAGAAGATACTGGAGCATGATCCATCCAAACACGTCTTCTACATTGAGGACTTTGAGGATATCGCCAGCTTCGTCTATGAGAAGGCAGGTCCGGGGGATCTGGTTCTCACCATGGGAGCAGGTGACATCAATAAAGTCGGAAAAATGATTCTCGACATGGACGCAGCAAGGATAGAGGCAATCAGAAAGACAAAAGTAAGGGAATTCAAGAAAATCGAAGACTAGGAAGGAGAAGGTCAGATGATGAAGAACAGCTTATTCTCAAGCTACAAGGTATT
>SVCS01000061.1 GCA_015058205.1 Clostridiales bacterium
GTGCTGCGTATACCAATTCCGTTCACACAAGGATATGTGAATCTGAGTGACGGGATTATCTTCATTGCGATTTTTATCCTCGATAAAAAGCACAGTGTTGCAGCTGCGTCCCTTGGATGCATGATGGGAGATATCCTGAGCGGATTTGCGTTCTGGGCGCCTTGGACCTTTGTCATCAAAGGTGTCATGGCGCTGATCACCGTCACCATCATGGACGCTTTTGCGAAGAAACAGCTCACGGCAAAAGGCAAACTCTTATCCCGTATCTTCGCCATGACATGCGGAGGTCTTTTCATGGTGTTCGGCTACTTTATTGCTGAGAGAGTGATCTATGGAACATGGGCTGTTGCGGCACTCGGCATTCCTTGGAACATTGGACAGTTCGCAGTCGGAATCGCTGTAGCACTCGCAATCACTTCGGCACTTAAGAAAGTAGGCATCGGCAGATACTGATTACGGACTGAAATGGATTTTATCAAAGTAGAAGACCTGATATTTGAATATTCTAAAACGGATGAAGGAGGAGCCCCTGTCTCGTTCAGAGCAATAGACGGCGTCTCCTTTACTGTTCAGCGAGGAAGTTTCACAGCCATCATCGGGCAGAATGGCTCCGGCAAGTCCACGCTGGCGAAGAACCTGAATGGGCTGCTTTTGCCTACGGCAGGCAAAGTCTATATAGACGGGCTGGACACTTCCGTTCCTGAGAACATGTGGAATGTCCGCCAGCGCGTTGCGATGGTATTCCAGAATCCTGACAACCAGATCGTCTCCGCGATCGTGGAGGATGACGTTGCCTTTGGACCTGAGAATCTCGGCATCGATCCGCTTGAAATCAGAAGACGGGTAGATAGTGCCCTTGAAGGAGTAGAGATGGGCGATTACAAAGAGAAAGCGCCTCATCTTCTTTCCGGCGGCCAAAAGCAACGCATTGCGATTGCAGGCGCAATCGCCATGGAACCGGAATGCATCGTATTCGATGAACCGACGGCGATGCTCGATCCACGCGGCCGCAGAGAGGTTCTCTCCATCGCAAAAGATCTTAACCGCAAAGGCATGACGGTTGTCTTCATCACCCACTTCATGGAGGAAGCCGCCTGTGCGGATCATGTGATCGTACTGGACAATGGCGTGATCAAACTGGAAGGAACGCCGCGTGAAGTCTTCAGCCGCACAGAAGAACTCAAGGCGCTCAGTCTCGGTGTTCCGGCGGCTGTACAGCTGGCATCCGATCTCAGAAGCCGCGGCATTGATCTGCCGAAAGATATACTGACAGATGAGGAACTCATCGAAACCCTGCTCAAGGCAAAAGAAGAAGCGGAGGTGAGGTCCTTATGATAGAAGTAAAGAATCTGACCCATATATATAATGAAGGACTGCCTCATGAATCCGTAGCGCTGGATGACGTAAGCTTCCGAATAGAAGACAAAAGCTTCGTAGGCGTGATCGGGCATACAGGATCAGGCAAGTCCACCCTTCTTCAGCACCTGAACGGGCTGCTCAAGCCTGATTCGGGAACCATTGTCATCGACGGTGTCGATATAACGGACAGCCACACGAAGATGCTGGACATCCGGAAAAAAGTGGGGCTTGTTTTCCAATACCCTGAATACCAGCTGTTCGAAGAAACGGTAGCAAAGGATGTTGCCTTCGGACCGACGAACCTCGGTCTGGATCAGGAAGAAATCGATGCCAGAGTCCGTGAATCCATTGGCCTTGTCGGTCTGGATTACGAACATCTCAAGGACAAGTCGCCTTTTGAGCTGTCTGGAGGACAGAAGAGAAGGGTTGCCATTGCCGGCGTCCTGGCGATGAAACCGGATATTCTCGTGCTCGATGAACCGACGGCAGGGCTGAATCCGAAGGCGCATTTTGATATTCTCGATATGGTGGCGGACATTCACAGACGGGAGAACAATATCACCATATTCGTTTCACATAACATGAATGATATCGCCAGGATGTCTGATCAGGTGCTGGTCATAGACAAAGGCAGACTGGCTATGGACGGAACGCCGTCAGAGATTTTCAGAAGAGAAGAGGAACTCAAGGCGATGGGGCTGGCGCTTCCTGATGCGACGGAAATCGTGTCGCAGCTCAGAAAGAGAGGCTTAGAACTTCCTGCCGACTGCCTCACCGTGGACCAGGCCGCAGATGCCATTGCAGCGGCGCTGGGAAAATAATTTTCAGATAGACCATTAATAAAATGATAAGAGATATCACGCTGGGACAATTTTATCCGGGGAACTCGGTGATCCACAGGTTGGATCCAAGAGTCAAGATTTTAGCAACGCTGCTGTATATTGTAGCGCTCTTTGTCGTGAAAGATTTTACCGGGTTCATTGCTGCCTTTGTACTTCTGGAGGCAGTGATTATTCTGTCGAAAGTACCGAGGAAGTACATTTGGCGCGGACTCAGACCAGTGCTGATCATCATATTCTTTACCATAGCCGTCAACATGTTTATGATAAAAGGCGATATCATCTGGCAGCTGGGATTTCTTCATATTACCCGGCAGGGTCTGAGGACAGCCGAATTCATGGCCGTCAGACTCATACTACTCATCATCGGTTCAACCATGCTGACGCTGACCACGAGACCGATCGGTTTGACAGATGGAATCGAAGCACTGCTTTCCCCGTTTAAGAAGATCGGACTTCCGGCTCACGAACTGGCGATGATGATGACCATAGCCCTCAGATTCATTCCGACTCTGCTGGAGGAAACAGATAAGATCATCAAAGCGCAGCAAGCCAGAGGGGCGGATTTCGAAAGTGGGAACATCCTCAGAAGAGCGAAGGCGCTCCTTCCGATTCTGGTGCCTTTGTTTATCAGTGCGTTCCGAATCGCACAGGATCTGGCTATGGCAATGGAAGCCCGCTGTTACGGTGGCGTCGTGAAGCGGACGAGGATGAACGCCATGAAGTTTGCAGGGCGTGATCTGATCGCATCGATCATATTCTGCGTATTCCTGGCAGTAGTAGTGCTGCAGAGAGTGCTGTTATGAGACAACGTAAGGCAAAAGACTTGGACAAGAGACTTGCAAGGTGCAAGGGGCATATGGTATTCAAGGGCGACAGAAGCATGCAGAAATACTGCGATTGCGCTGAGGAGCTCTACGTGGAAATCGGCTGCGGCAAAGGGCAGTTTATCATTACGAAAGCGGCTGCGAATCCCGGCAGCAGATATCTTGCCATAGAAGGGCAGGAAACCGTCGTACTCCGTGCAGCGGAAAAGGCGATGTGTGTCAGCGGAGAGACCAGCTGGCCGGAAAATGTTCCGGGTGAAGAGCGGATGGAAGGCGTGTCAGCCGATTTGAACAATCTCAAATTTGTGAACTGCTTTGTAGATCACATGGCGGATTTGTTTGAAGAAAATCAGCTCTCCGGGATCTATCTCAACTTCAGCGATCCATGGCCGAAGGCACGACACGCCAAGCGCAGGCTGACCTACCGTGAAAGACTCCGGGAGTATGCGTGGGCATTGAAAAACGGAGGGTTCATTGAAATCAAAACCGACAATGAGGGACTCTTCGCCTTCACATTAGAAGAAATCACAGAATGCGCGGACATTCTCCGCACTGTGGAGATGACGAGAGATCTTCACGCACCAGACTGCACCTATGAATCAAAGAACATAACGACCGAATACGAGGACAAGTTCAGCGAATCCGGTAAGAATATCAATTACGTAAAAGTGATCATCGACAAGGAGAAGTAAAATGGCAGAGTACATTTTAGCAAGAAAGAACAACAGAAATATTCCAAGGGAAGATAAGATCTTCGGAATATCCAGCAGAGCCAAGGCAGCCATCGCCGAAAAAGGCAAAGACAACGTCATCAGCGGCACCATAGGCGCGCTCCTTGATGATGATGGCAAGCTCGTCGTTCTGCAGTCTGTTGACGAAGTGTTCAGAAGCCTCAAACCAGTGGATTACGCAGAATATGCGCCGATTGGCGGAACACAGCCATTCCGGGATGCAGTGAAGAAGGCTGCTTTTGGATCCAATGTTCCGGAAGGATATATTGAAGCGGTTGCGACACCTGGCGGAACAGGATCGATCAGAAACGTCATCTCCAACTACTCGGAGCCTGGCGACAAGGTGCTGACAAGTGACTGGCACTGGGCCCCTTACGGAACGATTTCCGGGGAGATCGGAAGACGCATTGCGACATTTGAACTGTTCACCGAAGACGGAACATTCAATGCGGATTCGTTCCGCGAAGCATCAGCAGTTCTTCTGGCGGAACAGAACAGTCTTGTCATCATCCTGAACACGCCGGCGCACAATCCGACAGGCTACTCCCTGACGGATGATGACTGGGACAAAGTCATTGACATACTGACGGAAGAAGCAAAGTGCGGCAAAGCCATCGCGTTGCTTGTCGACTCCGCCTATATTGATTTTGCGGGAGATGAAGACAAGTACAGAAGCTTCATGCCGGGGTTGGCCAGACTTCCTGAGAATGTAATCAGCATCGTGGCTTACAGCTTAAGCAAAACCTTTACACTTTACGGGGCGCGTTGCGGAGCGATGATCTGCGTTGCGAAAACGCCGGAAATCGCAGAAGAGTTCAGGCGCGTTGCCGAGTATTCCTCAAGAGGCAGCTGGTCCAACAGCGCTAAGATTGCACAGGTGATCCTGTCGAGAATCTACAGCGATCCGGAATTACTTGAGAAAGTCAATCAGGAGAGAAAGATCTACAGAGATATGCTGGCCGCCAGGGGTAGAGCCTTCAGTGAGGCAGCAGTGGAGTGCGGTCTCAAAATCGTGCCGTACGACGCAGGCTTCTTCGTCAGCGTTCCTTGCGATGACCCGGACGGAATCAGCCGCAAATTGGAGGAACGTGATGTATTCCTCGTACCTCTTGCCAAGGGAATCCGCGTGTCAGTCGCATCTCTGCCGGAAGAGACCTGCAGGAGACTGCCGGCAATCATCAAAGAGGTTATGGACAGCGAGAATTAATCGGTTGACATATACTTCAATAAATGGTAATATATTCCTGCCACAAAACGCATCATTTATATTTCGAATAAGGGGCGAAAGGAAAGGAGATTATTATCATGGCAGTATATGATGATGACAGAGATGTAACGTTTGAAATCATTGAGGAAATCGGGATTATCAGCACGCAGGATACTGGCTGGACAAAGGAAATCAATCTCGTGAGATGGAATGGCGGCATGGCGAAGTATGACATCCGCGATTGGGATCCATATCATCAGAAGATGTCCAGGGGAATCACTTTGAAAGAAGATGAGATGAGACGAATCCTTGACCTGATGCGCAGACGTCGTATGAACGCGAGAAACCGCAGATCGACAGCGCAGACAGATCCTGTTGTTACAACTGAAGAGGTTTCAAACGCGCTTGCGGAATCCGAAAGCAGTGAATTCACTGAGCAGGCAAGCGCATCCGATGTGCAGCAGGCACCTGCCTAGAACAGGTGAATGCCGTATAAAGACTTTCATAGGGGCTGTCGCATGCATGCGACAAGCTCCTTTTTATATGGTATACTACAGCCATGAATATTAAGATGAAATACGATACCGTGAAAGACGGAGAACAACTGAATATCAGTGAAGGCATGACCATCGAAGACCTGATTAGGGAGAAAGGTCCGTTTAAGTATGACATCCTGCTGGCCAGTTTGAATGGAAGAGATACAGAGCTTACAGAGGAGTTGAAGGAAGGAGATTCTGTAGAGCTTTTGGATATGAGGACGGTGGGTGCAAATTTGACGTACCAACGCAGCCTGAATTTCATTTATATCATAGCGGTCAGGGAAATATTTGCTCAGCTTGGTGTTGAGAATGCAGATGCAGAGATCGACAATTCTCTGAACAAAGGATTCTTCACTCGTGTTCGTCCGCAGAGAGGCCTTCCGAAATCGGCGCAGGATAAGATACAGGAACTGCTGTCGGAAGAAGTTGTCAAGAAGATCGAACTGCGTATGAAGGAACTTGTCCGCATGGATCTTCCGTTCCGCAGAAGTAGGGTAACGATGGAAGAGGGACTGCGCATCTGGCAGGAAGCCGGCTATCATGAGAAAGCCCGCCTGCTGGATCAGATTACAGATCCCGATTACCAGCCTGCATTCTATACAATCGATGTACCTGAGGGAGACGAAGTGAAATCATATGTGAACTATTTCTTCGGACCGATGGTGCCGTCGACAGGATATATCAAGTGGTTTGAGCTGAGAAAATACCACAAAGGAATACTGCTTCGCTATCCGTATTACAGCACTCCTGACAGAATTCCGGAATACGTCGACGATAACAAGATATACGGCGCTTTCAGCGAGGAACACAGATGGCTGCATCTTCTGGGAACCAGGTATCTGGCTGATTTGAATGATCTCATCAAAAAGGGCGGTGCGAAAGATACCATTCTGCTTTCAGAAGCGCTTCACGAGAAGAAAATCGCAGAGATCGCCGATGAGATCAAAGGCAGGAGGAGCAGGATCATTCTGATTGCCGGTCCTTCCTCATCTGGCAAGACGACGTTCGCCAAGAGGCTTTGCATACAGCTCAGAGTAAATGGCCTCAGACCGATATACATGGGCACAGATGACTACTTCATCAATAGGGATGACATGGAGGTCGATGAAAATGGCGAGAAGGATTACGAAAGTCTGAATGCTGTCGATATTGATCTCTTCTGCAGCAATATGAATGATCTCCTCGCCGGTAAGGAAGTAGATCTTCCGGTCTTTGATTTTCTCAAGGGAGAGAAGATCTTCGGCACGAGGCTCACGAAGATCGATGAAGATCAGCTCATCGTCATTGAAGGAATCCACGCGCTGAATAAAAAGCTCACGGAGCAGATTCCGGATGAAACAAAATTCAAAATTTACATCAGTCCGCTGGCACAGATCAACGTAGACATTCACAACAGAGTCCCGACAACAGACGCCAGACTGCTCAGAAGGCTTGTGCGCGACTACAATTACAGAGGACATTCGGCAGCACAAACAATAGAGGCATGGCCAAAAGTCAGAGGCGGTGAGGATAAGAACATCTTCCCTTACAACGGAGAAGCAGATGTCCTCTTCAATTCGACGCTGGCATATGAGACAAGTCTCCTGAAAAAGTATGCGTTGCCTTTGCTCGAAGAGATTACGCCTGATCAGCCTGAATATGGAGAGGCTCGAAGACTCATAGGATTCTTCAGGCTGTTTGAGACGATAGAAGATGAGACAGATGTTCCAAACAACTCAATACTCAGAGAGTTCATAGGAGGGAGTGTGTTTGTAGAATGATAGCTGTAATAGGAGCGGTGCTGGTGGAAGTCGATGTGAGACTGATGCCGCCGAAGCGTGACGTGCAGCTCCAGAAAAAACAGGATGAAGAAGCGCTGCGTCAGGCAGGGATCGATCCGGCAGGCAATGACAGGAGCGCCGGAGAACAGCAGCTGGAAGGCTTCAGTCAGTACTACGAGCGTACCATGCGCCAACAGGCGAGTGAGAATTACTGGAATGAGGTCGGAATGGGTGGAAACCAGTTCGGCGGTTACGATCCTGTTGTCGCAGAGAAGGATACGGAAATACGTGTTTCGAACAGCGGATGCGCGTACAATATTGCAAGGTATCTGGCTTCAGACCATGGAGAAGATGTGGTATTCATATCGGTAGTCGGTGATGACGCGTTCGGATTGGCGGCGAGATGTGAACTCGAAAATGCCGGTGTTGATATCTCGGGAATCAGATCGACAGCAAGCAGCACGCCGGTGTCTGTAGAAATCCACAATATTATAGGAGAGCTGCAGTTCCAGAGAGAGAACAGCACGGCAATGGAGATGCTGACGCCGCAGATGATCAACGACTGCGCTGGAATTCTGGAGAAAGCGGACGCCATCGTCGTGGATGGAACTGTTCCTGCAGAGACTCTGGACTATATATCCAATCAGTACGCTGACAAAAGCAGAATATTCTTCGACCCGGGTTCCATTGCAGGCGGAACCAGATTTGCGGAATCCAAGTTAAAGGCATATTGTGTCCTGCCTGGCAGAATGGAGGCAGAAGCGATGAGCGGACAGCAGGTTCTCGGAATGGACCAGCTCATGGCCGCCGGCGATGCCTTTGAGGAACGCGGGGTCGAGAGAGTGATCATCACCTTGAAAGGCGGGGGATTATATTATAAGGAAGGAACGCAGTCCGGCCTGATCAAGCCGGAGCGGAAGCTGACCTTCGCAGAAACGAAGGGTGCAGGAGATGTTCTGACCGCGGCAGTTGTCGCGGCAAGCGTCAAAGAAGAAGGAAGCCTTGAAACGGCTGCGGGAGCAGGAATGAAAGCGACAGCAGAGTTTCTGAAGGATGTAATAGATGAGAGGCCGTATTAAACCGGCGCAATGTGGCAGGAGGATAACCAATGAAAACAGATAATATCAGCAAAGGCAATAAAGTCAAAATTGAAACCGTAATCAAAGCCCTCGAGAAGAGAGGCATGAAAGGTTACTATGCAGAGAATGGGGAAGAGGCCCTGAAGATGATTCTGGAAATGATTCCGGAAGGATCTTCCGTCGGCAGAGGTGGCAGCGAGACGCTGAACCAGCTGGGCGTATTCGAAGAACTGAACAAGGGGAATTACACTACGTACGAACCATTCAAGGAACCGGATCCGGAAAAGGGTAAGGCAATCAGACGCGCTATATTCTCAGCGGATTTCATGCTGACCAGCGCCAATGCGATCACCCTGGACGGAGAAATCGTCAACATCGATGGTACCGGCAACAGAGTCGCGCCGATTATCTGGGGACCGGATAAGGTGATTTTCGTGATAGGTGCTAAGAAGATTGCCAGGGATGTGCATGCAGCCATCGCCAGGATCAAATGCGATGCCTGTCCACCGAACTGCATCAGACTCGGCAAGAACACACCGTGCGCCGTCACCGGCAAGTGCGGAAACTGTCTGTCCCCGGGCAACACAGTCTGCTGCCATACTGTTATCACAAGATATTCCAGCATTGTTGACCGTATGCACGTAATTCTGGTCAATGAGGATCTGGGATTCTAGACACGGAAGCGGTATTATTTCGGAAAATCATGAAAACCTTCAGTTATTTGCTGCCAATGACGCGTACCCCAAAAAGTGGAGTCATGGCCAGTGTTCTTACGCAGCCTCATAGTATTGGGCTGGTGTTAAATAACCATTTGATTCATGTGGCCTGAACCTGGGATAGAA
>SVCS01000062.1 GCA_015058205.1 Clostridiales bacterium
TCTTCTTTGACAATCGTCGGTTTTATCACCGCTGTGATTGCAAGCACAATCACCACTGCGATGATAATATCCTTGATCAGATCCTTTAGGAAGCTGCTTTTTTTCGCTGGTTTTGTTTCTTCTGTGTTATTGATTTCTTCTGCGCTGTTTAACTCATTATGTTCATTCATTTGCTGTTGCTTTTGTTTATCCTTTCAGTTTATCCCAAACCCCCTGGAAGTCCTTCGGAATATCTGCTTTGATTTCAAGATTTCTGATACCTGCAAGCTCCGTATATTCTTCCGGAATATCACCGAAACTCAGCCGGTATGCATGGAGCAACTGCGTCGTCACCCCGTATTTCTTTACGATATCATTCGCCCGGCGGCCTGCTGCGGAAGTTCCATACTTTGAATCTCCCGCCAGCGGGAATCCTCTTCCTGCCATGTGCGCCCTGATTTGATGGGTCCGTCCTGTGACAAGTTCAACCTCCACAAGGGAAAACTTCCCATCGGCACTGTACTCCACCGGACGCACAATGGATACCGCATTCTGTCCCTCCCGGGATACATGGACCTTGTTTTTTTCTGCATCCTTCGTCAATCTGTCGTCGATATGCAGCTCTTCTGTCAGTTTCCCTGCCGCAATGGTCAGGTAGTACTTTGAAATGTATTCCCGCAATCTGATCAGTTTCGTAAGCTGGCGCAAAGCTTCTGCAGTTTTACCGAAGATAACCAGTCCTGTGGTGTTTCTGTCCAGCCGGTTCACCGGTGATGGTGTAAATGTCTTTTCCCCGGAAGGATCAAATTCGCCCTTGTCCTGCAGATATCCGCAGACCTGATTCATCAGCGTGTTCTTCTTCTCATTTGCGTCTCCATGGGTCAGAAGACCCTTAGGCTTATTCACGATCAGGACATTCTCATCTTCATAAGCAATGGCAAACTGTCGTTTCGCCCTGTGTTTCACAGGTTCCTTAGTCAGTTCATTGAGCCTGTCTTCCGCAACATAAAAAGTGAGCACGTCGCCCTCTTCAAGGACAGTGTCCTCCTTAGCTCGCTTGCCATTTACTTTGAGGTCTTTGCGTATTATCTTGTACACAGCCGACAGGGGCGCTTTCTTCAGATACTTCCTGAGAAACCTGTCCAGCCTCTGCCCTGCGTCATTAGATCCTATTTCGACGTTGACCATTATCCGTTTACCTACCCCTCCCGCCGCATCATTATACAATAAAACCGCAAGCCTTTACAAGAAGCCATTACAAGTTGAACAACACTATATTTTGTGTTATTGTTTATACGGAGGAAATTACGACCACAATGAGAGACTTTTTTTACAGAAAGAATGATATTATAATCGTTCTGATCATCCTGATTGCTGCTGGATTCCTTATCTACAACCGCATCGGTGTCATTATGGACTACCCTGCCAAGCTTGCGGAGCAACAGGCAAAGACCCAAGCGGAGCAGCAGATAGAAGAATCCGAAGCAACGGAGTCAACAGAAGCTGCTGACGATTCCGGATCAGATGATTAAATAAAAGCAAGGAGGCTTAAAATGGCATTAGTTACAACTACTGAAATGTTCAAAAAAGCTTATGACGGCGGATACGCCATTGGTGCATTCAATGTCAACAACATGGAAATTGTACAAGGCATCACAGAAGCAGCCGGTGAGCTTAACAGTCCGGTTATTCTGCAGGTTTCAAAGGGCGCCCGCAATTATGCGAACCACACTTATCTCGTTAAGCTGGTTGAGGCGGCAGTGAAAGAAAACCCGGATATTCCTATGGCGCTTCATCTTGACCATGGAGACAGCTTCGAAGTATGCAAATCCTGCATCGACGGAGGTTTCACTTCCGTAATGATCGACTGTTCCTCAATGCCTTTTGAGGATAATGTCAGGATTACCAAGCAGGTCGTTGATTACGCACATGATCACGGCGTAGTCGTAGAGGCAGAGCTTGGCACTCTGGCAGGAGTCGAAGACGAAGTATGTGTTGAAGCCGGAAAAGAAAGCTATACACATCCTGATGAGGTTGAGGAGTTCGTTACAAGAACAGGCTGTGACTCCTTGGCAATCGCCATCGGAACATCACACGGAGCATATAAGTTCAAGGCATCACAGTGCACCCGCAATGAGGAAGGTATTCTGGTACCGCCTCCACTTCGTTTTGATGTACTCGAAGAATGCATCAAGAGGATCCCGGGCTTCCCTATCGTACTTCACGGTTCATCATCCGTTCCTCAGGAATTTGTAAAAATCGTAAACCAGTATGGAGGCAACATGCCTGATGCGATCGGCATTCCTGAAGCAGAGCTGCGCCATGCTGCTGAACTGGCCGTTTGCAAAATCAATATCGACTCAGATATCAGACTTGCAATGACAGCCACCATTCGTAAGTATATGGCCGAACATCCTGATCACTTTGACCCGCGCCAGTACCTGAAACCTGCACGTCAGGCAGTAAAGGACATGGTAGCACATAAGATCCAGAACGTGCTCGGCTCCGCCGGCAAAGCATAAAGAACGCAGCGAACTGTGATTGTCTTTGGCCACGGCTGAGGTATCAAGGCTGATTCCGCAGGAGCAGCTGCGGGCACCGACGAAACGAATAAAGAAATAAGTAAAAACCCGGAGATGTTTGAGCCGTAAGGCGAGTTTCTCCGGGTTTCTTATTTCTTATGAGTGAGTCGCTGTGACCGCCTGCGACGAGGACCAAAGCCGGCATACCTCAGCCGTGGCCGGATGTTACAATCACAACTCGTTACTTCGCTTCGTTGATCATGTTGTTCTTCAGGTTCCAGAGTTTATCCGACAGGTCAACATAGTAAGTCTGCGGATTCTCAAAACGCTTCATCTCATCCCACATGAGATCCATCTGCTCTGCACAGTACTTCTTGATTTCCTTGATATCAGGGCTTTCGTATACTTTCTTACCGCCCTCAAAGATGCGCTCACGCAGATTCTTGGCGTAGAAGTTCGTAATCGTCTTCTTCTTCCAGACCGCGTTCGGATCGAAGATCTCGATGGATTCACCGGAAGGCTGCTCTTCATCGGCAAGGGAGATGAGGTCGCCCAGCATTCTGTTGGTGTCTTTGTCGAAGAGTCTCCAGATTGTCTTGAATCCAGGATTTGTGATCTTCTCAACATTTTCGCTGATTTTGATCTTAGGAATCATTTTCCCCTCTGTTTCGAGGGCTGCCAGCTTATACACACCGCCGAATACAGGCTCTGACTTGGAAGTGATCAGTCTTTCACCTACGCCGAAGGAATCGATGCATGCGCCCTCTTCCAATACATCTCTGATAATGTACTCATCCAGAGAGTTGGAGATGACGATCTTGCACTCCTCTAATCCAGCATCATCCAGCATCTTACGTGCCTTCTTCGTCAGGAATGAGATGTCGCCGCTATCGATTCTGATTCCCTTGTTCGGCGGATCCAGTTCTTTGAATACCTTGATCGCAGCCGGAACGCCTGACTTCAGGACATTGTATGTATCGACCAGAAGTGTGGCGTTGGAAGGATAGATCTGTGTATATGTCTTGAATGCCTCATATTCATTATCGAACATCTGAACCCAGCTGTGGGCCATGGTTCCCAGTGCCGGCGTACCGAACTGCTCATCGGCGATCGTGCATGCTGTTCCTGCGCATCCTCCGATGAAGGAAGCTCTGGCACCGTATATTGCAGCTGTCGTGCTGTGGGATCTTCTGGTTCCGAATTCCATGATCGGTCTGCCCTTCGCTGCTCTGACGATTCTGCTGGCCTTTGTGGCGATCAGACTCTGGTGGTTGACGAGCAGCAGAATCATCGTCTCCACAAACTGCGCCTGCATAACCGGACCTCTTACCGTAATCAGCGGCTCATATGGGAAAATCGGTGTTCCTTCCGGAACAGCCCAAACGTCACAGGTGAATTTGAACTCTTTCAGATATTCCAGGAATTTCTCACTGAAGATGCCCTTTCCTCTCAGATATTCAATGTCATCGTCAGTAAACTCCAGATTGTCCAAGTACTGAATCACCTGTTCCAGACCTGCCATAATAGCATATCCACCGTCATCAGGAATCTTTCTGAAGAACATATCGAAATATGCGATGTCATCCTGCATGCCGGCCTCAAAATAACCGTTTGCCATTGTTATTTCATAAAAGTCCGTCAGCATTGTCAGATTGATTTTTTCTATCATTTCATTCTCCTCTCGGTCCGACTGTCATCTTCGTTCAGCGTCATTGCCTGTTCTGCATGAGCCAGACCGTCTATCATTATAACAACTTGCGCAGGAACTGTCCAGTATAGGACCCCTCTGTTTTCGCCACCTCTTCCGGTGTGCCCTGGGCTACGATCTGCCCACCGCGGAAGCCTCCGTCAGGTCCCAGATCAATGATGTGATCCGCGCATTTGATGACATCCAGATTGTGCTCTATGACAACGACTGTATTCCCCTGATCCGTAAGCCGTGACAGAATATCCAGCAGTTTTTCCACGTCTGCGAAATGCAGTCCTGTGGTCGGTTCGTCAAGGATGTAGAGGGTCTTGCCTGTGCTCTTCTTTGACAGTTCTGACGCCAGCTTGATTCTCTGGGCCTCGCCGCCCGAGAGCTGGGTGCTCGGCTGACCGAGTTTGATGTATCCCAGACCAACGTCTTCAAGGGTCTGCAGGTGCCGTTTGATCGGCGGGTGATTCTTAAAGAATTCCAGTGCTTCGCTGACGTTCATGTTCAGCACGTCGTAGATGCTCTTGCCCTTGTACTTGACCTCCAGCGTTTCCCTATTGTAACGTCTGCCTTTGCACACTTCACACGGTACATAGACATCGGGCAGAAACAGCATCTCTATTTTGATGATACCGTCGCCGTTGCATGCTTCACATCTGCCGCCTTTGACGTTGAAGCTGAATCTTCCCTTGCCGTATCCTCTGAGCTTGGCCTCCGGCAGCTGGGCGAACAGATCGCGGATGTTCGTAAACACGCCGGTGTACGTAGCCGGATTAGATCGCGGCGTCTTGCCGATTGGTTTCTGATCTATGTTGATGATTTTATCGATATTCTTAATTCCTGTGATGCTCTTATGGATGCCCGGTTTTTCCTTGGAGTTGTACATTTCTGCCGAAATGGCCTTATAGAGGATCTCACTGACAAGGCTGCTCTTGCCGGAGCCGGAAACCCCTGTGACGCACACAAACTTGCCCAGAGGGAATTTGACATCGATATTCTTCAGGTTGTTCTGTGCCGCGCCTTTGACGGTGATGTATTTACCGTTGCCTTTGCGTCTCTGCGAAGGAACTTTGATACTGCGCTTTCCGCTCAGGAACTGCCCTGTAATGGATCGCTCGCAGGCCTTGATGTCTTCTACCGTGCCCTGGGCAACCAGTTCTCCGCCGTTGAGCCCGGCTCCCGGACCGATATCCACAATCTGATCCGCGGCGTACATTGTATCCTCATCGTGTTCGACCACGATCAGGGTATTCCCGATATCCGTCAGCTCGCGCAGAGACTTCAGAAGTTTTTGATTGTCCTTCTGATGGAGACCGATGCTCGGCTCATCCAGAATGTAGGAAACACCTACGAGACCGGATCCGATCTGGGTCGCCAGCCGGATTCTCTGGGATTCACCGCCCGACAGAGTCATGGCAGAGCGGCTCAGGGTCAGATAGTCCAGCCCCACATCTGCCAGGAACTGCAGCCTTCCGCGGATTTCCTTGATGATTTCCGCGGAAATCTTCTCGTGGGCAGGACTCAGTTTCAGATTGTCCAGAAACTCCAGTTCCTCAGAAACAGAAAGGTCGCAGAATTCCATGATGTTCTTGCCGCCGACCGTCACTGCCAGAAGCTCCTTCCGGAGCTTGTTTCCGTGGCAGGATGGGCATTCCGCTGTGCTCATATACTGTTCGATCTTGCCTTTGATCCAGTCTGAACTGGTCTCCTGATACCGCCTCTCCAGATTCGGAATGATGCCTTCGAAGGTGTGACTCCTGTGCTGCACGAATCCGCTTCGGTTGGTGTAATCGTATGTCAGCTTCTCTTCTCCCGTTCCGTAGAGAAGCACCTCTCTGAACTTCTTCGGAAGCTTGTTGAATGGTTTCGTCACATCCGCATTGTACTTGTCCGCCAGGGCTTTGATCACCTGCCAGTAGTAGCTGGTGTACTCCATTGTCGCAAAGGCATTCACCAGGGCCTTTTCGATGATGCTGAGGCTCTGGTCCGGTATCAGCAAGTCCGGATCTACCTTCTGCAGATAGCCCAAGCCCTTGCACTCAGGGCATGCTCCAAGAGGATTGTTGAAGGAGAACATCCGCGGCTCCAGCTCATCGATACTGACACCGTGCTCCGGACAGGCCAGAGAAGTGCTGAAGGTCTTTTCTGTCGGATCGGCGCCCGGTGCTGCAACGATGACCTGCACCAGTCCATCCCCATGGGTGATTGCCAGCTCACAGGCTTCTGACAAACGGCTCTGAACGCCGTCTCTCACCTTGATTCTGTCGACGACGATCTCTATTGTGTGTTTGAAGTTCTTATCCAGGCTGATCTCATCCTCATCCACGTGCATGATTTCTCCATCGACGCGGACTCTTGTGAATCCTTCTCTCCTAATGCGGTCCAGGATTTTCTCATGGCGGCCCTTGCGCTGCCGCACTGCAGGAGCCAGTACTGTGAGTCTGGTTCCTTCTTCCTCCAGCATCAATGTCTCCACAATCTGATCCACAGACTGACTGGAGATTTCCCTGCCGCAAATTGGGCAATGAGGTATACCGATGCGGGCGTACATAAGTCTGAGGTAGTCATATATCTCCGTGACTGTTCCAACCGTTGACCTCGGGTTGTGGTTCGTGGACTTCTGGTCGATACTGATCGCCGGACTGAGCCCTTCTATAGACTCAACATCCGGTTTCTCCATTTGACCGAGGAACTGACGGGCGTAGGAGGACAGTGATTCCATGTACTTTCTCTGCCCTTCCGCATAGATGGTATCAAAAGCAAGAGATGACTTGCCGCTGCCGGATAATCCCGTGAAAACGACCATCTTATTCCTTGGAATGGTCACGTCCATATTCTTAAGATTGTTCTCTCTTGCTCCTCTTATTACAATATCTTTGTTCAATTCTGCCATATATCTGACTGCCCCTCTTCATTCTGCCAGCTTACATTCTGGCCCTGTATTCAAATACCAGGTCACGCAGTTCTGCCGCTCTTTCGAACTGGAGATCTGCCGCTGCCTGTTTCATTTCCTTTTCAAGTTTGTTCACATAATCACGAAGTTCCTTCTTCGTGAGCTCATCCGGCTTGCGTCCGGCCAGGAAGGAATCATAACCTTCTGCATCCTCCGCCTTGACGGTAGCTTCGATGACTTTGCGGATGCCTTTGCGGACACTGGTCGGTGTAATGCCGTTCTCACGGTTGTAGTCATCCTGTATTTTGCGTCTTCTGTCTGTTTCCTTGATGGCAGCTGCCATAGCGCTGCTGATTCCATCGCAATACATAATGACTTTACTGTCAACATTTCTGGCTGCTCTTCCTATGGTCTGGATCAGCGATGTTTCGGTCCTCAGGAACCCTTCCTTATCTGCGTCCAGTATGGCAACCAGTGAAACTTCAGGAATATCAAGGCCTTCACGGAGCAGATTGATGCCAACCAGCACATCGAATACGCCCATTCTCAGATCTCTGATAATCTCCATTCTTTCCAATGTATCGATATCCGAATGCAGATATCTGACCTTGACTCCGTTTCCTCGCAGATAATCTGTCAGGCTCTCTGCCATCTTCTTGGTAAGTGTCGTGACGAGTACACGTTCTCCTCTGTTTGTGACCTTATTGATTTCACCAATCAGGTGATCTATCTGACCCTCCGTCGGATGGGTCTCAATGACAGGATCCAACAGCCCTGTCGGCCTGATGATCTGCTCTGCGCTGATTCCGCCGGACTGCTCTCTCTCATACTCAGCAGGCGTAGCGCTGACGTAGACAATCTGATCCACCAGACTGTTGAATTCCTCAAATTTCAGCGGTCTGTTATCCAGCGCAGACGGCAGTCTGAAGCCAAAATCAACGAGAGACTGCTTTCTGGACCGGTCTCCGTTGTACATCGCTCTAAGCTGCGGCAGCATCACGTGGGATTCGTCGATCATAATCAGAAAATCATCCGGAATGTAGTCGATCAGCGTATACGGTCTGCTTCCGGGAGGCAGTCCCACAAGATGACGCGAATAGTTCTCGATGCCTTTGCATGTGCCGATTTCCCTTAGCATTTCCACATCATATCTTGTTCTCTGTTCGATGCGCTGCGCTTCAATGAGCTTACCTCTGTCCTTAAACCAGGTAATCCTCTCCTGCAGCTCCTCATTGATGGTCTGGGTTGCCCTCTCAATCTTCTCAGGACTGGTGACATAATGGGACGCCGGATACACCGCAACATGCTGTCTGAGCCCCAGAATTTCTCCTGTCACAGGGTTGATTTCCTTAATGGACTCCACTTCATCTCCGAACAGCTCGATCCTGACGGCGTTCTCCGCTCCTGCAGGATAGATATCGATAATATCGCCGCGCACTCTGAATGTTCCCCGCTCAAAGGCCATATCATTTCTGGTGTACTGGATATCAACGAGCTTGCGCAACAGTTCCTGTCGGTCCTTCTCCATGCCCGGTCTGATGGATATGACCTGGTTTTCGTAGTCGATCGGGCTGCCCAGCCCGTATATGCAGGACACCGATGCTACGATAATGACATCCCTGCGCTCGCTGAGGGCCGCTGTAGCCGAATGGCGCAGTTTCTCGATCTCCGCATTGATATCGGAATCTTTCTCTATATATGTATCTGTAGAGGCGACATAAGCCTCCGGCTGATAGTAATCATAGTATGATACGAAGTATTCAACGGCATTCTCCGGGAAGAATTCCTTGAATTCACCGTGCAGCTGGGCTGCCAGTGTCTTGTTATGGGATATGACAAGCGTCGGCTTCTGGACCTTCTCTATGATCTTCGCCATAGTGAACGTCTTGCCGCTTCCTGTTACTCCCATCAGAGTCTGTGATTTTTTCCC